>NZ_JBDQQT010000016.1:0-125832 GCF_039888625.1 Pseudomonas sp. CAU 1711
GGCGCAACCCTTCATTCGGATCAACTCTTTGATTTTCAAGGAGTTTTCCGAGAGGACCGCGCCGGAAGTGGTGCGCATTCTAAGGATCTAATCCGCGCCGTCAACTCCTTTGTGCAAAGATTTTCACTCTGCTTTCAGGGAGATACGTGCGAAGGCCTTCTTCCCGGCCTGACAGACATGCACGGAGCCCAGCTTGAAGACGAAGCCGCGATCGACCACCTCGCCATCCACCTTCACGCTGCCGGCATTCAGCAGGTCGCGGGCGGCGGCCGCGTTCTTTACCAGGCCTGCCTTATTAAGGACGGACGAGATCGGCATATCCTCCATAGAGAGCAGCTCGACCTCCGGCAGATCGTCCGGCAGCTCGCCATCCTTCAGGCGATTGCCCGCGGAACGGTGCGCGGTTGCCGCGGCCTCTTCGCCATGGAAGCGCGCGACGATCTCCTCGGCCAGCTTGATCTTGATGTCGCGGGGATTGGCGCCCTTGTCCACCTCGACCTTGAACTGCTCGATCTCTTCCATGGAACGGAAGCTCAGCAGCTCGAAGTAACGCCACATCAGCGAGTCGGGCATCGACACCAGCTTGTTGTACATGACGCCCGGCGCCTCCTGGATGCCGACATAGTTACCCAGCGACTTGGACATCTTCTTCACGCCATCCAGGCCTTCGAGCAGCGGCATGGTGACGATGCACTGCGACGACTGACCGTAGGCGCGCTGCAGCTCGCGCCCCATCAGCAGGTTGAACTTCTGGTCGGTGCCGCCGAGCTCGACGTCCGCGCGCAGCGCCACCGAGTCGTAGCCCTGCACCAGCGGATAGAGGAACTCGTGGATGGCGATCGGCTGGCTACCCTCGTAACGCTTCTGGAAGTCGTCGCGCTCGAGCATGCGCGCCACGGTGTACTGGGAGGCCAGACGAATGAAATCCGCCGGACTCAGCTGATCCATCCAGGTGGAGTTGAAGGCCACCTCGGTCTTGGCCGGATCGAGGATCTTGAATACCTGGGCCTTGTAGGTCTCGGCGTTGGCCAATACCTGCTCGCGGGTCAGCGGCGGACGGGTAGCGCTCTTGCCGCTGGGGTCACCGATCATCCCGGTGAAGTCACCGATCAGGAAGATCACCTGATGACCAAGCTCCTGAAACTGGCGCAGCTTATTAATAAGCACGGTGTGCCCCAGGTGCAGGTCCGGCGCGGTCGGGTCGAAGCCCGCCTTGATCCGCAGCGGCTCACCGCGCTTGAGCTTCTCCACCAGTTCGGCCTCGACCAGAACCTCTTCCGCGCCACGCTTGATCAGCGTCAGCTGCTCTTCTACCGACTTCATGACAGGACTCGTCGCCACTCGCTAACCGAAAAGGGAACCAAACATACAAGATCAATGACCAATTACAAGCTCTGCGGCCGAGGGACCGCCTGGCCGATAATCTGGCGCCAGGGTTGCCTACAGAGAAATTTGATTATATTTTAATCAGTTAATGCATTCTTCCAAGAAACACCCTGAGCCATGACGCATTCCGTACCCAAAGCCCCGCCCTATCCGCGGAGCCACCTGCTGGCGGCCAGCGGCGTAGCGGCGCTGCTGAGCCTGGCCTTGCTGGTGTTCCCATCGCGCGAAGTCGAGGCGAAGAAGACCTACCTCAATCTGGAGCTGGACAACGGCTCCGAGCAGGTAGTGCAGGAGAAGGACGATCTCCGACCCGGCCAGCCCGATGGGGATCGTCAGTCGCCTTTCGCCACCCGACTCACCGACAACAAGAACAGCGCCCGAGCAGACGCGAACAAGAACAACGAAGATAGCCAGCCCACCCAAGCCACAGACCCGCTGCAGAAGAGCGTCACCGTCGCCAACGGCGATACGCTGTCGACCGTGTTCTCGCGGGTCGGCCTGGACGCCAACGCACTGCACGAAGCCCTGAATAGCAGCAAGGAGGCTAAGCGCTTCGGCCGTCTGCACGTCGGCCAGGTTCTGGACTTCAAACTGACCGACGATGGCAAGCTGGAGCGCCTGAGCAGCAGGCTCAGCGACCTGGAAAGCATCTCCCTGAACCGCAGCGACAAGGGCTTCGCCTTCAAGCGCGAACTGGTCAAACCCGACGTGCGCACCGCTTATGCGCACGGCGTGATCAACAGCTCGCTGTTCCTGTCGGCCAAGCGCGCCGGGCTGTCGCACAGCCTGACCATGGACCTGGCCAACATCTTCGGCTACGACATCGACTTCGCCCTGGACATCCGCGAAGGTGACGAATTCGAGCTGATCTACGAAGAGCAGGTGGTGAACGACAAGCGCGTCGGCAGCGGCAATATCCTCTCGGCACGCTTCACCAACCGCGGCAAGACCTACAGTGCCGTGCGCTACACCAACAAGCAGGGCGTCACCAGCTACTACAACGCCGATGGCACCAGCATGCGCAAGGCGTTCATCCGCACGCCGGTGGACTTCGCCCGCATCAGCTCGAAGTTCTCCATGGGCCGCCGCCATCCGATTCTCAACAAGATTCGCGCGCACAAGGGCGTGGACTACGCCGCCCCGCGCGGCACCCCGATCAAGGCCGCCGGCGATGGCCGGATACAGCTGGCCGGGCGCAAGGGCGGTTACGGCAATACCGTCATCATCCAGCACGGCAACAGCTACCGCACCCTGTACGCGCACATGCAGGGCTTCGCCAAGGGCATCCGCACCGGTGGCAGCGTCAAGCAGGGGCAGATCATCGGCTATATCGGCACCACCGGCCTGTCCACCGGGCCGCACCTGCACTACGAGTTTCAGGTCAACGGCCGCCATGTCGACCCGCTCAGCCAGAAGCTGCCGATGGCCGACCCCATCGCGCGCAGCGAGAAACAGCGTTTCCTGCAGCTGAGCAAGCCGCTGATGGCACGCATGGATCAGGAAAAGGCCACCCTGTTGGCCTCTGCCAAGCAGCCCTGAGATGCCGCGCTACCTGGGGGTGATGTCCGGCACCAGTCTCGACGGGCTGGACATCGCCCTGATCCAGCAGGACAGCCAGCCCAGCCTGCTCGCCCACCACTACCTACCCATGCCGACCGAGCTGCGCGCCGAGCTGCTGGCACTGTGCGCGCCGGGGCCGGACGAGCTGGCGCGCGCCGCCATCGCCGAACGGCACTGGGTGGAACTGGCGGCCACCGGCATCCATGAACTGCTGCAGCGCGAAGGACTCGGCCCGAGCGATATCCGCGCCATCGGTAGCCACGGCCAGACCGTGCGCCACGAGCCGGCGCGCGGCTTCACCGTGCAGATCGGCAATCCCGCCCTGCTGGCCGAGCTGACCGGCATCGAGGTGGTCGCCGACTTCCGCCGCCGCGACGTAGCCGCTGGCGGCCAGGGCGCGCCGCTGGTACCGGCCTTCCACGAGGCGCTGTTCGAGCATGCGGACATCCCCTGCGCCGTGCTCAATATCGGCGGCTTCAGCAACCTCAGCCTAATCGCCCCCGGTCAGCCGGTGCGCGGCTTCGACTGCGGGCCGGGTAACGTGCTGCTGGACGCCTGGATCGGCAAGATCCGCGGCGAAAGCTTCGACCGCGACGGCGCCTGGGCCGCTAGCGGTAGCCCGAACGAGGCGCTGTTGGGCCGCCTGCTGGGCGATCCCTACTTCGCCGGCACGGGGCCGAAGAGCACCGGTCGCGAGCTGTTCAATCTGTCCTGGCTGGAACGCCACTTGGCCTCCTTCACCGAACTGCCCGCCGCCGATGTCCAGCGCAGCCTGCTGGAACTGAGCGCGCGCAGCATCGTCGAGTCGCTGCGCCAGGCCCAGCCAGACACCGGCGAGCTGCTGGTCTGCGGCGGCGGCGCGCACAACGGCATGCTGATGCGGCGCCTGCAGGAACTGCTGCCGGGCTGCAAGGTGGCCAGCACCGCCACGCGCGGCGTGCCGCCGGACTGGGTGGAGGCCATGGCCTTCGCCTGGCTGGCTCACTGCTGTCTGCAGCGCATTGCGGCCAACCGCCCCAGCGTCAGCGGCGCCCGAGGGCCGCGCGTGCTCGGCGCCATCTACCCGGCCTAGCCGCAAACGAAAAGGCCGCGCACAGGCGCGGCCTCGTTCATTGCGGCGGACTCAGATCGAGAAGGACGAGCCGCAACCGCAGGTGGTGGTGGCGTTGGGGTTGTTGATCACGAAGCGCGAACCTTCCAGGCCTTCCTGATAGTCCACCTCGGCGCCGGCCAGGTACTGGAAGCTCATCGGGTCGACCACCAGGCTGACGCCCTCGCGCTCGACTATGGTGTCGTCCTCAGCCACCTCCTCATCGAAGGTGAAGCCGTACTGGAAGCCGGAGCAGCCGCCGCCGGTGACGAACACGCGCAGCTTCAGGCGCGGGTTGCCCTCCTCATCGACCAGGCTCTTCACCTTGTTCGCCGCGCCCTGGGTGAAGATCAGGGGGGTTGGAGTGAAGGTCTCGACGCTCATCTTGCTGTTCTCCCGGCGCCCGGCGCCATGTTGCATACCACAGGGGCGGCATTATCCACTTACCCGAGTAAATCGGTCAATTATTGTGCAGCGGCGCGAGCCCGCGCACCTGTTGCTTAGAGGGCCGCGAGCGCGACGAATTCAACGTGCCGCGGTTGCGGGCAAGATCAGGGCAGCAGCGCGGCGTGGGCCAGACCCAGGCGCTCGTCCAGACCGAACAGGATGTTCATGTTCTGCACGGCCTGACCGGAGGCGCCCTTGACCAGGTTGTCGATGACCGCCAGCACCACCACCAACTCGCCGCCCTGCGGGCGATGCACGGCGATGCGGCAGACGTTGGCGCCACGCACGCTGCGGGTCTCCGGATGACTGCCGGTCGGCATCACATCGACGAAGGGCTCGTTGGCATAGCGCTTCTCGAACAGCGCCTGCAGGTCCACGCCGCGATCGGCGACGGTGGCGTACAGGGTGGCGTGGATGCCGCGGATCATCGGCGCCAGGTGCGGCACGAAGGTCAGGCCGACCGGCCCGCCGGCGGCGCGGCGCAGGCCCTGGCTGATCTCCGGCAGGTGACGGTGGCCCTTGACCGAATAGGCCATCATGCTCTCGCTGGCTTCGCACAGCAGCGAGCCGACCTTGGCGCCGCGACCGGCGCCGCTGACACCGGAGGCGCAGTTGGCGATCAGCCGGCTCGGGTCGGCCAGGCCGGCCTCCAGCAGAGGAATCAGGCCGAGCTGGGTGGCGGTCGGGTAGCAGCCGGGCACGGCGATCAGGCGCGCCCCCTTGATCGCCTCGCGATTGACTTCCGGCAGGCCGTATACCGCCTCCGGCAGCAGTTCGGGCGCGCCGTGCGGCTGGCCGTACCACTGCGCCCACTCCTCGGCATCCTGCAGACGGAAGTCGGCGGACAGGTCGATGACCTTGGTGCCGGCCGCCAGCAGTTCGCCGGCCAGGGCATGGGCCACGCCGTGCGGGGTGGCGAAGAACACCACGTCGCAGGCGCCCAGGGTGGCCACGTCCGGCACGCTGAAGGCCAGCTCGTCGTAGTGACCGCGCAGGTTGGGGTACATGTCGGCGACCCGGACTCCGGCCTCGGAGCGCGAGGTGATCACCGCCACCTCGGCCTGCGGATGCTGGGCCAGCAGACGCAGCAGCTCCACGCCGGTGTAACCCGTGCCGCCGACTATTCCGACCTTGACCATTGCATACCCCCGCTGCGCGACCGTTGAGAAAGACTGCCGATGATAAGGCCCCGGGCGGCGCCGGCCAACCTTATGGGTGACGCGCGGGCGCGGCTTTCTCTACTATCGACGGCAAACCTCCGCCGGATGCCGTCCATGCTCTATCTCTGGGTCAAGGCCCTGCACATCATCGCCATCGTCTGCTGGTTCGCCGGGTTGTTCTACTTGCCGCGCCTGTTCGTCTATCACGCCATGGCCAAGGACGCGCCCAGCCGTGAGCGTTTCTGCGTGATGGAGCGCAAGCTGTACCGCGGCATCATGAATCCGTCGATGCTCGCCACCCTGGCCTTCGGCGCCTGGCTGCTCTATCTGAATCCGGCCTGGCT
This sequence comes from Pseudomonas sp. CAU 1711, assembly GCF_039888625.1. Classification (NCBI taxonomy): domain Bacteria; kingdom Pseudomonadati; phylum Pseudomonadota; class Gammaproteobacteria; order Pseudomonadales; family Pseudomonadaceae; genus Pseudomonas; species Pseudomonas sp. CAU 1711. The sequence goes on from NZ_JBDQQT010000016.1 coordinate 5,988, forward strand.
GCAGATGGGCTGGCTGCATGCCAAGCTGCTGCTGGTGCTGCTGCTGGTCGGCTATCACCATGTCTGCGGCGCCCAGCTCAAGCGTTTCGCCCGCGGCGAGAACGTTCGCGGCCATGTGTTCTACCGCTGGTTCAACGAGGTGCCGGTGCTGTTCCTGCTGGCCATCGTGATCCTGGTGGTGGTGAAACCCTTCTGACAACGACGAGAGGAAAGACCATGTCCCTGCCCGCCCTGCTCGATCAGCGCCTGCGCCTGCCGGTGGTCGCCGCGCCGATGTTCCTGGTGTCCAACCCGCAACTGGTGCTGGCCTGCTGCCACAGCGGCGTGCTGGGCAGCTTTCCGGCACTGAACCAGCGCGACAGCGCCGGTTTCGCGGCCTGGCTGGAGGAGATCGAGGCCGGCCTGACGGCCGAGTCGGCGCCCTACGCGGTCAACCTCATCGTGCATGGCAGCAATCCGCGTCTGCAGGCGGACCTGGCCATCTGCGAGCGGCACAGGGTGCCGGTGGTGATCACCAGCTTGGGCGCGGTCAAGGAGGTGGTGGACGCGGTGCACGGCTACGGCGGCCTGGTGTTCCACGACGTCACCACCCGCCGCCACGCGGAAAAGGCCGCCGAGGCCGGAGTCGATGGCCTGATCGCGGTGGCCGCCGGCGCCGGCGGGCACGCCGGCACCTGGAGCCCCTTCGCCCTGATCGCCGAGATCCGCCAGTTCTTCGACAAGACCCTGCTGCTCTCCGGCTGCCTCAACCATGGCCACGAGGTGCTCGCCGCCCAACTGCTCGGCGCCGACCTGGCCTACATGGGCACACGCTTCATCGCCACCCGCGAGAGCAACGCCGACGAGGCCTACAAGCAGATGATCCTCGGCGCCCGCGCCGCCGACATCGTGCATACCCCGGCGGTGTCCGGCGTGCCGGCCAGCTTCATGCGGCAGAGCCTGGAGAAGGCCGGCTACGATCTGAAGCGCCTGCAGGACAAGGGCGACATCAATTACGGCGAGAAGCTCAAGCCGGTGGACGACGAGGCCAAGGCCTGGAAGACCGTGTGGTCCGCCGGCCAGGGCGTCGGCGGCATCGACGACCTGCCCAGCGTGGCGGAACTGGTCGCCCGCCTCGACGCCGAGTACCGCGCCGCCCAGGGACGCTCCGCGTCGCTTAGCCAGCACTGGCCGCGCTGAGCGGGAATTTGCCCGGGCGCTTGCTTGTCCGCGCCCGGCAAAGCTCCTAGGCTCTAGCCATTCAATAACGCAGACAGGGACGCAGTATGAGCGAAGCACGCTACAAGATTGTCTTCGACGGCCAGCTGATGCCGGAGATGGCGCTGGAGACGGTGAAAGACAACCTGGCCCGCCTGTTCAAGAGCGACCAGAGCAAGATAGATGCGCTGTTCAGTGGCTCGCCGGTGGCGCTCAAGCGCGACCTGGCCGAGGCGGAAGCCGACAAGTACCTGGCGGCGCTGCAGAAGGCCGGCGCCCTGGTGCGCAAGGAGCAGGACATGGCCGTGGGGCTCAGCCTGGTGGATGGCGACGATCAGCGCCCCGCCGAACCGGCCGCGCAAGACGCTAGCGGCGAGATGGAGTGTCCCAAATGCGGGCACAGGCAGGTCAAGGCCGCCGAGTGCGCCGCCTGCGGCATCATCGTCGAGAAGTACCTGGCGCGCCAGGCGCAGCTGGCGGCCAGCGCACCCGCTGCACCGGCCGCTGCGGAGCAACCATCGCCCTACAGCACGCCCAAGGCCGAAGTCGGCGAAGCGCTGCCAGAATACGGTCCGCTGAAAGTCTTCACCGTCAACGGCCGGATAGGCCGGGTGCGCTATCTGGGCTGGTCCGCGGTGATGACGCTGCTGTTCATGCTGCTCTACGTGCCGGCCCTGATCGCCATGTCCGTCTCCCCCGTGGTCGGCGGCCTGCTGCTGGCCGCCGTCGTCATCGCCGCCATGGTGGTGAGCGTGCAGATCGGCGTGCAGCGCCTGCACGACCTCAACTGGTCGGGCTGGCTCTGGCTGCTGATGCTGGTGCCGGTGGCCAACATGGTGATCGCCATCCTCATGCTGGTGGTGCCGGGCAGCTCCGAAGCCAATCGCTATGGACCGCCGCCGCCGCCCAACAGCACCGCGGTCAAGGTGCTCGCCTTCGGCTGGCTGTTGCTCCCTGTGATCGTCGGCATCCTCGCCGCCATCGCCATCCCGCAATACCAGGACTATGTCGAAAGCGCCCAGCAGGCCGAACAGATGCTGGAAGGCATGCCCGAGTATCAGGAATGAGCGACGGTTACGCCCTGGTCACCGGGGCCTCCAGCGGCCTCGGCCTGGCCCTGGCCCGGCGCGGGCGTAACCTGATCCTGGTGGCGCGCCAGCGCGACGCCCTGGAAAGCATCGCCTGCGAACTGAGCCAGCGCTTCGGCGTCGAGGCGCTGTTGCGCGTCTGTGACCTGAGCGAACCGCTGCAGCTGAGCGGCCTGCTCCACGAGCTGGAACAGGGCGAGCGGCGCATCGACCTGCTGGTGAACAATGCCGGCATCGGCAGCGCCGGGCCGTACGTCGAGCAGGACTGGCGCCGCGAGCAGGAGCTGATCGAGCTCAACGTGCTGGCGCTGGCCCGGCTCTGCCATGCCCTCGGCGCCGAGATGAAGGCTCACGGTGGCGGGCAGATCCTCAACGTCGCGTCCCTGGCCGCCTTCCAGCCGGGGCCGCTGATGGCCAACTACTTCGCCAGCAAGGCCTATGTGCTGCACTTCTCCGAGGCGCTGCGCAGCGAACTGGCGCCCTTCGGCGTGGGCGTCTCGGTGCTCTGCCCGGGACCGGTGGCCACCGCCTTCTTCCGCCGTGCCGGCCTGCACAGCGCCGGCCTGGAGCGGCACGGGCGGATGGCCAACCCGGAGCGCATCGCCCTGGCCGCCGTGCGCGGCCTGGAGCAGAACCGCGCGATCATCATTCCCGACTGGCGCCAGCGCCTGCTGCCGCAGCTGTTGCGCCTGACTCCAAGAGCCCTGGTGCGCCGGCTGAGCATGCGCATGATCCGCCCGCTCCTGCCGCGCGCCGGCGTCGAGCAGGCCTAGCCGGCGCTCACCGTGCGCCCGTCGGCCCAGGCGCGCAGCGCCGCCAGGTCCTCGGCCATCACCACCGACAGCGGCGCCGTGCCCTGGATATTGGCCAGCAGCAGCTCCTGACTCACCGACTGCTGACGCGCCTGGGCCGCATACAGGGCACTGACCACCACCTGCTCGATCTCCGCCCCGGTGAAGCCCTCGCAGGCCGCGGCCAGACCCGCCAGGTCGAACTGTTCGGGTTCCAGTTCGCGCCGGCGCAGGTGGATGGCGAAGATCTCCGCGCGCACCGCCGCGTCCGGCAGATCGACGAAGAACAGCTCGTCGAAGCGCCCCTTGCGCACCAGCTCCGGCGGCAGGCGGTGAATGCTGTTGGCGGTGGCGACCATGAACACCGGCGCCTTGCGCTCGGCCATCCAGGTCAGCAGGGTGCCGAGCACGCGCTGACTGACGCCGCCGTCGTTGTCGCCGCTGGCCAGGCCCTTCTCGATCTCGTCCATCCACAGCACGCAGGGCGCCATCTGCTCGGCCAGCTTGAGCGCCTCGCGCAAATTGCGCTCGGTCTCGCCGAAGAACTTGTTGTACAGCCCGGCGAAGTCCAGCCGCAGCAGCGGCAAGCCCCACAGACCGGCCACCGCCTTGGCCGCCAGGCTCTTGCCGCCCCCCTGCACGCCGACCAGCAGCATGCCGCGCGGCATGTCCATGGCCTTGCCGCCGAGGAAGATATCCTGGCGCTCGCCCAGCCAGCGCTTGAGGTTGACCAGGCCGCCAACCTCGGCGAAACGCGCGGTGTCGTGCTCGAAGCTGAGCACACCCTCCATGTCGAGCAACTGGAACTTGGCCTTGTTCAGCTCGGGCAGGTCTTCCTGGGTGATGGCGCCGTCGTCGCAGATCAGGCTGCGCGCCAGGGTGCGCGCCTCGGCGTGACTCATGCCGCGCAGGTTCTTCACCACCTGCTGCAGGGTGCGATTGTCGGTGCGCACCCGCGCGCCACGGTTACGTTCGCTCCAGCGCGCCGCCTCCTCGCGCACCAGCGCCAGCAGCTCCTCCTCGCCGGGCAGGGCCAGGCTGAAGCGCGCGGCATGCCGCTGCACCTCGGCCGGCAGCTTGAGCGCGTGGGACACCAGCACCAGGGTCGGCTTGTGCGGTGCCTCGTTCATCGCGATCTCCTTGAGCAGGCGCACCAGCTTGGGGTTGTCGGCGAGGAAGGGGTGCAGGTCACACATCACATAGAGGTTCGGCGTCGGGTCGGCCTTGATCAGGCGCAGCGCCTGCTCCGGCTCGCGGCTGTCCAGCTCGCCCACCGGCTCGCCGCCGAAGCCCAGGCGCTGCAGCCCCTCGGTCACCGCCCAGGTATAGATGCCGAGGCCGCGCTTGATCGCCAGCGAGGTCAGGGTCTCCAGCACCCGTGGCTCGTCCCAGGACTCGATCACCACCAGTTTGACGCGGGACTCCAGGACCAGCCCCAGATCGTGTACGTCGTTCTTCACAGCCACTCCTTGCGCGGTACTAGACTCGCAGGATACCCAAAGCCGCAGGAGGAAAGCTCATGGACTGCCTGTTCTGCCGCATAGTCGCCGGCGAGATAGCGGCCCGCACGCTCTACGAGGACGACCAGCTGCTGGCCTTCCACGACATAGGCCCGCAGGCGCCGGTGCATTTCCTGGTGATCCCCAAGCGCCACATCGCCAGCCTCGACCGACTCACCGAGGCCGACCGCCCACTGGCCGGACATCTGCTCTACACCGCCCAGCGCCTGGCCATGGAGCAGGGCTGCGCCGAGGGCTTCCGCCTGGTGATGAATTGCAACGACCTGGGTGGGCAAACCGTGCAGCACATCCATATGCATGTGCTCGGCCAGCGACAGCTGCACTGGCCACCGGGCTGAGTCGCCTTGTCGCGGGTCAAAAAACTGCCTCGCGCTTCGGGTAAACTGCGCCCATGCATTCCGTGGAGATGGCCATGACCAGCCAACGCCAGTTTTCCCCCTTAGACCGCCTGTTGATCCAGGCCGATGCCGCCATGCGCACCCTGCTGCCGTTCAGCGGCGCGCCGGCGCGACCCTCGCCGGCCATACTGCAGGGCGACGCCGAACTGAGCGAGGACGAGGCCCGCCACGTGGCCGGGCTGATGCGCATCAACCACACCGGCGAGGTCTGCGCCCAGGCGCTGTACCAGGGCCAGGCGCTGACCGCCAGGCTGCCGCGAGTGCGCGAGGCCATGGAGCACGCGGCCGACGAGGAAGTCGATCACCTGGCCTGGTGCGAGCAGCGCATCCGCGAGCTGGGCAGCCACCCGAGCGTGCTCAACCCGCTGTTCTACGGCCTGTCCTTCGGCGTCGGCGCGGTGGCCGGGCTGATCAGCGACAGGGTCAGCCTGGGCTTCGTCGCCGCCACCGAGGACCAGGTGGTCAAACACCTGGACGAGCACCTGGAGCAGATCCCGCTGGGCGACGCCAAGACCCGCGCGATTCTCGAGCAGATGCGCGAGGACGAGCAGCAGCACTCGACCAGTGCCATAGAGGCGGGCGGCCTGCGCTTCCCGGCCCCGGTCAAGCTGGGCATGAGCCTGCTGTCCAAGGTCATGACCAAGAGCACCTACCGGATCTGAAGAAAACGAAAAGGCGCCCCAAGGCGCCTTTTCATATGGACCGGTTCAGCCCAGCTCGACTATCTCGTAGTCGTGGCTGATTTCCACGCCGGCACGGCCGAGCATGATCGAGGCCGAGCAGTACTTCTCCGCCGACAGTTCCACGGCGCGCTTGACCTGGGGTTCCTTCAGCCCGCGGCCCTTGACCACGAAGTGCAGGTGGATCTTGGTGAACACCTTGGGATCCTCGTCGGCGCGCTCGGCCTCGAGGAAGGCCTCGCAGCTCTCCACCGGCTGGCGAGCCTTCCTCAGGATGCTGACCACATCGAAATTGCTGCAGCCGCCCAGGCCCAGCAGCACCATCTCCATCGGCCGCACGCCCAGGTTGCGACCGCCGGCTTCGGGCGGGCCATCCATCACCACGACATGGCCGCTGCCGGACTCGCCGAGGAACATGGCCTCGCCGGCCCATTGAATGCGTGCTTTCATCGCCAGACTCCCGTCCCGAAAAAGTCGGCTAGCTTAGCACAGCGCCCCAGCGCTCAGTTCGGGCATGCTAACTGGCCATCAGTGTTGACTATGTCGCAATTTCGCATTGTCGGCCCTACAGTGTCTGTTAAGCTGGCGGCGGATAACTGGCACACTTGTTCGGATAACTAATAAGAAATTCGCCTGTTGGACAAAGGCTTACACTAATTTCGGGACTCGGGCATGGTCGCTATTACCCTCACACCCAAGATCAAGAACATCGACAAGCTGCTCGCGCACTGTCACCGCCGCCGTTACACGGCCAAAAGCACCATCATCTATGCAGGGGATCGTTGCGAAACCCTGTTCTTCATCATCAAGGGCTCGGTCACCATTCTCATCGAGGACGACGATGGTCGCGAGATGATCATCGCCTACCTCAATGCCGGAGACTTCTTCGGCGAGATGGGCCTGTTCGAACGCGAAGGCCAGGAGAAGGAACGCAGTGCCTGGGTACGGGCCAAGACCGAATGCGAGGTCGCGGAACTGAGCTACGCGAAGTTCCGCGAGCTGACCCAGCAGGATCCGGAGATCCTCTACGCCCTGGGCAGCCAGATGGCCGACCGCCTGCGCAACACCACGCGCAAGGTGGGTGACCTGGCCTTCCTCGACGTCACCGGCCGCGTCGCGCGCACCCTGCTCGACCTGTGCAAGCAACCGGACGCCATGACCCACCCGGACGGCATGCAGATCAAGATCACCCGCCAGGAAATCGGCCGCATCGTCGGCTGCTCGCGGGAGATGGTCGGACGTGTGCTCAAGTCACTGGAGGAGCAGGGCCTGGTGCATGTGAAGGGCAAGACCATGGTGGTCTACGGCACCCGCTGAGTATCTCGCGCCATGCAAAACGCCGCTGAATCAGCGGCGTTTTTGTTTCTGCAGCCCGGAGTAAATCAGTCCGGATCGGCGCCCTGCACCACGCGCTTGCCATCGGGGAAGAACAGGCGCTTGAGCTCGGCCCCCGGCTCATCTGCGCGCATGAAGGCCTCGCCGACCAGGAAGGCGTAGACCTCGCTGATCTCCATCAGCTCCACGTCGGCGCGGCTGAGGATGCCACTCTCGGTGACCACCAGGCGATCGCGCGGGATGCGCGGCAGCAGGTCGAGGGTGGTTTCCAGGCTGACTTCGAAGGTATGCAGGTTACGGTTGTTGATGCCCACCAGCGGCGTGTCCAGATGCTTGAGCGCACGCTCCAGCTCCTCGCCGTCGTGCACTTCCACCAGCACGTCCAGCCCCTGCTCCCTGGCCACGCTGGCCAGCTCGACCATGCGTGCATCGTCCAGCGCGGACACTATCAGCAGCACGCAGTCGGCGCCCAGCGCGCGGGCCTCGATGATCTGGTAGGGGTCGACCATGAAGTCCTTGCGGATCACCGGCAGCGCACAGGCCGCGCGGGCCTGCTGCAGGTATTCGTCGGCGCCCTGGAAGAAGTCGATGTCGGTCAGCACCGACAGGCAGGCGGCACCACCGGCCTCGTAGCTCCTGGCGATCTCGGCCGGCACGAAGTGTTCGCGCAGCACGCCCTTGCTCGGCGAGGCCTTCTTGATCTCGGCGATCACCGCCGCCTGCTTGCTGGCCACGCGCTGCTGCATGGCGCGGGCGAAGCCGCGCGGCGCATCGGCGCCGCGCGCCTGCGCCTCGAGCTCGGCCAGGCTGACCCGCGCTAGGCGCTCGGTCACTTCCTCGAACTTGCGGGCGATGATCTTCTCCAGCACGGTTGGAATGCTCACCCTTCGTTCTCCACGCGAAATACAGCGGTAAAGGACACCAGCTCGTCCAGTTTCTCCCAGGCCAGGCCGGTGTGCAGGGCGTCCTGCGCCAGCTGCATGCCTTCCTTGAGACTAGTCGCCAGGTCGGCGGCGTACAGCGCGGCGCCGGCGTTGAGCACTATCATGTCGGCGGCCTTCTGGCCGTTCTCGGTCTTGCGCTTGCCCAGCGCGTCGCGGATCAGCGCCAGCGAATCCGCTGCGTCCTCGACGGTCAGGCCGATCAGACTCTGGCTCTTGATGCCGAAGTCCTCGGGCTGGATGCGGTACTCGCTGATCACGCCGTTCTTCAGCTCGGCGACGTGGGTCGGCGCGGCCAGGCTGATCTCGTCCAGGCCGTCGCTGGCATGCACCACCAGCACATGCTGGCTGCCCAGGCGCTGCAGCACCTCGGCCATCGGCCGGCACAGCGCCTGGCTGAACACGCCGATCACCTGGTGCTTGACCCCGGCCGGGTTGGTCATGGGCCCAAGCATGTTGAACAGGGTGCGCAGGCCCATCTCGCGACGCGGGCCGATGGCGTGCTTCATGGCACCGTGGTGGGCCGGGGCGAACATGAAGCCGACGCCGACGGATTCGACGCAGCGCGCCACCTGCTCGGGCTTGAGGTTCAAGTAGACCCCGGCGGCCTCCAGCAGATCGGCGCTGCCGCTCTTGCCGGACACCGCGCGGTTGCCGTGCTTGGCCACCTTGCCGCCGGCCGCGGCAACGACGAACGCCGCAGCGGTGGAGACATTGAACACGTTCATGCCGTCGCCGCCGGTGCCGCAGGTGTCGACCAGGCGCTCGGCGTCGATCCGCACCGGCGAGGCCAGTTCGCGCATGACGGTGGCGGCGCCGACGATTTCGTCGATGGTCTCGCTCTTCATGCGCATGCCCATGAGGAAGGCGCCGATCTGCGCGTCTGTGCACTGGCCGGTCATGATCAGGCGCATCACGTCCTGCATCTCGGCGGTGGTCAGGTCCAGCTGGTTGACCACCCGGTTGAGGGCTTCCTTGATCTCCATGTCAGCGCACTCCGCCTTGTTGTTTGAGGAAGTTGGCCAGCAGTTCGTGGCCCTGCTCGGTGAGGATGGATTCCGGGTGGAACTGCACGCCCTCGATGTTCAGGGTCTTGTGGCGCAGGCCCATGATCTCGTCGACGCTGCCGTCTTCATGCTGGGTCCAGGCGGTCATTTCCAGGCAGTCTGGCAGGGTCTCGCGCTTGACCACCAGGGAATGGTAGCGGGTCACGGTCAGCGGCCTGTTGAGGCCGGCGAACACGCCCTTGTCCTGGTGGAATACCGGGCTGGTCTTGCCGTGCATCACCTGGCGCGCGCGCACCACGTCGCCGCCGAAGGCATGGCCGATGCTCTGGTGGCCGAGGCACACGCCGAGGATCGGCAGCTTGCCGGCGAAGTGCAGGATGGCCGCGATGGACACCCCCGCCTCGGTCGGCGTGCAGGGGCCGGGCGAGACGACGATGCGCTCGGGCTGCAACGCCTCGATCTCGGCCACCGTCAGCTCGTCGTTGCGGATCACGTGGACATCGGCGCCCAGCTCGCCCAGGTACTGCACCACGTTGTAGGTAAAGGAGTCGTAGTTGTCGATCATCAGCAGCATGTTGGCGTCTCCCTTACTGCACGGACTGTTCGGCGAGGCTGACCGCGCGGAACATGGCGCGCCGCTTGTTCAGGGTTTCTTCCCACTCCAGCGCCGGCTGCGAGTCGGCGACTATGCCGGCGCCGGCCTGCACGTGCAGCTCGCCGTCCTTGATCACCGCGGTGCGGATGGCGATAGCCGTGTCCATATTGCCGTTCCACGCCAGGTAGCCCACGGCACCGCCGTAGACGCCGCGCTTGACCGGCTCCAGCTCGTCGATGATTTCCATGGCGCGCACCTTGGGCGCACCGGACAGGGTGCCGGCCGGCAGGATGGCGCGCAGGGCGTCCATCGCGCTGAGGCCGTGCTTCAGCTGCCCCGTCACATTGGAGACGATATGCATGACGTTGGAATAGCGCTCGATCACCATCTGCTCGGTGACCTTCACCGTGCCGGTGCTGGACACGCGGCCGACGTCGTTGCGGCCCAGGTCGATCAGCATCAGGTGCTCGGCGAGCTCCTTGGCGTCGGACAGCAGGTCCTTCTCCAACTCGATATCGGCCTCCTCGCTGGCGCCGCGCGGGCGGGTGCCGGCGATCGGGCGCACGGTGACCAGGTTGTCCTCGACCCGCACCAGCACCTCCGGCGAACTGCCGACCACGTGGAAGTCGCCGAAGTTGAAGAAGTACATGTAGGGCGTCGGGTTGATGCAGCGCAGCGCGCGATACAGATCGATCGGCGCGGCGTTGAACGGAATCGACATGCGCTGGGAAATCACCACCTGCATGCAGTCGCCGGCCAGGATGTATTCCTTGATCGCGCCGACCGCCGCCTCGTAGTCGTCACGCTTGAAGCTGGAGACGAAGTCCGGCTCCGGACCGGCGGCCTTGGCCAGGTCCACGCCCAGGCGTGGGGTGATCGGCTGGCGCAGCTTGTTCAGCAGCTCGCGCAGCTGGGCCTGGCCCTGCTCGTAGGCATCGCTTTGCGCCGGGTCGGCGAGGACGATGGCGTGCATCTTGCCGGCCAGATTGTCGAAGACGACGACCGCATCCGAGACCATCAGCAGGATATCCGGCGTGCCCAGCGGATCGGGATTGGGGCACTGCGCCAGCTTCTTCTCCACGTAGCGCACGCTGTCGTAGCCGAAGTAGCCAACCAGGCCGCCGTTGAAGCGCGGCAGGCCGGGGATGGTCGGCACCTTGTAGCGCGCCTTGAACTGCTCGACGAAAGCCAGCGGGTCCTCGCAGTCGAGGCTCTCGGTCTCGACGCCGTCGACGCTGACGCTGACGTGGTGGCCATGGGCGCGCAGCACGGTGCGCGCCGGCAGGCCGATGATCGAGTAGCGGCCCCACTTCTCGCCGCCCTGCACGGACTCCAGCAGGTAGGAATTGGGGGTATCGGCCAGCTTGAGGTAGATCGACAGCGGGGTGTCGAAATCGGCCAGGGTCTCGAAGGCCAGCGGAATGCGGTTGTAGCCTTCGCCGGCCAAACGCAGGAAGGCTTCGCGGGAAAGAGTTTCGCGGGTCATGCACACAGCCTCGTGAGGAGGGTAAACGGGAGTCGGACAAACGCGCCGGAACGACCGGCCAGGAGGAAATCAGGCGCGCCAGCGCCAGCGGGCCAGGGCCTTGACCAGTTTCATCCAGTGTTTGTGGGCAACTACCACGATGCTGTCTCGTGCGGTGGGTGATCGGAGGAGTCCGGGGACATTACCCCAGCGCCCTCCCCCGCGCAACCGGGCAGCAGCTGGCGCAGGTCGTCGATGACCCGCGCCGGATTTTCTTCGGCGATCGGCCGGCCATGGTTGTAGCCATAGGACAGCGCCACGCAGGTCACGCCGGCGGCGTGCGCGGCCAGCACATCGTTGCGCGAGTCGCCGACGAACAGGGCCTGCTCGGGCGCAACGCCTGCCAGGTGCAGCACATGCAGCAGCGCGGCCGGATCGGGCTTCTGCTGCGGCAGGGTGTCGCCACCGATGATCCAGCGGAAGTAACCGCCCAGGCCCATCTCGTCGAGCAGCGGGGCGACGAAACGCTCCGGCTTGTTGGTGACCAGCGCCAGCTCCACGGCGGCACCGTACAGCCAGTCCAGGGCACCGACCACGCCCGGGTAGACCCGGCTCAGCGCATGGCTGCCGGCATAGGCCTCGTTGAACAGCTCCAGCGCCTGCAGGGTTTGCTCTTCGCCGATGGCGGCATGCTCGATATCGCCGGCCAGGGCGCGGCGCACCAGCACGCGCGCACCGTTGCCGACCCAGTGGCGCACGCGCTCGACGCCGGCCGGCTCGCGCCCCAGCTGCAGCAGCATGCTGTCCACCGCCGCGGCCAGATCGGGCACCGAGTCGACCAGGGTGCCGTCGAGGTCGAACATCACCAGGCGCGGCAGCTCGCCGCGAAACAGCTCCAGTATCACGCGCGCACCTGGGCCAGCTCGGCGCGCATGGCGTCGATCACGGCCTTGTAGTCCGGCTGGTTGAAGATCGCCGAGCCGGCGACGAAAGTGTCGGCACCCGCTTCGGCAATCTCGCGGATGTTCTGTACGTTGACCCCGCCATCGATCTCCAGGCGGATTTCGCGGCCACTGGCATCGATCAGCGCACGCGCTTCACGCAGCTTGTCGAGGGTGCCGGGGATGAACTTCTGCCCGCCGAAACCGGGGTTGACGCTCATCAGCAGGATCATGTCGACCTTGTCCATCACATACTTGAGCACGTCCAGCGGCGTGGCCGGGTTGAACACCAGACCGGCCTTGGCGCCGCCGGCCTTGATCAGCTGCAGGGAGCGGTCGATGTGTTCGCTGGCCTCGGGGTGGAAGGTGATGAAGCTGGCACCGGCCTCGATGAAGTCGCCGATGATGCGATCGACCGGCTTGACCATCAGGTGCGCATCGATCGGCGCGGCGATGCCGTACTTGCGCAGCGCGGCGCAGACCATCGGGCCGATGGTCAGGTTGGGCACGTAGTGATTGTCCATCACGTCGAAGTGGACGATGTCGGCGCCGGCGGCGAGGACCTTGTCGACTTCCTCGCCCAAGCGGGCGAAATCGGCGGAGAGGATCGACGGAGCGATGGCGAAGGGTTGCATGGCGGCCTCAGGCTTGAATCAGGGTGGCGCGATTGTAGCCTGAGTGAGCCCTGGCGGCCGCTGTCATGCGTCAGTCGAGCGCATCGACCATGGTCGAGCGCTATTCCGGCAATGAGGTGCGCATCTTCTCGCTGCGCCCGCGCAGCCACTCCAGGGTCAGCAGCAGGAGGATGGAGAAGCCGATCAGCAGGGTGGCGGCGGCGGCGATGGTCGGCGACAGGTTCTCGCGGATGCCGCTGAACATCTGCCGCGGCAGGGTGGCCTGCTCCGGGCCGGCGAGAAACAGGGTCACCACCACTTCGTCGAACGAGGTGGCGAAAGCGAACAGCGCACCGGAAATCACCCCGGGGGCGATCAGCGGCAGGGTCACTTTGCGGAACGCCAGCAGCGGCGAGGCGCCCAGGCTGGCGGCGGCGCGCACCAGGTTGTGGTTGAAGCCCTGCAGGGTGGCCGACACTGTGATGATGACGAAGGGCACGCCGAGCACCGCGTGCACCAGGATCAGTCCGGTGTAGCTGTTGCCCAGGCCCAGCGGGGCGAAGAACAGGTAGCTGGCCACGCCGACTATCACCACCGGGGCGACCATGGGCGAGATCAGCAGGCTCATCACCAGCGCCTTGCCGCGGAATTCGCCACGGGTCAGGCCGATGGCCGCCAGGGTGCCGAAGACCATGGCCAGCAGGGTCGCCGCCGGCGCCACGATCAGGCTGTTCTTCAGCGCGCGCATCCATTCGGCGGAGCCGAAGAAGGTTTCGTACCAGCGCAGGGAGAAGCCCTGCAGCGGGTAGACCAGGAAGCTGCCGGAGTTGAACGACAGCGGGATGATCACCAGCACCGGCAGGATCAGGAACAGCAGCACCAGCGCGCACAGGCTGCGGTGGGTCCAGAACCAGGCGCGCTCGATGGGGGACTTGTAGGGGCTCAGCATCTGCATTCTCCAATCAACGCCCCTCTCCCGCTTGCGGGAGAGGGGCTGGGGGAGAGGGCGGCGTTGGCAACTCCCCTCTCCCGCCCTGTGGGCACCCTCTCCCCGGAGGGGCGAGGGTCATCAGCGGACCTGCTACGCAGGCCTTTTATCCAAGCCGCAGGCGGCTGGCGCCGACCAGCCAGCTGTACACCACGTAGAGCAGCATGGTGGCCAGCAGCAGCAGGCCGCCGAGGGCCGTGGCCATGCCCCAGTTGATGGTGGTGTTGGTGTAGAAGGCGACGAAGTAGCTGATCATCTGGTCGCTCGGGCTGCCCAGCAGCGCCGGGGTGATGTAGTAGCCGATGGACAGGATGAACACCAGCAGGCAACCGGCACCGACGCCGGCCAGGGTCTGCGGGAAGTACACCCGCCAGAAGCTGGCGAAGGGATGGCAGCCGAGGGAGATCGCCGCGCGCATGTAGCTGGGCGAGATGCCCTTCATCACGCTGAAGATCGGCAGGATCATGAACGGCAGCATGATGTGCACCATGGAGATGTACACACCGACGCGGTTGAACACCAGTTGCAGCGGCTTATCGATGATGCCCATGGCCATCAGCGCGCCATTGATCAGGCCGCCGGACTGCAGCAGCACTATCCAGGCCGCCACCCGCACCAGGATCGAGGTCCAGAACGGCAGCAGCACCAGGATCATCAGCAGGTTGCTGCTGCGGGTCGGCAGGTTGGCCAGCAGGTAGGCCAGCGGATAGGCCAGCAGCAGGCAGATGACGGTGATCACCACACCCATCCAGAAGGTACGGGCGAAGATGTCCAGGTAGATGGCCTGGTCCGGCGTGGCGGCCGCCAGCTCGCCGAGATCGTCGATGCGATGGTCGAGGGCGGCCAGCAGGTAATAGGGGGTGAAGGCGGAGCTGTTGCGACGGATCACCTGCCAGTAGGCCGGGTCGCCCCAACGCTCGTCGAGGTTTTCCAGGGCGTCCTTGTAGGACTGCGGCTGCTGCTTGAACGGCAGCGCGCGACCGGTCTTGGCCATCAGGCTGCGGTAGCCGGCCAGTTCCATGTTCAGGCGCTTGGACAGATCGCCGATGGTCTGCTGTTTGCGCGCTTCGGCCAGGTCGTCGGCCAGGGCGCGGTACACGGGCTCGTCCGGCAGACCACGGCCATCCCAGGCCGAAATGGCCTCGACGGTACGCGGCAGGCTGCCGACCACCTCGGGGTTCTCCACGCTCTTGTACAGCAGGATGCCGATCGGCAGCAGGAACACCGCGAAGAGGAACACCAGCAGCGGCAGGATCAGGCCCTGGGCCTTGAGCCGGTTGATGCGCTCGGCACGGGCCAGCTTCTGCTTCAGGGTCGGGCCGGATGCGTCGGTGAGGGTAGCGGTAGTGGCCATCGCAGGCTCCAGAAAACCGGGATAAAGCACCCTCGCCCAACTGCGGGCGAGGGTTCGAGAGGAACGGGGGAACCTTCCTCCTACCAAACCCCTTCAGAAGAAGGGGGCACTGCACGGGAGACTTACTTCGCCGCCCAGGCGTTGAAACGCTGTTCCAGTTGCTCGCCGAAGTCGGCCCAGAAAGTCACGTTCATCGGCACCTGGCCCGCGATGTTTTCCGGGGTGGTCGGCATGTCCTTGAGCAGCGCCGGGTCGAGCAGTTCGACCGCCTTCTTGTTGGCCGGGCCGTAGGCGATGTTCGAGGAATAGACCTTCTGCTGCTCGGGCTGCACGCTGAAGGCGGCGAAGGCCTTGGCGGCGTCGCCGTCCTTAGCGCCACGCGGGATGGCCCAGGAGTCGAAGTCGTAGATGCCGCCGTTCCACACCACCTGCAGGTTGCTTTCCTTCTGCACGGCGGCGATGCGGCCGTTGTAGGCCGAGCTCATGACCACGTCGCCGGAGGCAAGGAACTGCGGCGGCTGGGCGCCGGCTTCCCACCACTGGATGCTCGGCTTGATCTCGTCGAGCTTCTTGAAGGCGCGGTCCTGGCCTTCCTTGGTGGCCAACACGCTGTAGACGTCCTTGGGCGCCACGCCATCGGCCATCAGGGCGAACTCCAGGGTGTACTTGGCGCCCTTGCGCAGGCCGCGCTTGCCCGGGAATTTCTGCACGTCCCAGAAATCGGCCCAGCCGCTCGGCGCGCTGGCCAGTTTGTCGGCGTTGTAGGCCAGCACGGTGGACCAGACGAAGAAGCCCACGCCGCAGGGCTGGATGGCGCCCTCGATGAAGTCGTCGGCGTTGCCGAACAGTGCGGGGTCGATCTCCTCGAACAGGCCCTCGTCGCAACCACGGGCCAGTTCCGGCGATTCCACTTCCACCAGGTGCCAGGACACGCTGTTGGTGTCGACCATGGCTTTGACCTTGGCCATCTCGCCGTTGTATTCGCCGGCGATGATCTTGCCTTTGCCGGCCGCTTCCCACGGCTGGTAGAAGGCCTTCTGCTGGGCGTTCTTGTTGGCGCCACCGAAGGAAATCACCGTCAGATCGGCGGCCATGGCCTGGGCCGCACCGGCCAGCCCCATGGCCAGGGCGGCGAGACGGAAGGTACTGCGAACGGCTGTATTCATTGTTGTTCTCCAGAGTGCAGGGTTGGTAAGGCGTGGCGCCATCAATCCGCGAGCTGCGGATCGAGCGCCCTGACGTGTTCCACATGCCAGCCGAGCGGCACCACATCGCCCACGCGCAGGGCGGGATCGAGCTCGGCGATCGGCTGTTTGACGAAGAAGCTGGGGTTGCCGCAGACCTCCATGCGCACGCGCACGTGGTCACCCAGGTAGATGAACTCGGCCACCCGGCCGCTGAAACGGTTGGCGCAGTTCTCGCTGGCGCCGTTGATGCGTACCCGCTCGGGGCGGATCGACAGGCTGACCGGCTCGCCCGGCGCGCCGACCCGCACCGCCAGCGCCTGCACCTGCTCGCCACGGGCCAGGCGCACGGTGCAGCGCTCGCCATCGCGGGCCACCAGTTCGCCGGCCAGGCGATTGTTCTCGCCGATGAACTGGGCGACGAAGGTGTTGCTCGGCGCCTCGTAGAGGTCGCGCGGCGGGGCGATCTGCTGGATCTCGCCCTGGTGGAACACCGCCACGCGATCGGACATGGTCAGCGCCTCGCCCTGGTCGTGGGTCACGTAGACCACGGTCACACCCAGACGCTGGTGGATGTGCTTGATCTCCATCTGCATGTGCTCGCGCAGCTGCTTGTCCAAGGCGCCCAGCGGCTCGTCCATCAGCACCAGTTGCGGCTCGAACACCAGCGCGCGGGCCAGCGCCACGCGCTGCTGCTGGCCGCCGGAGAGCTGCGCCGGGTAACGGTTGCGGAAGCTGTCGAGCTGCACCATGGACAGCGCACGCTTGACCCGCTCGGTGACATCGGTCTTGTTCATGCCACGCACGCTGAGCGGGAAAGCCAGGTTCTCGGCCACCGTCATGTGCGGGAACAGCGCGTAGTTCTGGAACACCATGCCGATGTCGCGCTTATGCGGCGGCACGTTGTTGATCGAGCGCCCGGCCAGGAGGATTTCCCCGGCGGTGGGCGTCTCGAAGCCGGCCAGCATCATCAGGCTGGTGGTCTTGCCGGAGCCGGACGGGCCGAGCAGGGTGAGGAACTCGCCCTTGCGGATGTCCAGGTTGAGGTCTTTGACGATCAGGCTTTCGCCGTCGTAGCTCTTCTGCACGCCCTTGAAACTGACGAGCACATCGCTGGAAGCATTCTCGGCCATTGCCGCACCCTTGTTCTGGTTGCCGTGCGGTAAGACTAGGAAGACGCGCAGACGGCGCAAATCGGGCGCGAGGAGAGATTGCTATAAGGCGGCAGGACGACGGCGTGTAGGGATCGCCCTACAAGGTGCGAGCTGCTGAGAAGACCCTCACCCCTGCCCCTCTCCCAGAGGGAGAGGGGTGCACGGGTCAAAAGGCCGGCACATCCTTATCCCCTCTCCCCTCGGGAGAGGGCTAGGGGTGAGGGAAAACCTTAGAGCAGCTTGTGCTCCACCGCGTACTTCACCAGGTCGGCCACCGAATGCAGATTGAGCTTCTGCATCAGACGCGCCTTGTGGGTGCTGATGGTCTTGCTGCTGACCGACAGGTGCAGGGCGATCTCGTTGACCCCCTCGCCGCGCACCAGGCGCTCGAACACCGAGAACTCGCGCTCGGACAGCAGTGCATGGGGCGGCCGCGAATCGGTCAGGCCGACCTCGAAGACCATGCGGTCGGCCAGCTCCGGATCGATATAGCGCCCGCCGCCGGCCACCTTGCGAATGGCGGTGAGCAGCAGTGCCGGGTCGCTGTCCTTGGTGGCATAACCGGCCGCGCCGATCTTCAGCGCGCGCGCCGCCATCTGCGCCTCGTCGTGCATGGACAGCACCAGTACCGCCGGCGGGTTGCTCAGGGCGCGAATCCGCGGGATCGCCTCCAGGCCGTTGACACCGGGCATGGAGATATCCAGCAGCACCACCTCGCAGGGCGTGTGGCGCAGGGTTTCCATCAGCTGCTCGCCATTGCTCGCCTCGCCGGCCACCTGCAGATCCTTGGCCAGGCCGATCAGTTGCTTGATGCCCTCGCGGACTATGGTGTGGTCTTCGGCCACCAGTACTCGAATCACGCCATTACCTCTTCATCCAGTGCCACCCGCACACGCAGGGTGGTGCCCTCGCCCACCTGGCTGTCGATTTCCAGGCTGCCCCCCAGCATCAGCACGCGCTCGCGCATGCCGACCAGGCCGAAGGATTGTGCGCGTGGCGCACGGCTATCGAAACCCCGCCCATCGTCGCTGACCCGCAGGCACAGCTCAGCGCCCTCGACACTTAGCGTGATCTCCACCGTATGGGCCTGGGCATGGCGCAGCACATTGGTCAGTGCCTCCTGCAGCACGCGGAACAGGCCCACCGCCTTGGCGTCGGCCAGTTTCGGCAGCTGCTCGGGCACCTGCACCAGGCAGGCGATGCCGCTGCGCGCCTCGAAGCGCCGCGCCTGCCACTCGATGGCCGAGCCCAGACCGGCATCGAGGATCGGCGGGCGCAAGGCGGTGGCCACGTCGCGCACCAGCTGGAACAGATTGGCGATCAGCTTCTTCATGCTGTCCAGGCGCGTCTGCAGGCCCGGATCGAGTCCGGCGAAGGCCAGTTCGCACATCGAAGTCTCCAGCTTGAGCACGGTCAGCACCTGGCCCAGCTCGTCGTGCACCTCGCGGGCGATGCGCGCCTTCTCTTCCTCGCGCACGCTCTCCAGGTGCGCCGACAGCTCGCGCAGCTGGGCACGGGAGTCGGCCAGCTCCAGCTCGATGGCCTTGTTCTCGCTGATGTCCCACACCACACCATCCCACACCACATGCTCGTCGCCGAGCTGGCGGGCACTGGCCTTGATGTCGGCCCAGCGCACCCGCCCGTCGCGCGTGAGGATGCGCCCCTGCCAGTGCCAGTCGCTGGCATTGGCCAGCGCGGCGTCCTGGGTCTGGTGATAGGAGGGGCGATCGTCCGGATGTACCAGGCTGCGGATACCGAAATCGATATCCATGATGGTCGCCGGCGGATAGCCGACCAGCTGCTCGCTACCCTCGCTGATAAAGGCGAAGTCCGGCGGCGCGTCCAGGTTCGCACGCTCCAGGCGGAACACCAGCCCCGGCACATTGCCGGCGATGCCCTTGAGGCGCGCCTCGCTCTCCTCCAGGGCGGCGCGGGCGCGACGCCGCTCGGTGGCATCGCTGAGATAGACCACCAGATACTCGGCCTCGCGAAAACGCAGAAAGCCCAGGGTGACGTCGGCCGGCATGTCACTGCCATCCGCGCGCTGGCAGAGGCTCTCGAAACTCAGGGCGGCGCCCTCCTGCTGACGCACTCGGCGCCACAGGTTGAGCCAGCGGTCCATGCCCAGCGTGCGCTCGAAGTCCTGCACGGGCCGATCGACCATGGCCGCCTCGCTGTAGCCGAGCATGCCGGCCACCGCCTGGTTGGCATAACGCACGCGGCCGTCCCAGCTGACCCAGAGGATGCCCACGGTACTGTGGTCGAGGGAGAACTGCGCCAGGCGCAGCGCCTCCTCGGCCACCTCGCGCTGACTGAGGATCTGCCGCGCGTCGAGCAGGCGCTTTTCCAGCTGGCCACGCTGGCGGCGCAGCACGCCGAGCAGCAGCAGGCAGACCAGCAGCAGCAGACCGAGCAGCAGGCTCAGGCTGCGCCAGAAGCGTGGTGAATCACCGAGCCCCGGCGTGTGTGCGGTCAGCCAGCGGCGCTGCAGGCCGTCCAGCTCCGTCGCGGGCATCTCGCGCAAAGCCTGCTGCACGATACTGGCCAGCTCGGGCCAGTCGCGCCGGGTCGCAACGCGCAATAGCAGCGGCAGCCCGACATCGGCCAGCACCCGCAGGTTGGCGAACTCGCTCTCCTGAGCCAGACGGCTGAGCTGGGCCTGATCGATGGCGGCGAAACGTGCCTTCTGCTCCAGCACCGCGCGCAGGGCCTCGCGTTCGGACGGCTCGGCCAGCAGCCGCAGGTTGAAGTAGTTGCTGCGCAGGTAGTCGGCCACCGCACTGGGCACCCGCACGGCGATCGCATCCTGCTCGCCGAGCCGCTCAAGCTCCAGGCCGACTTCGCCGCCCGGCTCCCCCACCAAGAGATGTGGAATGCGCATATAGGGGTCGGAGAACTGCCACAGGCGCAGACCTGCCGGGCTCTGCTGCAGCCCGGGCGCCAGGTCGATGCGGCCGGCGCGCAGGGCCGCCTCCAACGCGACTTGGTTGTCGAAGCTGCGCCAGCTCAGCTCGACGCCGATGCGCTTGGCGAGCATCTCGGTGAGCTCGATACTGAGCCCGTTCAATTGTTGCTGACGCCGCCGATACTCGGCATAGGGCGCCTGCAGCACCACGCCCACGCGCAGGCGCGGGTGCTCGGCCAGCCAGGCCCGCTCAGGCGGCGCCAGGTGCAGCGGCGCCGCCTGAGCGGGCAGCGCCCAGAACAGCAATAACCAACAGAACAGTCGAATCATGCGCACGACAGCGACCTCCGGCCCGCTACCTTACCTGACAAACCACCTCGCAGCGCTTAGGCTGCTACATCATCGACCACGCGGAGCCCCTGAGATGCGCCGTCCAGCCTCCCCGACACTCATCGCCCTGCTGCTGAGCCTCGCGCTGCCCGCACTGGCCGAGGAAGCAGCCAGTCCAGCCGACAGCACCGCGCCAACGCCCCCGGAGCAGTCCGAGGAACCTCAGCGCCTGCCCCTCGAGGAGCGCAGCGCCGACAGCGCCGAGGCGCTGGAGCGACAACTGCCCAAGGGCGAGCAGCAGATGCTGCAGGCCGAAGGCAGTCGCTTCCTGGCCTTGTGGAAAGCGGCCAATGCGCCGGAGGCCAAGGGCGTGGTGATCCTCATTCCCGGCGCCAACGAGACGGCCGACTGGCCGCTGGCGATCAACCCGTTGCGCAGCAAGTTGCCCGATATCGGCTGGAGCAGCCTGAGCCTGAGCCTGCCGGACAGCCCGCAAGAGCCGCTGCCCGAAGCGGTGCTGCCGCGCGCGCCGGAGCCGATCACGGTCGACACCGCGGCCAGCGCCACCGAGGCAGGGGCTGAGGCTGAGGATGAGACGGAGGCGGAGGCCGCGCCAGCCGAGCCCACGACCGAGGCGCCTGCAGCGCCGCCCATGGATCCGGCGCAACGGGTGTTCGCCCGCATCGACGCCGGCATCGCCTTCGCCGAACAGCAGGATGCCAAGCACCTGGTGCTGCTCGGCCATGGCGCCGGCGCCTACTGGGCCGCGCTCTACCTCAAGGAGCGCAAGCCCGAGCGGATCGCAAGACTGGCAGTGGTCGCGCCGCAATTGCCGGGTGGGCAGACGCCACCTCTGGATGAACTGATCCCGAACCTCGAGCTGGCCACCGGCGATTTCTTCTACAAGGACCAGGGCAGCGAACGCAGCGCCGCGGCGCGCCGGATGCAGGCCAGCAAGCGCCTGGGCCACGACGGCTACACCCAGGTCGCGCTGCAGGCCCTGCCGGGCAACCGCGAGGCCGAGCAGGAGCAGCTGTTCCGCCGCGTGCGCGGCTGGCTGGAGAAGCAGTAGCCTCAGCGAAAGCCGTGGCGCCGGCGTACCAGTTCGTAGGCGAGCTGCAGCTCGCGAGTCTTGTCCGTGGCGGCACGCAGCTGCGCCGCCGTCGCGCCCGAGCCGGCCAGCTTGTCCGGGTGGTGGCGACTGAGCAGGCGGCGGTAAGCCCGCTTGATCGCCGCGGGCTCGCTGTCGGCACGCACGCCGAGCAGGCGCAGGGCGGCCTGGTAGTCGCTGCTCGTCACTTCCGCCACCTTGCGCGTCGGCTCGTATTCGCCGGCCAGCGCGGCCAGCGCGGCGGGCTTCCAGCCCAGCCAGCGCCCCCACTGCTCGATCAGCCGGCGCTCCGCCACGCTCACCCGACCATCGGCCCAGGCCATGCGCCAGCAGGTGCGCAGCAACGCCTCGGCGCGCTCGGGGCGGGCCCGCAGGGCGTGCAACGGTGCGCGCAGTTCCTGATCGGCGACCTGCTTGCCGCGGGCGAAGGCCTGCATGGCCCGACGCCGCGCCGGCTCGTCCAGGCCCAGCCGCTGCATCTCGTTGCGCGCCGTCTGGATATGGCTGTCGAGCACCCGACCATCGCTCTTGGCCAGCCGGCCGACCAGCATGAACAGCAGGTCCTCGTCGTCTATGGCCGGGCGCCTGGGACCCAGCAGCGCGCGCAAGTGCTGCAGCGACTGCAGGCGCATGCGCCGATCCAGCACCTGGCCCAGCAGACCGCCGAGCAGGGCCCCGGGAATGCTGGCCAGGGCCAGACCGGCCGCGGCCCCGAGCACGGTCGCCGGCCAGATCACTCAGGCCTCCGCCAGCAGCTGGCGCTCGACCTCGGCCAGGCGCTCGTGGGTACCGACGTCTATCCAGCGCCCGGCGAAGCGCTCGCCACTCACCTGCCCCTGCGCCATGGCCGCACGCAGCAGCGGTGCCAGCTTGAAGGCGCCCGCCCGGCAGCCGGCGAACAGGCGTGGATGCAGCACGGCGATGCCGCTGTAGGTCAACGCCGGCTCGCCGGCCACGGCATCGTCGACCCGGCCGTCGCGCAGACGGAAGTCGCCGCCCTGGTGATGCGCCGGGTTGTCCACCAGCACCAGGTGAGCCAGGCCCGGCAGCGGGCGACGCAGGGTGGCGAAGTCGTAGTCGGTCCAGATATCGCCGTTGACCACCAGGAAGGGCTCGTCGCCGAGCAGCGGCAGCGCCTTGAAGATGCCGCCGCCGGTCTCCAGCGGCTCGCCCTCGGCCGAATAGGCGATGCGCAGGCCGAAACGCGCGCCATCGCCCAGGTGCTCCTCGATCTGCTGGCCGAGCCAGGCATGGTTGATCACCAGCTCGGCGAAGCCGGCAGCGGCCAGGGCGCGCAGATGGAACTCGATCAGCGGCGTGCCGGCGGCGCGCACCAACGGCTTGGGCGTATGCAGGGTCAGCGGGCGCAGGCGCTCGCCCTTGCCCGCCGCGAGGATCATCGCCTTCATGCCGGCTGCGCCTCGCGCTGCGGCAGGCTGGCCAGCAGTTCGCCGAGCACGGCCAGCTCCGCCCGGCGCGCCAGCACCGCTTCTATATAGGCGAAGAAGCGCGGCACGTCGCCGAGGTACTTGGGCTTGCCGTCGCGGTGGCAGATGCGGGCGAAGATGCCGATCACCTTGAGGTGGCGCTGCACGCCCATCAGGTCGCTGGCGCGGTGAAACTCGGCGAACTCCGCCGGCACGGCGATGCCCGCTTCGCCCGCCAGTTGCCAGTAGCGCCGCAGCCAGCCCTCCACGCGCGCCTCCGGCCAGCTGAGAAAGGCGTCCTTGAACAGGCAGGTGACGTCGTAGGTCAACGGGCCATGTACCGCGTCCTGGAAGTCGAGGACGCCGGGGTTGGGCTCGCTGAGCATCAGGTTGCGCGGCATGAAGTCGCGATGCACGAACACCCTCGACTGTGCCAGGGCGCTTTCCACCAGCAGATCGCAGACTCGTTGCCACAAGCCCTGCTGACGTTCGTCCAGCTCCACGCCGAGATGGCGATGCAGGTACCAGTCGGGGAACAGCTGCAGCTCGCGGCGCAGCAGGGCGTCGTCATAGGCCGGCAGCAGGCCCTCGACCGGCAGCCGCTGGAATTTCACCAGCGCCCGCAGGGCCTGCTCGAACAGGGCATCGGCGTTGTCCGCATCGAGTACTTCCAGCCAGGTCTGGCTGCCCAGATCGTCCAGCACCAGGAAGCCGCGCTCGACATCGGCGACGAGAATGCGCGGCACATGCACGCCCGCCTCGGCCAGCATCGCGGCGACCTTGACGAAGGGGCGGCAGTCTTCCTGCGGCGGTGGCGCATCCATCAGGATCAGGCTGCGGCCCTCGGCCTGCCAGCGGAAATAGCGGCGGAAACTAGCGTCGCTGCTGGCCGGAGCCAGGCTGGCGGCAGGCACCGCGCCCCAGCCCTCGCGTTGAAAAAGGGTGGGCAAACAATCTTCCAGCCAGCTCTGCAGGAGCTGGAGACGCACATCTTGATCGGGCATTGCAGGGGTCTCCGACGGCGCTAGCCGTTGCGCGGGTCATGCTTTATTATCCAGCATCTTTTTCAGCCCATCGAGAGGCGTGCGGCCCCCGCGGGTCGAAGGCGCGCAGGAAGCCCGGACTAACAAGATGGCAGTAAAACTCCCGCTGTTCCGTAAGAAATTCCCGTTGCTGGTGACCGGCGGCCTGCTGGCCCTGCAACCCCTGGCCTCGTCCTTCGTCGTCGCCGCCGAGCAGTACGACTGCAGCGCCTCCCCCACGGGAGGCTGGGCCTGCACCCCCAAATCCAGTGCCGCCGCCCAGCTGCCGCGCCCGCAACACAGCGCCACGGCGGTCAGCGCCGCCTCCGGCGAGCCAGCTCAGCAAGGCGAGCAGCCGACGCTGGTTACCGAGAGCGGTGGCCGCGGCCTGCAGAGCCGCAGCGCCGACTACAGCCACCTGGACTGGGTGCCGCGCGAGCAACTGACCGCCGCCCAGCTGGCCGAGGTCGGCCCCTACTGCGAGGGCTCCTATATCGAGCCGCTGCGACCGGGCATGAGCGATGAAACGCCGAAGGACGAGGCGCCGCTGTTCGTCTCGGCCAAGGCCTCGCGCTACGAGCAGGAAAGGGAAGCCGCCACCCTGGCCGGCGACGTGGTGCTGCGCCAGGCCAGCATGCAGGTCGAAGCCGAAGAGGCCACCCTGCACCAGGCCGAGAACCGCGGCGAGCTGAAAGGCAACGTACGCATCCGTGACAACGGCATGCTGGTGGTCGGCGACCGCGCCGAGATCCAGCTGGACAACGGCGAAGCCAAGGTGGAGAACGCCGAGTACGTCATCCACAAGGGTCACGTACGCGGCAGCGCGCTCTATGCCAAGCGCGAAGAGAGCGCCGTGGTACGCCTCAAGGACGGCACCTACACCCGCTGCGAACCGGGCAGCAACGCCTGGCAGCTGAAAGGCAAGAACATCAAGCTGGACCCGGCTACAGGCTTCGGCACCGCGACCAACGTGACCCTGCGGGTGAAGGACATTCCGGTGTTCTATACCCCTTACATCTACTTCCCTATCGACGATCGCCGCCAGTCCGGCTTCCTCGCCCCGGGTCTGGGTTCGACCAGCGACAACGGCTTCACCCTGTCGACCCCCTACTACTTCAACCTGGCACCGAACTACGACGCCACCCTCTACCCGACCTACATGGCCAAGCGCGGCCTGCTGCTGGAGGGCGAGTTCCGCTACCTGACCAAGGGCAGCGAGGGCCAGGTCGGCGGCGCCTACCTGGACGACCAGGAAGACAAACGCAAACTGCAGTCCGACTACGAAGACCAGCGCTGGCTGTATAACTGGCAGCACAAGGGCGGCCTCGACGAGCGCCTGCTGGCCGAGGTGGACTACACCGAGATCAGCGACCCCTACTACTTCCAGGACTTGGACAGCGATCTGGAAAACCTAGAGACGCCGGACTTCCTCAACCAGCGCGGCACCCTGACCTATCGCGGCGACAGCTACACCGCCAGGCTCAATGCCCACGCCTACTCGCAGACCAGCGTCGTCGACGTCACGCCGTACGAGCGCCTGCCACAACTGACCCTGGACGGCCGTCTACCCTTCCAGCCCGGCGGCCTGAACCTCTTCTACGCCACCGAGTACGTGAACTTCGACCGCGACCTGCGCAGCGGCAACTTCGTCGACGAAGATGGCAACGCCCAGCCCTGGTACGATAACAACGTCTTCGGCCTCGACCGCGCCAACGGTGAGCGCGTTCACCTCGAGCCCGGCATCAGCCTGCCGATGCAGGCGACCTGGGGCTATCTCAAGCCGAGCCTGAAATACGCCTACACCCGCTACGACCTGGATCTGGACTCCATCGGCAAGGCCCAGCTGGGCGGCAACTTCGATGACAGCCCGGATCGCAGCGTGCCGATCTTCGGCCTCGACAGCGGCCTGTACTTCGACCGCAATACCCAGTGGTTCGGCAACAACTACCGCCAGACCCTGGAGCCGCGCGCCTTCTATCTCTATGTGCCGGAGAAGGATCAGGACGATATCCCGATCTTCGACACCGGCGAATACAGCTTCGACTACGCCTCGCTGTGGCGCGACAACCGCTTCAGCGGCCGCGACCGCATCGGCGACGAGAACAAGTTGTCCCTCGGCGTGACCAGCCGCTGGATCGAGGACGATGGCTTCGAGCGTCAGCGCCTCGCCATCGGTCAGGCCTTCTACTTCGAAGACCGCAAGGTCACCATGCCGGACCGCACGGGCACCCTCAGAGACCGCAACGACTATCAGTCCAGCGTCTCGCCCTATGCCCTGCAGTATCTCTACCGTTTCAACCGCGACTGGCGCCTGAGCTCGGACTTCAACTGGGATCCGGACAGCCACACCACCCGCTCAGGCAGCCTGATGTTCCACTACCAGCCGGAAGACAACCCGAACAAGGTGGTCAACCTCGGCTATCGCTACCGCAACGATACCCTGCGCTACGACCAGGCCAGCGGTGCCTGGATCTACGGCAGCGACTTCGGCACCCCGGGCAGCGCCAACTACATCGAGGACTACTACAAGATCCAGCAGCACGACTTCTCGGTCATCTGGCCGCTGGTGCCGCAGTGGAGCCTGATCGCCCGCTGGCAGCGCGACTACGCCCGCGACCGCACCCTGGAGGCGTTCGGCGGCTTCGAGTACGACAGCTGCTGCTGGAAACTGCGCCTGATCAACCGCTACTGGATCGACTACGACGAGACCAGCCTGAACCCGGACGTCAACGAAGAGCCGGATCGCGGCATCTTCTTGCAGATCGTCCTCAAGGGCCTCGGCAATGTGCTGGGCGGCTCGACCGAGACTTTCCTCGACCAAGGCATCCAAGGTTACCGTGAACGTGAAGACCAAGCTTTCTGATTGCCTGCGCCCGCTGCTGCTGGGCGCCGCTCTACTCGCTTCGACCGCTCAAGCCCAGTTTCAGTCCCTCGATCGCGTGGTCGCCATCGTCGACAACGACGTGATCATGTACAGCCAGCTCGACCAGCGCCTGCGCGAGGTCGAGCAGACCATCGACAAGCGCGGCGGTCAGCTGCCGCCGCAGGACGTGCTGCAACAGCAGGTGCTGGAACGCCTGATCGTCGAGAACCTGCAATTGCAGATCGGCGAACGCTCCGGCATTCGCATCACCGACGAGGAGCTGAACCAGGCGATGGCCAGCATCGCCCAGCGCAATCGCCTGAGCCTCGAGCAGTTCCGCGAGGCGCTGGTCCGCGACGGCCTGTCCTACGATCAGGCCCGCGAGCAAATTCGCCGCGAGATGGTGATCAGCCGCGTACGCCAGCGCCGCGTGGCCGAGCGCATCCAAGTCACCGACCAGGAGGTGCAGAACTTCCTGGCCTCCGACCTGGGCCAGATGCACCTGTCCGAGGAGTACCGCCTGGCCAATATCCTGATTTCGGTGCCGGACGCGGCATCGCCGGATCAGGTACGCGCCGCGGCCCAGAAGACCGCAGAGCTCTACGACAGCCTGCGTGCCGGTGCCGACTTCGCTCAGGCCGCGCTCTCCAACTCCGCCGGAGATAACGCCCTGGAAGGCGGCGAGATCGGCTGGCGCAAGGCCGCGCAGCTGCCACCCGCCTTCGTCGAGATGCTGCGCAGCCTCAACCCCGGCGATGTCGCCCAGCCGGTGCGCATGCCCAGCGGCTTCATGATCGTTAAGCTGCTGGACAAGCGCGGCGGCGACACCCAGGTGCGCGACGAAGTGCATGTGCGGCATATCCTGATCAAGCCCAACGAAGTGCGCAGCGAGGCCGAAACCCGCCGCCTGGTCGAGCGCCTGCACGAGCGCATCGTCGCCGGCGAGGACTTCGCCACCCTGGCCAAGAGCTTCTCCGAAGACCCGGGCTCGGCCCTCAACGGCGGCGACATGAACTGGGTCGACCCCAATATCCTGGTGCCGGAGTTCCGCGAGGTGATGGCCAAGACCCCCAGCGGTCGCCTGTCCGAGCCGTTCAAGAGCCCCTACGGCTGGCATGTGCTGGAAGTACTGGGCCGCCGCGCCACCGACAGCAGCGAGCAGTACCGCGAGCAGCAGGCGATGAACGCCCTGCGCAACCGCAAGTACGACGAGGAGCTGCAGACCTGGCTGCGCCAGATCCGCGACGAGGCCTACGTCGAGATCAAGCTGTAAGCGCCTCGGCGCCAACAAGCCCGGCCTGGCGCCGGGCTTTTTTTCGCCTCTAAACTGTCCCTCCCAACCGACGAGAACTGTCCCATGGCCCTGTTTGCCCTGACCCCCGGCGAACCCGCCGGCATCGGCCCCGACCTCTGCCTGCTGCTGGCCCGCGAACAACAGCCCGAAGCACTGGTCGCCATCGCCAGCCGCGCCCTGCTCGCCGAGCGCGCCAGCCAACTGGGGCTGGGCATCGAACTGCGCGAGGTCGGCCCCGGACAGTGGCCACACGGCCCCGCGCCGGCCGGCAGCCTCTACGTCTGGGATACCCCGCTGGCGGTGCCGGCCACCGCCGGCGAGCTGAACAGGGCCAACGCCGCCTATGTACTGGAGACCCTGACGCGCGCCGGCCGCGGCTGCCTCGACGGCAGCTTCGCCGGGATGATCACCGCGCCGGTGCACAAGGGCGTGATCAACGAGGCCGGCATCCCCTTCTCCGGCCACACCGAGTTCCTCGCCGAGCTGACCGCCAGCCAGCAGGTGGTGATGATGCTGGCCACCCGCGGCCTGCGCGTGGCCCTGGTGACCACCCACCTGCCGCTCAAGGACGTCGCCGCCGCCATCACCGGCGAGCGCCTGGAGCGGGTCGCGCGCATCCTGCACGCCGACCTGGTGGCGAAGTTCGGCATCGCCGCCCCGCGCATCCTGGTCTGCGGCCTCAACCCGCACGCCGGCGAGGGCGGCCATCTGGGCCGCGAGGAGATCGAGGTAATCGAGCCTACCCTCGAATATCTACGCAGCGAAGGCATCGACCTGGTCGGCCCGCTGCCGGCCGACACCCTGTTCACCCCCAAGCACCTGGAGCACTGCGATGCGGTGCTGGCCATGTACCACGACCAGGGCCTGCCGGTGCTCAAGTACAAGGGCTTCGGTGCCGCCGTCAACGTCACCCTGGGCCTGCCGATCATCCGTACCTCGGTCGACCACGGCACCGCGCTGGATCTGGCCGGTAGCGGCCGGGTCGACACCGGCAGCCTGCAGGTCGCCCTGGAGACGGCCTACCAGATGGCACGAGCCGGACGTAGGACGTAGGCTGGGTAGAGGCGCTTTGCGCCGAAACCCAGCGCTGCTTCCA
Organism: Pseudomonas sp. CAU 1711; assembly: GCF_039888625.1. Classification (NCBI taxonomy): domain Bacteria; kingdom Pseudomonadati; phylum Pseudomonadota; class Gammaproteobacteria; order Pseudomonadales; family Pseudomonadaceae; genus Pseudomonas; species Pseudomonas sp. CAU 1711. Next base: position 35,288 of record NZ_JBDQQT010000016.1, read on the forward strand.
TGCTGGGTTTCGCTACGCTCTACCTACGCGGCCCGACCCAGCCTACGGCTGCCGCCGGCGATGCTGTTAAACTGCCGCTCTTTAGATTGTGCTTTGAGCTTGTGGCTTGAAGCTTGGAGCCGTACCCATGAGCGAATACCAGCACCGCGCCCGCAAGCGCTTCGGCCAGAACTTCCTGCACGATGCCGGGGTGATCCACCGCATCCTGCGCGCCATCCACGCCAAGGAGGGCGAGCGCCTGCTGGAGATCGGCCCGGGCCAGGGCGCCCTGACCGAGGGACTGCTCGGCAGCGGCGCCCAGCTCGACGTGATCGAGCTGGACCTCGACCTGATCCCCATCCTGCAGGCCAAGTTTGGCGACAACCCACGCTTCAAGCTCAACCAGGGCGACGCCCTCAAGTTCGATTTCGCCCGCCTCGACGCCGCGCCGCGCAGCCTGCGGGTGGTCGGCAACCTGCCGTACAACATCTCCACGCCGCTGATCTTCCACCTGCTAGACAACGCCCCGCTGATCCGCGACATGCACTTTATGCTGCAAAAAGAGGTCGTCGAACGCCTGGCCGCCGAACCGGGCGGCGGCGATTGGGGCCGCCTGTCGATCATGGTCCAGTACCACTGCCGGGTGGAGCACCTGTTCAACGTCGGCCCCGGCGCCTTCAATCCGCCGCCCAAGGTCGACTCGGCCATCGTCCGCCTGGTGCCGCACGAAGCTCTGCCGCACCCGGCCAAGGACCACCGCCTGCTCGAACGGGTGGTGCGCGAGGCCTTCAACATGCGGCGCAAGACCCTGCGCAACACCCTCAAGCAGTTGCTGCCGGGCGAAGCCATCGAGGCCGCCGGCGTGGATGGCGGATTGCGCCCGGAGCAGCTCGACCTGGCCGCCTTCGTGCGTCTGGCCGATCAGCTGGCCGAACGCCAGAGTGCCGAACAAGCAGACTAAACTGCCCTTCCAGCCTGCCGAGTTTCCCCAGATGGCCGACCCGCGTTACCAGATCGACGTCAGCGTCGAGACCCGCTACCTGCCGGAGCAATCGACTCCGGAACAGAACCGCTACGCCTTCGCCTACACCGTGACCCTCCACAACGGCGGCACGCTGGCGGCCAAGCTGCTGACCCGCCACTGGATCATCACCGATGGCGACGGCCGCGTGCAGGAAGTGCGCGGCGCCGGCGTGGTCGGCCAGCAGCCGCACCTGCAGCCCGGAGAAAGCCATACCTACAGCAGCGGCACGGTCATGGCGACCCAGGTCGGCAATATGCACGGCAGCTACCAGATGCTGGCCGACGACGGCAAACGCTTCGACGCCCCCATCGCGCCGTTCCGCCTGGCCGTGCCGGGAGCCCTGCACTGATGGCGACCTATGCCGTCGGCGACCTGCAGGGTTGCCTGCAGCCGCTGAAGTGCCTGCTCGAACGGGTCGCCTTCGACCCGGCCAAGGACCGACTGTGGCTGGTCGGCGATCTGGTCAACCGCGGCCCGCAGTCGCTGGAGACCCTGCGTTACCTCTACGCCATGCGCGAAGCGCTGGTCTGCGTGCTGGGCAACCACGACCTGCACCTGATCGCAGTGGCGCACAGCATCGAGCGCCTGAAGAAGAACGACACCCTGCGCGAGATCATCGACGCACCGGACTGCGCCGAGCTGATCGACTGGCTGCGCCGACAGAAGCTGATGCACTACGACGAAGAGCGCGACATCGCCCTGGTGCATGCCGGCATCGCGCCGCAATGGACGCTGCGCAAGGCGCTCAAGCGTGCCGCCGAGGTCGAGGAGGCGCTGCGCGACGACGCGCGCCTGCCACTGTTCCTCGAGGGCATGTACGGCAACGAGCCGGCCAGGTGGGACGGCGACCTGCACGGCGTCACCCGGCTGCGGGTGATCACCAACTACTTCACCCGCATGCGCTTCTGCGCCGAGGACGGTACGCTCGACCTGAAGAGCAAGGAAGGCCTGGACAGCGCCCCGCCCGGCTACGCCCCCTGGTTCGCCTGGCCGCAGCGCAGGACCCGCGGCCAGAAGATCGTCTTCGGCCACTGGGCGGCGCTGGAGGGCCACTGCGACGAGCCCGGCCTGTTCGCCCTGGACAGCGGCTGCGTGTGGGGTGGCGCCATGACCCTGATGAATATCGACAGCGGCGAGAAACTGCGCTGCGACTGCAAGGAGATCGCCCGATGAGCGAATTCAAACGTATCCCCCCGGAACAGGCCCAGGCCCTACGCGAACAGGGCGCCGTGGTGGTCGACATCCGCGACCCGCAGAGCTTCGCCAGCGGCCATATCAGCGGCTCCAGCCATCTGGACAACCACAATCTGGCCGCCTTCATCGCCGCCGCCGACTTCGACAAGCCGCTGATCGTCACTTGCTACCACGGCAACTCCAGCCAGAGCGCCGCCGCCTACCTGGCGCACCAGGGCTTCGCCGAGGTCTACAGCCTCGACGGCGGCTTCGAGCTGTGGCGCAGCCAGTTCCCCGACCAGGTCAGCCAGGGCGACGCCGAATAAAAATTTTCTGCGCGGCGCAAAGCCGCGCCAGCCGTCGCCCGCAGGGCACTCGCCGACGAACGGCAATGTCTTGTCACCCTCTCGCCACGCTTGACCCCGCCGAAACCGAACTACTCTTAAGTCGAGGCCATCCAGAAGGGAGAGCCGGCACACCGGTTCCGGGCCATCGGTAGCTTTTTGAGGTGTTCTGGGGGATTCCCAACGGCCGACCCGCCGTCCTCCCGCGCACCCGCCCGAATGACCCACGCCGGCTCCACGCAAGCGAGCGAGGTGCAGTCATGAGTATATTCAGCCACTTCCAGCAGAGATTCGAGGCGACTCGGCAGGAAGAGTATTCCCTGCAGGAATATCTGGAGCTGTGCAAAACGGATCCCAGCGCCTATGCCACCGCCGCCGAACGCATGCTGATGGCCATAGGCTCGCCCGAGTTGCTCGACACCTCGGCCGATCCGCGCCTGTCACGGATCTTCTCCAACAAGGTGATCCGCCGCTATCCGGCCTTCGCCGACTTCCACGGCATGGAGGAGTGCATCGACCAGATCGTCTCCTACTTCCGCCACGCCGCCCAGGGCCTGGAAGAGAAGAAGCAGATTCTCTACCTGCTCGGCCCGGTCGGCGGCGGCAAGTCCTCGCTGGCCGAAAAGCTCAAGCAGCTGATGGAGCACATTCCCTTCTACGCCATCAAGGGCTCGCCGGTGTTCGAATCGCCGCTCGGCCTGTTCAACGCCGACGAGGACGGCAAGATCCTCGAAGAGGAATACGGCATCCCGCAGCGTTACCTGCGTACGGTGATCTCGCCCTGGGCGACCAAGCGCCTCAACGAGTTCGGCGGCGACATCAGCAAGTTCCGCGTGGTCAAGCTGCACCCCTCGATCCTCAACCAGATCGCCATCGCCAAGACCGAGCCGGGCGACGAGAACAACCAGGACATCTCCTCGCTGGTGGGCAAGGTGGATATTCGCAAGCTGGAGGAGTTCCCGCAGAACGACGCCGACGCCTACAGCTACTCGGGCGCGCTGTGCCGGGCCAACCAGGGCCTGATGGAGTTCGTCGAGATGTTCAAGGCGCCGATCAAGGTGCTGCACCCGCTGCTGACCGCCACCCAGGAAGGCAACTACAACAGCACCGAGGGCCTCGGCGGCCTGCCCTACAGCGGCATTATCCTGGCCCACTCCAACGAGTCGGAGTGGCACAGCTTCAGGAACAACAAGAACAACGAGGCCTTCATCGACCGCATCTACATCGTCAAGGTGCCCTACTGCCTGCGCGTCACCGACGAGATCAAGATCTACGACAAGCTGCTCGCCCACAGCTCGCTGGCCAACGCCCACTGCGCGCCGGACACCCTGAAGATGCTCGCCCAGTTCTCCGTGCTGAGCCGCCTGAAGGAGCCGGAGAACTCCAACATCTACTCGAAGATGCGCGTCTACGACGGCGAGAACCTCAAGGACACCGATCCCAAGGCCAAGTCGATCCAGGAGTACCGCGACTCCGCCGGCGTCGACGAGGGCATGGCCGGGCTGTCGACCCGCTTCGCCTTCAAGATCCTCTCCAAGGTGTTCAACTTCGACCCCCACGAGATCGCGGCGAACCCGGTGCACCTGCTGTACGTGCTGGAACAGCAGATCGAGCAGGAGCAGTTCCCCGCCGAGATGCGCGAGCGCTACCTGCGTTACATCAAGGAATACCTGGCACCGCGCTACATCGAGTTCATCGGCAAGGAGATCCAGACCGCCTACCTGGAATCCTACAGCGAGTACGGGCAGAACATCTTCGACCGCTACGTGCTGTACGCCGACTTCTGGATCCAGGATCAGGAGTACCGCGACCCGGAGACCGGCGAGATCCTCAACCGCGTGGCCCTCAACGAGGAGCTGGAGAAGATCGAGAAACCGGCCGGCATCAGCAACCCGAAGGACTTCCGCAACGAGATAGTCAACTTCGTGCTGCGCGCCCGCGCCAACAACAACGGCAAGAACCCCACCTGGCTCAGCTACGAGAAGCTGCGCGTGGTCATCGAGAAGAAGATGTTCTCCAACACCGAGGACCTGCTGCCGGTCATCAGCTTCAACGCCAAGGCCAGCAAGGAGGACCAACAGAAGCACAACGACTTCGTCAAACGCATGGTCGAGCGCGGCTACACCGAGAAACAGGTACGCCTGCTGTCGGAATGGTATCTGCGGGTTCGCAAATCGCAGTGAGGCAGCCGCGAGCGACAAGCTTCAAGCGGCAAGCAAGGGCACGGACGCCTGCCGTTCCGCTTTCACTTGCAGCTTGAGGCTTGCGACTTGAAGCTGCCCCGGAGGGGCCTATGAGCTACGTGATCGACCGGCGTCTGAACGGCAAGAACAAGAGCACGGTCAACCGCCAGCGCTTCCTGCGGCGCTACCGTGAGCACATCAAGAAGGCGGTGGAGGAGGCCGTCAGCCGCCGCTCCATCACCGACATGGAGCACGGCGAGCAGATCAGCATCCCCGGTCGCGATATCGACGAGCCGGTGCTGCACCACGGCCGCGGCGGGCGGCAGACCACCGTGCACCCGGGCAACAAGGAATTCACCGCCGGCGACCATGTGCCGCGCCCCCAGGGTGGCGGCGGCGGGCGCGGCCAGGGCAAGGCGAGCAACTCCGGCGAGGGCATGGACGAGTTCGTCTTCCAGATCACCCAGGAGGAGTTCCTCGACTTCATGTTCGAGGATCTGGAACTGCCCAATCTGGTCAAGCGCCATCTGAGCGGCACCGACACCTTCAAGACGGTGCGCGCCGGTATCAGCAACGAGGGCAATCCCTCGCGCATCAATATCGTCCGCACCCTGAGATCGGCGCACGCACGGCGTATCGCCCTGTCCGGTTCCAGCCGCAATAGGTTGCGCGAGGTCAAGGCCGAGCTGGAACGGCTCAAGCGGGATGAGCCGGACAACTTCGGCGACATCCAGGAGCTGGAGGCGGAGATCGAACGGCTCAGTGCGCGGATCAACCGCATCCCCTTCCTCGACACCTTCGACCTCAAGTACAACCTGCTGGTCAAACAGCCCAACCCCAGTTCCAAGGCGGTGATGTTCTGCCTGATGGACGTCTCCGGCTCGATGACCCAGGCCACCAAGGACATCGCCAAGCGCTTCTTCATCCTTCTCTATCTGTTCCTCAAGCGAAACTACGAGCGCATCGAGGTGGTGTTCATCCGCCACCATACGAGCGCCAAGGAGGTCGACGAGGAGGAGTTCTTCTACTCGCGGGAAACCGGCGGCACCATAGTCTCCAGCGCGCTCAAGCTGATGCAGGAGATCATGGCCGAGCGCTACCCGATCAACGAATGGAACATCTACGGCGCCCAGGCCTCGGACGGCGACAACTGGAACGACGACTCGCCGGTGTGCCGGGATATCCTGATCAACCAGATCATGCCGTTCGTGCAGTACTTCACCTACGTCGAGATCACCCCGCGCGAGCACCAGGCGCTGTGGTACGAGTACGAACAGGTCGGCGAGAACTTCGCCAAATCCTTCGCCCAGCAGCAGCTGGTCTCCGCCGCGGACATCTACCCGGTGTTCCGCGAGCTGTTCCAGCGCCGCCTGATCACCTGAGGGCCGCCCCATGAATGCCCCTGCCAAGAGACGCCAGCCCATCTCCACCGGTTCGGAGTGGACCTTCGAGCTGATCCGCCAGTACGACAGGGAAATCGCCCGCCTGGCCGAGCGCTACGCGCTGGACACCTACCCCAACCAGATCGAGGTGATCACCGCCGAGCAGATGATGGACGCCTACGCCTCGGTGGGCATGCCGCTGGGCTATCACCACTGGTCCTACGGCAAGCACTTCCTCGCCACCGAGAAGGGCTATTCGCGCGGGCAGATGGGCCTGGCCTACGAGATCGTGATCAACTCCGACCCCTGCATCGCCTACCTCATGGAAGAGAACACCATGTGCATGCAGGCCCTGGTGATCGCCCACGCCTGCTACGGCCACAACAGCTTCTTCAAGGGCAACTACCTGTTCCGCACCTGGACCGACGCCAGCTCGATCATCGACTACCTGGTGTTCGCCAAGCAGTACATCACCCAATGTGAGGAGCGCCACGGCATCGATGCGGTGGAGGAGCTGCTGGACTCCTGTCACGCCCTGATGAACTACGGGGTCGACCGCTACAAGCGCCCCTACCCGATCTCCGCCGAGGAAGAGCGGCGCCGGCAGAAGGATCGCGAGGAACACCTGCAGAAGCAGATCAACGACCTCTGGCGCACCATCCCCAAGAGCTCGCGCAAGGGCCACGAGCACGACAGCAAGCGCTGGCCGGACGAGCCGCAGGAGAACATCCTGTACTTCCTGGAGAAGCACGCGCCACTGCTGGAACCCTGGCAGCGCGAGGTGGTGCGCATCGTGCGCAAGATCGCCCAGTACTTCTACCCGCAGCGCCAAACCCAGGTGATGAACGAGGGCTGGGCCACCTTCTGGCACTACACCCTGATGAACGACCTGTACGACGAGGGCCTGGTCACCGAAGGCTTCATGATGGAGTTCCTGCAGTCGCACACCGGGGTGATCTACCAACCCGGTTTCGACAGCCCCTACTACGGCGGCATCAACCCCTACACCCTGGGCTTCGCCATCTACAGCGACCTGCGCCGCATGTGCGAACACCCCACCGAGGAGGACAAGCGCTGGTTCCCGGACATCGCCGGCAGCGACTGGCTGTCCACCCTCAAGTTCGCCATGGCTAACTTCAAGGACGAGAGCTTCATCCTGCAGTTCCTCTCGCCCAAAGTGATCCGCGACCTCAAGCTGTTCAGCGTGCTCGACGACGACCAGCAGGACGACCTGCTGATCCCGGCCATCCACGACGAGCCGGGCTACCGGCAGATCCGCGAGACCCTGGCGGCGCAGTACAACCTGGGCAACCGCGAGCCCAACGTGCAGATCTGGAGCGTCGACCGCCGCGGCGACCGCTCCCTGACCCTGCGCCACCAGCAGCACGACCGCAAGCCGCTGGGCAACTCGACCGCCGAGGTGCTCAAGCACCTGCACCGCCTGTGGGGCTTCGACATCCACCTGGAGAGCATGCGCGGCGATCAGGTGGTCGGCATGCAGCACATGCCGCCCAAGGGCGAGCAGAGCGACGACAACGAGTACCCGCGCCTGGACCTGGTGATACCGCCGATCTGAGCTGCAAGCTGCAAGCTGCAAGCTGCAAGCTGCAAGCTGCAAGCCCGTCAGTGTGCTGGCCGGCGACCAGTGCCTGTCGAACAGCTCGCGCTGTTTTCCGCTCGGACTTGCAGCTTGTAGCTTGCAGCTGATGGCTGCATCCCCTCATCCTCCGCAGCACGGAGGAAAGATTCCATGCAGATTTACAAGGTCGGCGGCGCCGTGCGCGACCGCCTGCTCGGCCGCCCGGTGGCCGACATCGACTGGGTGGTGGTGGGCGCCAGTGCCGAGGCCATGCAGGCCCTGGGCTTTCGCCCGGTGGGGGCGGACTTCCCGGTGTTCCTCCACCCCGAGAGCGGCGAGGAGTATGCCCTGGCCCGCACCGAGCGCAAGTCCGGCCAGGGCTACGGCGGCTTCGTGTTCCACGCCAGCCCGGACGTGACCCTGGAGCAGGACCTGCTGCGCCGCGACCTGACCATCAACGCCATGGCCGAGGACGACGACGGCCGGGTGATCGACCCCTATGGCGGCCAACAGGACCTGCAGGAGCGTGTGCTGCGCCACGTCTCCCCGGCCTTCGCCGAGGACCCGCTGCGGGTGCTGCGGGTGGCGCGCTTCGCCGCCCGCTATGCGCCGCTGGGCTTTCGCGTCGCCGACGAGACCCTGGCGCTGATGCGCCGGCTGGCCGAATCCGGCGAGCTGCAGGCGCTGACCGCCGAGCGCAGCTGGAAGGAGATCTCCCGCGCCCTGCTGGAGCCTCGCCCGGACGTGTTCATCCAGGTGCTGCGCGACTGCGGCGCCCTGGCCGAGCTGCTGCCGGAGCTGGACGCCCTGTTCGGCGTGCCGCAGCCCGAGGCCCATCACCCGGAGGTCGACACCGGCCTGCACTGCCTGATGGTGCTGCGGCAGTGCGCCCTGCACGCCCAGCCGCTCACCGTGCGCTGGGCCTGCCTACTGCACGACCTGGGCAAGGGCCGCACGCCGCAAGGCGAGTGGCCGCGACATATCGCCCACGAGCAGCGCGGCCTCGAACCGATCGCGGCGGTGAACCGGCGCTGCAAGGCGCCGCGCGATTGCGCCGAGCTGGCCCTGCTGGTCGGCGAGTACCACAGCCATGCCCATCGCGCCCTGGAGCTGCGCGCCAGCACAATGCTGGAGCTGCTGCAGAGCTTCGACGTGTATCGCCGGCCGCAGCGTTTCGAGGAGTTTCTCGCCGCCTGCGAGATGGACGCCCGTGGCCGCCTGGGCCTGGAGCGGCGCGATTACCCGCAGGCCGCCTACCTGCGCGGTGCCATGCAGGCCGCCCGCGCGGTGGCGGTGCAGCCGCTGCTGGAAAAAGGCTTGAAAGACGCCGAACTGGGCGAGGCACTCAGGCGCGAACGCCTGCAGGCACTCAAGGCCTACAAGGCAAAAGCTGCCCCGTAGGCGCGAGCCCTGCTCGCGAAGTTGCCAAGGCACGAGCCATCCGGGCTACGGCGAGGCTGTCGTAGGCTGGGTAGAGGCGCAATGCGCCGAAACCCAGCGCCGGGTGTCGCAGCGCTCGCCTGCGCGGCCCGACCAGCCTACACAGGGGCCGGGTACGCCTGCAGCAACTCGGCCGGGGTCAGCTCGGCGCCGCGCCACTGGAAGGGCACCGGCCATAGCTGCTGATCGATCTGCGCCTCGCGCCACAGCTCGGCGAAGGACCTGCGCGCCTCGGGGTGTGGCGTGGCGGGGGCCAGCAGCGCCAGCGGCCAGAGCACGAAGGCGTTCTTGAGGATCTCCGCGCGCGGCAGCACCAGGCCAGCGAAGTTGCCGACCCGCTCGCCATACAGCAGCACGTCGATGTCCAGCGGCAGGCCCTTGCGCTCGGGGGCATAGCGGCCGTTGTCGGCCTCGATGAACTTGAGCCGGCGATCCAGTTCGGCCAGCGGCAGCTCGCTGTGCGCACTGACCACCAGGTTGTAGAAGTTGCCGCTCTTGATGCCCACCGGGCGGCTCTCGAACACCGGCGAGCAGCGCAGGTCGCCGAGCAGTTCGGCCAGCGCATCGAGGCCGGCAGCCAAGTGCAGCTCGCGCTCGGTATTGCTGCCGAGGCCGAGGAAGATAGGGGTCATGGGTGGCTGCGCTCGATTTCCACGCCCACCGCGCGGGCCTGAGCATTGGCGCCCGGCTTGGTCACCTTGAGACGCAGCCAGGGCATGCCGAACTGCGCCAGCAGCTGCTCGGCCAGGCGCTCGGCGAAGGTTTCCACCAGCTCGAAGCGGGCGGCGCTGGCGAAGGCCTGCACCTGCTGGTTGATGGCGGCGTAGTCCAGCGCCTTGCTCAGGTCGTCGCCGGCAGCGGCCGGGCGGATATCCCAGGCGAAGCACAGATCCAGCAGCAGGCACTGGCGAATGCCTCGCTCCCAGTCGTAGGCACCGATCAGGGTGTCGACCTCCAGACCCTCGATGAAAACCTTGTCCACCTGTTCACTCCACGCGGCACGCCGCTAGAATCGGGGCTCCCTCGCCCCGGAATGGATACCATGCTCTGGCTGCTGGCACCGCTCGCCTACCTGCTCGGCTCGCTGTCCTTCGCCATCCTGCTCAGCCGCCTGAGCGGCGGGCCGGACCCGCGCGCCAGTGGCTCGGGCAACCCCGGCGCCACCAACATGCTGCGGGTCGCCGGCAGGAAGCTGGCCCTGCTGACCCTGCTCGGCGATCTGGCCAAGGGCCTGCTGCCGGTACTGCTCGCCAAGCTGCTCGGCCTGCCACTGCAGGACCAGGCCTGGGTCGGCCTGGCCGCCGTGGTCGGTCACCTCCACCCCATCTACTTTGGCTTCAAGGGCGGCAAGGGCGTGGCCACCGCCGCCGGCATGCTGCTCGGCCTCTACCCGCCTGCCGCCCTGCTGGCCCTGGCGAGCTGGGCACTGACCTTCTACCTCACCCGCACCAGCTCGCTGGCCTCGCTGATCGCCACGCCGCTGACCCTGCCGCTGCTGGCCTGGCAGCAACCGGCGGCGCTGCTGCCGATGTGCGCGCTCACCGGGCTGATCGTCTGGCGTCATCGCGGCAATCTACGCGACCTGATGGCCGGACGCGAACGGCATTTCTAATCCCACGGCTCAGATGGCCGGCAGCTGCTCCATCGGCCAGCGCGCCTGCACCTTGATCTCCGGCCCCTCGTGCTGGCCGGCCAGCAGGCGCTGGCAGCCGGCGTAGGCGATCATCGCGCCGTTGTCGGTGCAGAAGCGCGGACGGGCATAGAACACCTTGCCCTTGAGCCCGGCCAACATGCCCTCCAGGGACTGCCGCAGGGCCTGGTTGGCGCTCACCCCGCCGGCGATCACCAGGCTGTTGAGGCCGGTCTGCTTGAGCGCGCGCTTGCACTTGATGGTCAGGGTGTCGACCACCGCCTCCTGGAACGCCCGGGCGATGTCGGCGCGGGTCTGCTCGCTGGCGTCGCCGGCGTCGCGGCACTGCTGCCAGGTGTTCAGGGTGAAGGTCTTGAGGCCGCTAAAGCTGAAGTCCAGGCCGGGCCTGTCGGTCATCGGCCGCGGGAAGCTGAAACGCCCCGGCGTGCCCTGCTCGGCCAGGCGGGCGATCTCCGGGCCGCCCGGATAGCGCAGGCCCATCAGCTTGGCGGTCTTGTCGAAGGCCTCGCCGGCGGCGTCGTCCATCGACTCGCCGAGCATCTGGTACTGGCCAATGCCGTCGACCCGCACCAGCTGGGTATGGCCGCCGGACACCAGCAGGGCGACGAACGGAAAGGCCGGCGGCGACTCTTCCAGCATGGGCGCCAGCAGATGGCCTTCCATATGGTGCACGCCCACGGCGGGAATATCCCAGGCCAGGGCCATGGCCTGGGCACAGGCGGCGCCGACCAGCAGGGCGCCGACCAGGCCGGGGCCGGAGGTATAGGCGATGGCCTCGACCTGCCCGCCCGTCACGCCGGCCTCGCCGAGCACCTGACGGATCAGCGGCAGCATGCGCTTGACGTGATCGCGCGAGGCCAGCTCCGGAACCACGCCGCCGTAGACGCGGTGCAGGTCGATCTGGCTGAACAGGGCATCGGCCAACAGGCCGCGCTCGCTATCGTAGAGGGCGACGCCGGTCTCGTCGCAGGAGGTCTCCAGGCCCAGCACTAGCATGGGGATAGAACCTTCAACACTGGCTATATAGGAAGGCGCGCATGATAATCGTCGCCCCACGGCCGGGCCAGCGCTTTTCGATCAGAGGCTTTGCATTCCCTGGCGCGAGGCGTTAATATCCGCAGCCCTTGAAAACCGACGTATTCCCGTGCCCTTGCCGGATCGCGTCGTCCATTCGGTAAAACAGTGAAGGTACGACCTGGATGCCAGCCGTCAAAGTTAAAGAGAACGAACCCTTCGACGTAGCTCTGCGTCGCTTCAAGCGCTCCTGCGAAAAGGCCGGTGTCCTGGCCGAAGTGCGCAGCCGCGAGTTCTACGAGAAGCCCACCACCGAGCGCAAGCGCAAGGCCGCCGCCGCTGTTAAGCGTCACGCCAAGAAAGTGCAGCGCGAGCAGCGCCGCCGCGAGCGCCTGTACTGAGTTATCGGTCGCGCCGCTGAAGGCTTCCGCACTACCCGGCTTCGGCCGGGTTTTGCATTTAAGGCTCCGCTTCGCCATCCGGCGATGATCGGAGTTTTTTCGTTTATGCTGCCGCCTCCCCTCTCCTTTCCCGACGCGCCATGGCCGGTCTGATTCCGCAGTCCTTCATCGACGACCTGCTCAACCGCACCGACATAGTCGAGGTGGTGAGTTCGCGCATCCAGCTGAAGAAGGCCGGCAAGAACTACACGGCCTGCTGCCCCTTCCACAAGGAGAAGACGCCCTCCTTCAGCGTCAGCCCGGACAAGCAGTTCTACTACTGCTTCGGCTGCGGCGCCGGCGGCAACGCCCTCGGCTTCGTCATGGACCACGATGGCCTGGACTTCCCCCAGGCCGTCGAGGACCTGGCCAAGCGCGCCGGCATGGACGTGCCGCGCGAGGACGGCGGCCGCGGCCGCACGCCGCGCCAGCCCACCGACTCGCCGCTCTATCCGCTACTGACCGCCGCCGCCGACTACTACCGCCAGGCCCTGAAGAGCCACCCGACGCGCAAGGCGGCGGTGAACTACCTCAAGCGCCGCGGCCTGACCGGCGAGATCGCCCGCGACTTCGGCCTCGGCTTCGCCCCGCCGGGCTGGGACAACCTGCACAAGCACCTGGCCGGCGACAAGCTGCAGCAGAAGGCCATGATCGACGCCGGCCTGCTGATCGAGAACGCCGAGAACGGGCGCATCTACGACCGCTTCCGCGACCGCGTGATGTTCCCCATCCGCGACAGCCGCGGCCGCGTGATCGCCTTCGGCGGCCGCGTGCTGGGCGACGACAAGCCCAAGTACCTGAACTCGCCCGAGACCCCGGTGTTCCACAAGGGCCAGGAGCTCTACGGCCTGTACGAGGCGCGCAAGAACAACCGCGAGCTCGACGAGATCATGGTGGTCGAGGGCTACATGGACGTCATCGCCCTGGCCCAGCAGGGCCTGCGCAACGCGGTGGCGACCCTCGGCACGGCGACCAGCGAGGAGCACCTCAAGCGCCTGTTCCGCCTGGTGCCCAGCGTGCTGTTCTGCTTCGACGGCGACGCCGCCGGGCGCAAGGCCGCCTGGCGCGCCCTGGAGGCCACCCTGCCCAACCTGCAGGACGGCCGGCGCGCGCGCTTCCTGTTCCTGCCCGACGGCGAAGACCCGGACACCCTGGTGCGCAGCGAAGGCACAGACGCCTTCCGCGCGCGCATCAACCAACACGCCCAGCCGCTGGCCGACTACTTCTTCCAGCAGCTCACCGAGGAGGCCGACCCGCGCTCCCTGGAAGGCAAGGCGCACCTGGTGACCCTGGCCGCCCCACTGATCGACAGGATCCCCGGCAACCACCTGCGCGCCCTGATGCGCCAGCGCCTGTCGGAGATCACCGGCCTGTCCGGCGAGATGCTGCAGCAGGTCGCACAGAGCGCCCCACCCGCACCCGCCGCGCCGACCAGCAGCCACGAGCCTCCTGCGGACTACGGCCATTACTACGACGCCCAGCCGGAATACGGCGACATCGCCGACTACGCCGACCATATCGAGCCACCGGCCACGGCCTTCGAACCGAAGAAGACCTGGCAGAAAGGCGACGGCAAGGCCTGGAAGAAGGGCGGCGACTGGAAGAAAGGCAATCGAGAGAACGCACCACCGCGCAAGCCGGTGCACGTCGAATCGCCGACCCTGACCGCCCTGCGCACCCTGCTGCACCACCCCCAGCTGGCACAGAAAGTCGAGGATGTCAGCCATTTCGCCGACGAAGACGACACCTACGCCCAGCTACTGGTCGCCCTGGTCGGCACCCTGCAGAAGAACCCCAAGCTACGCTCGCTGCAACTGATCGCGCGCTGGCACGGCACCGAGCAGGGTCGCCTGCTGCGCGCCCTGGCGGAAAAAGAGTGGCTGATCGAGAGTGAAAATCTTGAACGGCAGTTCTTCGACACCATTACTACACTTGCCAGTGGCCAGCTGAAGAAACGCCGCGAACAGCTGTTGCGCAGCGTCATGCACAAGAGCCCCAGCGAACTTAGCGACGAGGAGAAGGCTCTATTGAGAGAGCAGTTCAGCCACCCCTCGTCGCCCGACAGCAAGAGCCCAACTGGCGCCTGAGGCGCCGAATCGGGTATAATCCTCGGCTTATTTTCAGCCCGCCAAGACCTTCAGTGGATAGGGTGCTATGTCCGGAAAAGCGCAACAGCAGTCTCGTTTGAAAGAGTTGATCAGCCGTGGTCGTGAGCAGGGTTACCTGACTTACGCCGAGGTCAACGACCACCTCCCGGAGGACATCTCCGATCCGGAGCAGGTGGAAGACATCATCCGCATGATCAACGACATGGGGATCAACGTATTCGAGAGCGCTCCGGACGCCGACGCCCTGCTGCTGGCCGAGGCCGACACCGACGAAGCCGCCGCCGAAGAAGCCGCCGCCGCCCTGGCCGCGGTGGAGACCGACATAGGTCGCACCACCGACCCGGTGCGCATGTACATGCGCGAAATGGGTACCGTTGAGCTGCTGACCCGCGAGGGCGAGATCGAGATCGCCAAGCGCATCGAGGAAGGCATCCGCGAGGTGATGGGCGCCATCGCCCACTTCCCCGGCACCGTCGACAGCATCCTCGCCGAATACCAGCGCGTCACCAGCGAAGGCGGCCGCCTGTCCGACGTACTCAGCGGCTACATCGACCCGGACGACGGCAGCCTGCCGGCCGAGGAAGTCGAGCCCGAGCTCAAGGCAGCCGCCGCCGAAGCCAAGGACGACGAGGAAGAGGACGACAGCGACGACAGCGATTCCGATGACGAGGGCGATGGCGGCCCCGATCCGGAAGAGGCCGCCCGTCGTTTCGGCGCGGTCGCCGAGCAGCTGGAGAAGACCCGCAAGGCTCTGAAGAAGCATGGCCGCGGCAGCAAGCAGGCGGACAAGGAGCAGCTGCTGCTGGCCGAGCTGTTCATGCCGATCAAGCTGGTGCCCAAGCAGTTCGATGCCCTGGTCGAGCGCGTGCGCGGCTCGCTGGAGCAGGTGCGCGCCCAGGAGCGCGCCATCATGCAGCTGTGCGTGCGCGACGCGCGCATGC
Organism: Pseudomonas sp. CAU 1711; assembly: GCF_039888625.1. Taxonomy (NCBI): domain Bacteria; kingdom Pseudomonadati; phylum Pseudomonadota; class Gammaproteobacteria; order Pseudomonadales; family Pseudomonadaceae; genus Pseudomonas; species Pseudomonas sp. CAU 1711. The sequence continues at coordinate 50,546 of NZ_JBDQQT010000016.1, forward strand.
CGCGTGCCGACTTCCTCAAGCTGTTCCCCGGCAACGAAGTGGACCTGCAGTGGTCCGTCGGCCTGGCCAAGGGCAAGGCCAAGTACGCCGAAGCCATCGGCAAGCTGCAGGCCGACATCCAGCGCTGCCAGGAGAAGATGGCCGCCATCGAGGCCGACGCCGACCTGGTGGTCGCCGAGATCAAGGACATCAACCGGCGCATGAGCATCGGTGAGGCCAAGGCCCGCCGCGCCAAGAAGGAGATGGTCGAGGCCAACCTGCGCCTGGTGATCTCCATCGCCAAGAAGTACACCAACCGCGGCCTGCAGTTCCTCGACCTGATCCAGGAAGGCAACATCGGCCTGATGAAGGCGGTGGACAAGTTCGAATACCGTCGCGGCTACAAGTTCTCGACCTACGCCACCTGGTGGATCCGCCAGGCGATCACCCGCTCGATCGCCGACCAGGCGCGCACCATCCGCATCCCGGTGCACATGATCGAGACGATCAACAAGCTCAACCGCATCTCCCGCCAGATGCTGCAGGAGATGGGCCGCGAGCCGACCCCGGAAGAGCTGGGCGAGCGCATGGAGATGCCCGAGGACAAGATCCGCAAGGTGCTGAAGATCGCCAAGGAGCCGATCTCCATGGAAACGCCGATCGGCGACGACGAAGACTCGCATCTGGGCGACTTCATCGAGGATTCCACCATGCAGTCGCCGATCGAGGTGGCCACCGTGGAAAGCCTCAAGGAAGCCACCCGCGAAGTCCTCGCCGGGCTCACCGCACGCGAGGCCAAGGTGCTGCGCATGCGCTTCGGCATCGACATGAACACCGACCACACCCTCGAGGAAGTCGGCAAGCAGTTCGATGTCACCCGCGAGCGTATCCGCCAGATCGAGGCCAAGGCGCTGCGCAAGCTGCGCCACCCGACCCGCAGCGAGCACCTGCGTTCCTTCCTCGACGAGTGACGACAAAAAACCCGGCAAACGCCGGGTTTTTTGTATCCCACCTCCCCCTTCGAGCCGCTGCCCGCAAGGGCGACTGCAATAGTCGCCCCCGCGATTTTTTGCCTGAGCGCCGACTACACTGAAACCGTACTCAGGCTTTTCGGACCTGTCGCATGTCGCGCCTGCTGGCCATTCTCCTGTCGTGCCTGGCGTGCTGGACGCCGCCCGCGCTCGCCCTCGAACTCAGCCCGGAGGAGCGGGCCTGGCTGCAGGAGCACCCGCAGCTGCGCCTGGGAATAGATGCCTCCTGGCCGCCTTTCGAATTCCGCGACGAACAGGGCCGCTACAGCGGCCTCAGCGCGGCCTACATCGGCTTGATCGAGCAGCGCCTCGACATCCGTTTCATACCGGTCGAGCCCAAGAGCTGGAGCGAGGTACTGGAGAGCGCCAAGGCCGGTAGCCTGGACCTGCTGCCCGGGGTGATGTCCACGCCGGAGCGACAGCGCGACTTGCTGTTCACCCGCCCCTACCTGGACTTCCCCATCGTCATCCTCGCCCACCAGGGTGGGCCCCAGCCAAGCAGACTCGACCAGCTGTACGGGCTGAAGGTCGCCGTGGTCAAGGACTACGCCCCGCACGAACTGCTGCGCAGCCGCCACCCCGACCTCAGCCTGCTGCCGCTACCCAGCGTCAGCGCCGCCCTGCAGGCCCTGGCCATCGGCCAGGCCGACGCCATGGTCGGCGACCTCGCCTCCAGCGTATGGAGCCTGCGTCAACTCAAACTGGAAGGCCTCAGCGTGAGCGGCGAAACGCCCTATCGCTACCAACTGGCGATGGCCACGCCGAAGAGCCAGGCGCCGCTGATCGGCATACTCGACAAGCTGTTCGCCGACCTCAGCCCGGCCGAAGTCGCCGCGCTACAGGAGCCCTGGGTCGGCGGCGTGCTGGACAGCCGGCACGTCTGGCGCCAGGTGCTGCTCTATGGCTTGCCGGCCCTGCTGCTGGCCCTGGTGATACTGGGCCTGGCCCTGCGCGGCAACCGCCGCCTGCGCCGGGAGATCGACGGCCGCAAAGCGCTGGAAGAACAGCTGCGCGACAGCGAACTGCACTATCGCAGCCTGGTCGAGAGCCTCAGCGCCATCGCCTGGCAGATGCGCCTCCCCGACTACCGCTTCACCTACGTCTCGCCACACGCCGAGAAACTCCTCGGCTACCCGCTCGCCGACTGGCTGCAAGCCGGCTTCTGGCAGAGCACCCTGCATCCCGAGGATGCCGAGCGCGCGCAGAACTACTGCATGGGCGAGACCCAGGCCGGGCGCGACCACAGCCTGGACTACCGCATGCTGAGCGCCGACGGGCGAGTGGTGTGGATACGCGACATCGTCACGCTCGATCGCCAGGACGGTCAGCAGCTGCGCGGCCTGATGATCGATATCAGCGCCGCCAAACAGGCCGAACAGGCCCTGCGCCTGTCGGAAGAGCGCTTCGCCTCGGTGTTCCACAATTGCCCGGACAGCCTGGTCATCGTGCGCCGCCAGGATGGCGTGATACTCAGCGTCAACCGCACCTTCGAGCAGCAACTGGGTATCGCCGCCGAAGAGGCCACCGGCAAGACCGCCACCGAACTCGGCATCTGGGGCCAGCAGGGCGTCGGCCCCATGCTGCTCGACCGCCTGCAGCACGAGGTGCTGAACAATATCGAGCTGCCCTTACAGCCCCGCAATGGCGAGCCCTTCACCGGCCTGATCTCGGCCCAGCACATCGAGCTGGGCGGCGAGCCCGCCCTGGTGGTCGCCGTGCGCGACATCACCGCGCTCAAACACATGCAGCAACAGCTGGAAGTCTCCCAGGACAAGTTCTCCAAGGCCTTCCACGCCTCCCCGGATGGCCTGCTGATCACCCGCCTGCGCGACGGCATGATTCTCGAGGCCAACACCGGAGCGCAACGCATCAGCGGCTACACGGCCGAGGAGATCGTGGGCCACAGCACGCTGGAGCTGGGGCTCTGGAGCTACCCAGAGGACCGCCAGAGGATGCTCGAACAGGTGCGCGAACATGGCGCGCTCAGCGGCTTCCGCGCCTGGATCAACACCCGCAACGGCCAGCGCCGTCTCGGTGAGCTGGCGGTGCAGTCACTGACCCTCGACGAGGAGCCCTGCCTGCTGATCATCGCCCGCGACATCACCGAGCGCGAACAGATGCAGGAGCGCCTGCACCAGGCCGCCACCGTCTTCGAGAGCACCGCCGAAGGCGTGATGATCACCGACCTGGAACAGCGCATCACCGCGGTCAACCGCGCCTTCACCGACATCACCGGCTATAGCGAAGCAGAAGCCCTGGGGCAGAGTCCGCGCCTGCTCGCCTCCGGCAAGCATGACAGCGCCTTCTATGCCGCCATGTGGCACCAGTTGGCCGCCACCGGCCACTGGCAAGGCGAGGTGTGGAACAGGCGCAAGAACGGCGAGCTGTACCCGGAGTGGCTGACCATCAGCGCGGTGCGCGACCGCAGCGGGCAGATCACCCACTTCGTCGGCGTGTTCGCCGACATCAGCTCGCTCAAACTCGCCCAGGACCGCCTGGACTACCAGGCCCACCACGACCCGCTGACCGGCCTGCCCAACCGCCTGCTGTTCGAGAGCCGCCTGGAGCAGGCGCTGCGCGACGTGCGCACCGACCATGCCCGCGGCGCCGTGCTGTTCCTCGATCTGGACCGCTTCAAACACATCAACGACAGCCTCGGCCACCCGGTCGGCGACCTGCTGCTCAAGAGCATCGCCCAGCGCCTGCGCGAGCAGTTGCGCGACATCGACACGGTGGCGCGCCTGGGTGGCGACGAATTCATCGTGCTGCTGCCCGGCCTGCATCTGCCAGGCGATGCCGAGCGGGTGGCGAACAAGCTGCTGGCCTGCTTCAACGCCCCCTTCCAGGCCGAAGGCCACGAGTTCTTCATCAGCGCCAGCATCGGCATCAGCCTGTTCCCCGAGAACGGCAACGACGTCGCCACCCTGGTGAAGAACGCCGACGCGGCCATGTACAGCTCCAAGGCCAAGGGCCGCAATCGCGTCGAGTTCTACACCCGCAGCCTGACCTTCCAGGCCACCGAACGCATGACCCTGGATCTGGAGCTGCGCCGCGCCATCGAACGCGACGAGCTGAGCCTGCATTACCAACCCAAGCTGTGCCTGCACAAGGGCGAACTGGTCGGCGCCGAAGCCCTGCTGCGCTGGCACCACCCAGTGTTCGGCGACATCCCACCGGACCGCTTCATCCCGCTGGCCGAAGAGAGCGGCCTGATCCTCCCGCTCGGCGACTGGGTCCTGCAGGAGGCCTGCCGGCAAATGCGCATCTGGCAGGAAAACCATGCACCTTTCGGCCCGCTGTCGATCAACCTGTCCGGCAGCCAACTGCGCCAACCACAGCTGACCGCGCGCATCGCCGGGGCCCTGAGCGACTTCGGCCTGGCCGCCGAGAAACTGCAGCTGGAAATCACCGAGAGCTTCATCATGACCCAGGCCGAAGAGGCCCTGTCGATCCTCCACGGACTCAAGGCGCTCGGCCTGCAGCTAGCGATAGACGACTTCGGCACCGGCTACTCCTCGCTCAGCTACCTCAAGCGCCTGCCGCTGGACATCCTGAAGATCGACAAGTCCTTCGTCCGCGGCCTGCCCGGCGACCCCGACGACGCCGCCATCACCCGCGCCATCATCGCCCTCGGCCGCAGCCTGCAGATGACGGTGATCGCCGAAGGCGTGGAAACCAAGGCCCAGGAGATCTTCCTCACCAGCGAAGGCTGCGCGCAAATCCAGGGCTACGTGGTCAGCCGCCCGCTCAGCGCCGAAGCCTTCGCCGCCAACTTTCTCGGCCCGCTAACGATTGGCAGCGCGGAAAAGGCGCCGGTATAATCCGCCGCTCCTTCTGAGGGCCTATAGCTCAGTCGGTTAGAGCAGAGGACTCATAATCCTTTGGTCCACGGTTCGAGTCCGTGTGGGCCCACCAACTCCAAAGCCGCGCAATGCGCGGCTTTTTTCTCATAACGGTAGTGGCATCTGGATCAGTCTATGGTCCAAAGGTACAAAATCGGTACAGTGCTGGTACGCCAGCCTGCCTTTAGAGTCCTTATAGATAGCCACAATCATCAGCTTCGTGCGAGTAACACTGGATGAGGCCCTCGAGCGTTACCTCGAGGGCAGTTGCTAGCAGGTCTGCTTGTAATTACCTACATACTCGAACAACGAGATCGGTACATCTCACCTGATTCAGGAAGTTTTCTTCAGCGTTTCCTTAGGCCTTCGTGCATACGTAGCCCTACCTAGGCAGCACGCATCATTCCAGATGGAAATGCGCGGTATTCTGCGCCAGGCTGCGACTGCCCTGGCTCAGGCGGTCGGCGACGCCATGCACGGTCTGCGCGCCGTGCAGTAGATCGGCGGCGGCCTCGTCGACCCGCTGGATATTGCCGCTGACCTCCTCGGCCGTGGCCGCCTGCTGCTCCACGGCGGCGGCGATCTGGGTCAGCATGTCGCTGACCCGCTGCACGGCGCCGGCGATCTCGCCCAGGTGATCGCCCAGCTCGGTGACCGCTCCGGCCTCGGCATCCGCCTGGCCGCAGGCCGTCTGCATCAGCTCCACCGACTCCAGCACCACGCGCTGCAGGGCCTCGACCGTGGCGCTGATCTCGCGGGTCGACTCCTGGGTACGCTGCGACAGCGAGCGCACCTCGTCGGCCACCACGGCGAAACCGCGCCCGGCCTCGCCGGCCCGCGCCGCTTCGATGGCGGCGTTGAGCGCCAGCAGGTTGGTCTGCTCGGCGATGCCCTTGATCACGTCCACCACCCGGTCGATCTGCTGCGCCTGCTGGCGCAGCTCGCCCAGCGCGGCGGCGGTGTCGCCCAGGCGCGCGGTGAGCTGGCGCATGCTGGCGGTGGTCTGCTGGCTGCGCTGGTTGCTCTGCTCGGCGATATGCCGGGTCTGGTTGGCATCCTGCGCCGCCAGCTCGCAGTTCTCCGCCACGCTCTGCGCGGTGGCGGCCATCTGCGTGGCGGCGGCGGCGATCTGGCTGACCTGCTGCTGTTGCTGTTCCACCGCGCCGAGGGCGCGGCGCGCCTCGTCGCCGAGCACCCGCACGGTGTCGTTGAGCTCGGCGCTCTCGCGGTTGACCCCCTGCAGCGAGCCGCGCAGCTGCGCGACCGCATCGTTCAGCGCGGCGCCGATCAGCGCCAGCTCGTCCTGGCCGTGCACGGTGACCCGGGTGCGCAGGTCGCCATCGCGCAGCGACTGCGCCAGGGAGGTGATGCGCCAGCTGCTGCCACGGATCGACACCTGCAGGCAGAGCAGGGCGTAGAGCGCCAGCGCCACCAGCAGGCCGAAGGCGCCGAGGGTGACGATCAAGGCGCGCAGGGCCTTGGCCCGGTACTGGCCGAGGCGGCTGTCGAGGGCCTCCAGGGTCGCCCGCTGCAGCTCCTCGACCTGCTGGTGGGCGGCGTCCATGCCGCGCTCGAAGGCGGCCAGGTCGAGCTGGATGCCGCCGTCGCCGTACATTTTCTGATCCAGCTGCGCGATCCAGGCATCCAGCCCGGCCATGCTCCGCGCGTAGGTCTGGTTCCAGCCCGCCAGCGCCTTCGGCAGTTCCTGCTCCAGGCGCTCGCCGAGCTTGCCCAGCTGCTGCCGCGACTCGCCGGTGGCGGCGCGGATCTCGCGCAGCTGCAGGCGGCTCTGCAGGCTGAACTGGCCGGCCGCCACCGCGCCCTGGCCGACGCTGGCCAGCACGCCGAGCTGCTGCTGCAGACGCGGCGCGCCCTGGGTGCCGACCTGCATCAGCAGGTAGGTCTCCAGCCAGGGGTCGAGGATCAGGCCGCTCTCGGTGGTGATCTGCTCGCGCAGGCTGCCCAGCTGCTGCAGGGCCTGGGTGAACCTGTCGTAGGCGTCCGGCCACCAGCCGAGGTCGTCCAGGGCCTGGGCGCGCAGGCCATTGCGCAGGCCCTGCAGGTTCTGCAAAGCGGCCAGGCTCTGCTTGCCAGCGCCCTCGTCGTGCAGGGTCTGCTGCAGACGCTGCAGCGCCTGCTCCAAGTCGGCTTCGCTCTGCTGCATGAGGGCCATGGCGGCCTGGGTCTCGGCCGAGGCCTGGCGGTTGCGCTCGGTGGCCTTCCAGCGCGCGGTGAGGTTGCGCTGGCGCACCAGCACCAGCTCGACGCGGTCAAGGGCCTGCAGCTGCAGCACCCCGGAGTGCTCCTCGTCGACCACCCGCAACTTGCCCAGATAGTTGTCGCCGATGGACCAGGCGGCATAGGCCAGCGGCAGGATGAACAGCAGGGCCAGCAGTTGGAACTTGCGGGCGAAGCTGAACCTTTCCAGCGCGCTCACCCCGGGCTTTAGCAGTGCATTCATCGTCGAACTCCTTGATCGGACGAAACCGCGAAGTCCTGGCTTGGCAAATGCCGAGCCACGCCTCCGTCGCCTCGAGGCCATCCTCAATTATCGGAAGCCTCGTCGACTTCATGAGTTAAACGATAGAAGGCAATGCGCCATCGGCGTGCGAAAAAGCGCCACGCAGCTCCCGCCGCCGCTCACTCGGCGAACGGCTCGTTGCCCTGGCGCAGGCTGTTGCCCAGGGTCTGGAAGCCCTGCAGCAACAGCAGATCGTCGTGCGAGGCGTTGCTGACGCTGGCGCGGACGAACTGCGGCACCGCCGCCCGGCCGACGGCGAAGGCTTCCGCAGTGGCGATCAGGTAGTTCTTCAGCTTCAGATCGGCCGCCACATCCGAGGCCCGCCAGGGCTCGGGCACCTCGATCCAGAAGTGCGGGCACTGCGGATGGGTCCGGTAGTTGAGCCCCTCCAGCAGCCCCTGGACCAGCGCCTTGCGCCGGCCGATCTCGGCGATCTGCTGCTCCAGCAGGGTGCCGGCGATGCCGTCCTCGATCCAGCGGGAGGCCAGCTCCATGGCCAGCGGCGTGGCCATCCAGCAGCTGGCGCGCAGGCCGGCGGCGATGCGGCTGACCAGCGGCGCCGGCGCGTGCAGGTAGCCGACCCGCAGGCCGGCGGCCACCGCCTTGCTCAGGCTGGCGATCAGCACGCTGCGCTCCGGAGCGTAGTGGCTCAGCGGCAACGGCCGGTCGGCCACCAGCACGGCGTGCGCCTCGTCCTCGATGATCAGCAGGTTGTGCTCGCGGCAGACCTTGACCAGGGCCTCGCGGCGCCGGGCGGAGAGCACCCCGGTGGTCGGGTTCTGCAGCGTGGGGCTGCAGTAGATGGCGCTGACCCTGTTGTAGCGGCACAGTTCGTCGAGGGATTCGGGGATCAGCCCCTCGGCGTCCATCGCCGCGCCCAGCAGCTTGATGCCGAGCATGCGCGCGGCGGTGATCAGCCCCGGGTAGGTGAGCTGCTCGGTCACCAGGCTGTCGCCGGCGCGCAGCAGCGCCATCAGGGTGCAGAGCAGGCCGTGCTGACCGCCGTTGACGCACAGCACCTGCTCGGCCTGCGGCTGGAACTCGCCATGGGCGAGCCAGAGCGCACCGGCCCGGCGATAGCGCGGCAGACCGAAGTCCGGGGTGTAGAGCGCCAGCTCGCCGAGGGTGCGCGGGTCCCTGGCCAGGTCCTGCAGGCTCTGCGCCAGCAGCTCGGTCTCCATGCCGGGGATGTGCATGTTGCGGCTCATGTCGTACTGCTCGGCACGCTCCTCGACGAAATTGCTGAAGCCGGCATCGCGCCTGCGCTCCAGGTCGCGCTGGCGGACGAAGGTGCCGTCGCCGACCCGCGCCACCACCAGGCCCATGCGTTCCAGCTCGGCGTAGGCGCGGCTGACCGTGCCTATGGTCACCCCGAGGCGATCGGCCAGGCTGCGGTGCGGCGGCAGTTTCGCCCCGCCTTCGAGGCTACCCTCGAGAATCCTGATTTCCATGGCGTCGGCGAGACGCTTGTACTTGGCGCCCTGCCCGGATTCCAGCGCACCCCGCAGCATTGACACCGTGTCAATAATTGGTTTGACAGCCATTTTTCGTCCAAATAGCCTGATTGACCAGTATCAATCGCGATTGATACCGAATTATAAGGGTTCAATTTAGCAGAAGCGAAGGATTGTCATCATGCCAATGTCAGCGGTAATTGAAAACTCCGGCAAATCCAGACAGCAGTGGCTGGCGGCGCTCGTCACCTCGCTGCTGTTCCTCACCGTGTGCCTCAGCTGGGGCACCACCTGGCTGGGGATCAAGATCGCCGTGGAAAGCGTGCCGCCGCTGACCGCCTCCGGCCTGCGCTTCCTCATCGCCTTCCCGCTGTTCCTGGTCTTCGCCCTGGTGCGCGGCGACTCGATCTTCTTCCCGCGCAGCCAGCTGGGCTTCTTCGTCTTCGTCACCCTGGGCTACTTCAGCCTGCCTTACTACCTGCTCAACTACGGTGAGACCCATGTCTCCTCGGGCCTCACCGCCCTGCTGTTCAGCTGCATGCCGGTGTTCATCCTGATCTTCTCCGCGCTGTTCCTGCGCGAGCGCATCTACCTGTCGCAGGTGACGGGCATCGCCATCGGCTTCGCCAGCCTGTTCATGATCCTGCGCAGCCAGGGCCTGAGCCTGGCCCACGACGAGTTCGCCGGGGTGCTGGCCATCCTCGCCGCGGCGGTGATGCACGCGCTGTGCTACGTGGTGACCAAGAAGCAGGGCGCCGAGATCAGCGTGATCACTTACAACACCCTGCCCATCGGCATCGCCGGCCTGCTGCTGTTCCTCGTCGGCCTGGGCGTGGAAAGCCCGGACTTCGCCGCCATCAGCGCGCGCTCCTGGTCGGCGCTGGCCTACCTCGGGCTGTGCGCCTCGGTGGGCGGTTTCATCGTCTACTTCTTCCTGCTCAAGCGCCTGAGCCCGGTGATCCTGTCCTTCGTCTTCATCATCTTCCCGGTGTTCGCGGTGATCGTCGGCTCCTGGTACGAGGGCCAGCCGATCTCCCGCGACCTGGCCCTGTACTCCGCCCTGCTGCTGGCCGGCTTCGCCATCACCAAGGTGCCGGTGGAAAAACTCCTGGCGAAGAGGGACTGAGCCATGAGCCACCAGGACGTCCTCGACCAGCAGGCCCTGCAGGCCATCTACCGCCACGCCGCCGAGACCTACCCCGAGGAATGCTGCGGCTTCGTCTTCGCCGATGCCCGGGTGCACCCGGGCCAGAACATCCAGAACCAGCTCAACCGGCTCGACCCCGAGGTGTACCGGCGCAGCGCCGCCAACGGCTACACCTTCGCCGTGGCCGACACCCTGCTGCTCAACCGCAGCCTGCGCGGCGACAACCCGGTGCGGGTCATCTACCACTCGCACCCGGACGTCGGTGCCTACTTCAGCCGCGAGGACGAGGACAAGGCGCTGTTCATGGGCCAGCCCATCCACCCGGTGGCCTACCTGGTGGTCGACGTGCGCGCCGGCGAGGCGCTGGGCGCCAAGCTGTTCGAGTGGAGCGGAGAAGCATTCGTCTGCAGCCGGGAGTTCCCCGGCTCACCTTAATGGCCTGTATCAAAAGGAGTTTGGCTATGAGTGTGGTGATTTTCCCGGAAGTGCTGGCGCGCGTCGCCCGATTGCCGGCCGCCCGGCTGGAAGGCGCGGGGCGCACGGTGCGCGAACTGGTGGATGACGTCTGCGCCCGCCACGCCGGGCTGCGCGAACACCTGTTCTACGGCAACGCCCAGTTCAAGGAACACTTCCTGCTGACCGCCGGCGGCGAGCTGCTGGATGCCGACAGCCCGCTGGCGGAAGACGCCGAGCTGGACATCCTGCTGGCCACCTCGGGCGGCCTGGACTGCGACGAACTGAGCAACGACGAGGTGCGCCGCTACGTGCGCCACATCACCCTGCCGGACGTCGGCCGCGCCGGCCAGCTGCGCCTGAAGAACGCCCGCGTGCTGATCATCGGCACCGGCGGCTTGGGCTCGCCGGTCAGCCTGTACCTGGCCGCCGCCGGCATCGGCACCCTCGGCCTGGTCGACTTCGACCGGGTCGAGAGCAGCAACCTGCAGCGCCAGGTGGTGCACGGCACCGCCACCCTCGGCCTGGCCAAGGTGGAGTCGGCGCGCCGCCGCCTGGAAGATCTCAACCCGGGCATCCGCATCGACGCCCACGACTGCGCGCTGACCCCGGACAATGCCCTGCAGCTGGTCGGCGACTACGACCTGGTGATCGACGGCACCGACAACTTCGCCACCCGCTACCTGCTCAACGACGCCTGCGTGCTGCTAGGCCGCCCGCTGGTGTATGGCGCACTGCATCGCTTCGACGGCCAGGTCAGCCTGTTCAACCACCAGGACGGCCCCTGCTACCGCTGCCTCTATCCGAAGAGCCCGCCCGCCGAGCTGGCGCCCAACTGCAACGCCGGCGGAGTGATCGGCGTGCTGCCCGGCGTGGTCGGCCTGCTCCAGGCCACCGAGGCGATCAAGCTGATCCTCGGCATCGGCGAATCGCTGGTCGGCCGCCTGCTGCGCTTCGACGCCCTGGCGATGAAGTTCGCCGAGGTGCGCTTCAAGCGCCGCCCCGACTGTCCCAGCTGCTCGCCGGCGCGCAGCGACCGCAGCCTGCAGGTCGAGGCGCCGACCCAGTGCGCCGCCGAGCAGGCCGCCGGCGACTCGCTGCCGGCGGATTTCTTCGTCACCCCGCACGAGCTGCAGCTCGGCCTCAACCTGGGCGTGGAACTGCAGCTGCTCGACGTGCGCGAGCCCAACGAGCTGGAGGTCTGCCTCCTGCCCGCGGCGCGCAACATTCCGCTGGGCCAGCTGGGCGAGCGCCTGGCCGAGCTGGAGCGCGACCGCCCGCTGTGCCTGATCTGCTACGGAGGTCCGCGCGCCGAGCGCGCCGCGCGCCAGTTGCTGGAGGCCGGCTTCAGCCGCGTACAGGTGCTCAAGGGCGGGCTCAAGGCCTGGGCCCGCGACATCGACCCCGACATGCCGCTGTACTGAGGAGCGGACGATGATCCACGACTCCCTGCTGCAGGCCATAGGCGAGACGCCGGTGGTGCGCCTGGCCGCCTTCAGCGCCGAGACCGGCCTGGAGGTGTACGCCAAGCTGGAATCGCTCAACCCCGGCGGCAGCCACAAGGCGCGCATCGCCCTGGCCATGGTGCGCGACGCCGAGGCCCGCGGCATCCTGGTGCCGGGCAGCGGCCAGACCATCATCGAGCCGAGCGGCGGCAACACCGGCATCGGCCTGGCCATCGCCGGCAATATCCTCGGCTACCGCGTGCTGCTGGTGATCCCCGACAACTACAGCCCGGAGAAGCAGAAGCTGCTGCGCCTGTACGGCGCCGAGGTGGTGCTGTCCGACAGCCGCCGCGGCAACAACTCGCACGGCGAGCTGGCCATGGAGCTGCAGCTGGAGAACCCGAGCTACGTGATGCTCAACCAGCAGCGCAACCCGGCCAACCCGGAGATCCACCGGCGCACCACCGCCCAGGAGATCCTCCGCGACTTCGCCGAGCTGCCGCCGGACTGCCTGGTGGCCGGCATCGGCACCGGCGGCCACGTCACCGGCCTGGGCGAGACGCTCAAGGCGCGCTGGCCGCAGCTGCGGGTGTTCGGCGTGGAGCCCGAGCAGTGCGACCTGCTCGCCGACCGCCATGCCCCACACGAGATCCAGGGCCTGTCCATCGGCCTGGTGCCGGCCATCCTCAACCTCGACGTGCTCGACGGCATGCTCAAGGTCACCAAGCAGGCCTGCCTGGAGCGGGTGCGCCGCACCATGCGCGGCGACGGTGTCAGCCTAGGCCTGTCCTCGGCGGCCAACCTGGTGGCCATCGCCCAGCTGGCCGGCGAGCTGCCGCGTGGCACGCGGGTCCTGACGCTGGTCTACGACGGCGTCGACAGCTACCTCCCTCATTTCGACTGAAGCGCCGCGGAGAACGACGGATGCGAGGCTATCTCGACAGCTTGAAGTTGTACGACGCACTGCTCGATCAGCTGGTGCACGCGCTCAGCGCCGAGGACATGGGTCTGTTGATGCCCTATCTGGAGACCATCATGGACCGCGCCGTGCAGCAGGTGAGCGAGGACCTGCAGGCCTACGCCGAGCGCGATCCGGCCTCCTGCGGGCGCAGCGAGCTGATCCTCGACACCTACGCCTCGTTCAAGGCCGTGCTGTTCCATCGCCTGGCGCATCAGGTCTGGCTGCACGGCGGCCTGAGCGAGCGCGAGCGCATCGCCCACCGCCTGGCCAACGCCGGCAAGCTGCAGTCCGGCGTGGAGATCCACCCGGCGGCGCGGATCGGCCGGCGCTTCGTGCTGGATCACGGCTTCGGCACGGTGATCGGCGAAACCAGCGAGATCGGCGACGACTGCTACCTGCTCAGCGGCGTGACCCTGGGCGCCGCGGGCATCGCCGACAACCCCGGCGGCAAACGCCACCCGCAGCTGGGCAACGGCGTCGAGGTCGGCGCCGGCGCGCGCATCCTCGGCGCGGTGAGCATCGGCGATCACGCCTTCATCAGCCCCGCCTGCGTGGTCACCCGCGACGTGCCGGCCAACACCCGGGTCAGCATCGTCAACCAGTTGCAGATGCAGCGCGACAGCGCCGCCGGCAGCCGCGGCTTCCTCGCCGCCTTCGCCCTCGGCGAGCGCCTGCACCTGGTCGGCGAGCTGCCGGAGAGCGACGAGGTCTGCGTGCTCGACGCCGAGCACAACCCGCTCGACTGCCTGGCCCTGGAGTGCACGGTGCGCGAGCGCCATCACCGCCAGTACCGCCTGCGCAACCTCGACGCCCTGGTGCCCGCGCCGCGCTACCCGCTGCACCTGTGGGTCGGCGGCCTGCCCCAGGAAGTGACCCTGCTGGACCCGCCCGGCCTGAGCAACCTGGTGCGCGCGGTTCTCAAACCCCACCTGCTGAGCATAGGAGGCTGACCCATGTCGGCGTTGACCCTACAGACCCGCGCCCTGTTCGACCAAGCGCCCTACCAACACTGCTTCACCGCCCGCGTGGTGGCCGTGAGCGAACAGGGCGTGGCCCTCGACCAGACGCTGTTCTACCCCACCGGCGGTGGCCAGCCCGGCGACCAGGGCCACCTGCTGCTGCCGGACGGCTCGGCCGTGACGGTGCTCGACACCCAGCGCGACCCGCTGCTGCGCGCGATCATCTGGCACCGGCTGGAGGACGGCGGCGCCGGCGTGCAGGTGGGCATGGAGGTGCAGGGCTGCCTGGACTGGGAGCGCCGCCACCGCCACATGCGCATGCACACCTGCCTGCACCTGCTGTGCGCGATCATCGATGCGCCGGTCACCGGCTGCAGCATCGCCGCCGACAAGGGTCGCCTGGATTTCGACCTGCCCGAGTCGACCCTGGACAAGGAGCGAATCACCCACCAGCTCAACGAGCTGATCGCCGCCGGCCTGGACGTGCGCGCGCACGAGCTGCCGGCCGGCGAGTACGGCAGCCTGCTCGAAATGACCCGCACCCGCGTCCCGCCGCCCACGACCCAAGGCATGGTGCGGGTGATCGACATCCCCGGCGTGGACATGCAGCCCTGCGGCGGCACCCACGTGCGCAACACCGCCGAAGTGGGCGCGGTGGTCTGCGACAAGATCGAGAAGAAGAGCCGGCACAACCGCCGCGTGACCCTGCGCTTCGCCTGAACAGGCCCGCCGCACTGCCGCATCCTGGCGCGGCGGCGGGCGCCCCTTTCATCGCCAATGCTCTGGCTATCCGCCAGCGGCGGCGGTGAACACTCCGCGCCGCCCACAAGGCGGCCGGAACCCAACCCTCGGAGCACCCCTCCGCCCATCCAGGAGAACGCCATGCAAAGGAAGTTGATCCACCGTTCGCTGCTGCTCGCCACCCTGAGCGCACCCACCCTCGCCAGCGCCGCACAGCTGGTCGATATCGCCAAGCTGCCGAGCGCCCGCGCGGGAATCGCCGCCGGCGACATTCGCGCCGACCTCGGCCTGAACCAGGACGAGCTCGGCGCGGACGCCAGCACCCGCCTGCCGAACGGCACCCGCGTCACTCGCTACCAACAGTTCTACAAGGGCGTGCGGGTGTGGGGCGAGGCCATCACCGAGACCCAGGGCGCCCGCACCCAGCGCAGCGGGCGCATGCTGGTCGGCATCGAGCAGGATCTGGTGCGCGACACGACCCCGACCCTGAGCAAGGAGCAGGCCCTGCAACAGGCCAAGGGCCTGGTGGACGGCAGCCGGCCGACGCGCAACGAGCAGAGCGAGCTGGTGGTACGCCAGAACGAACAGGGCCAGGCCCAGCTGGCCTACGTGGTGTCCTTCTTTCTCGGCGGCGCCAAGCCGTCGCGCCCGCACTTCATGATCGAGGCCAACAGCGGCGAGCTGCTGCAGCGCTGGGAAGGCCTGACCCACGCCGAGGCCAGCGGCCCGGGCGGCAACGCCAAGACCGGGCAGTACCTCTACGGCACCCAGTACGGCCCGCTGATCGTCAACAACCGCTGCCAGATGAACAGCGGCGACGTGATCACCGTCAACCTCAACCACAGCTACAACAACGCCAGCATCACGCCGTTCCGCTTCGCCTGCCCGTACAACGACTACAAGGCCATCAACGGCGCCTTCGCGCCGCTGAACGACGCGCACTACTTCGGCAACCTGGTGTTCCGCATGTACGGCAGCTGGTTCGGCGGCCTGCGCCCGCTGAACGAGCGCAAGCTGTACATGAAGGTGCACTACGGCAACGGCTACGAGAACGCCTTCTGGGACGGCCAGGCGATGACCTTCGGCGACGGCCGCAACCGCTTCTATCCGCTGGTATCGCTGGACGTCTCGGCCCACGAGGTCAGCCACGGCTTCACCGAGCTGAACTCGGGTCTGGTCTACGAGGGTCAGTCCGGCGGCATCAACGAGGCCTTCTCGGACATGGCCGGCGAGGCCGCCGAGTACTTCATGAAGGGCAGCAACGACTGGAAGGTCGGCGCCGACATCTTCAAGGCCAGCGGCGCGCTGCGCTACATGGACCAGCCCAGCCGCGACGGCGCCTCGATCGAGCATGCCAGCCAGTACCATGACGGCATCGACGTGCACCACTCCAGCGGGGTGTACAACCGCGCCTTCTACCTGCTGGCCAACTCGATCGGCTGGAACACGCGCAAGGCCTTCGAGGTGTTCGTCGACGCCAACCGCTTCTACTGGACCGAGACCAGCGGCTTCGACCAGGGCGCCTGCGGCGTGATCCAGTCGGCGCAGAACCGCAGCTACGGCAGCAGCGACGCCATCGCCGCCTTCGCCGCGGTCGGCGTGCGTTGCCCGACCCTGCTCTGAGCACCTGCCGGATAGGCCTGCTGTAGCGGGCCTATCCTAGGGAGTCGGCGCCCAACTCCTGCACCAGGAAATCCATGAAGGCCCGCACCTTGGCCTGCAGATGCCGACGCGAGGGGTAGACGGCATACAACCGGGTCTCGGGCGGCGCCCAGTCGCCCAGCACCGCCTGCAGGCGCCCCTGGGCCAGATCCTCGCGCACATAGATTTCCGGTACCAGGCTGACGCCGTGGCCGGCGCGCAGCGCCGCGCACAGGGCCAGGCTGGAGTTGACCTTATAGCGCCCGCGCACCGGTACCCGGCGCTGCTGGCCGGCGCGCTGGAAGCTCCACTCGCCGGCATGGCCGGACAGGGTGAACTGCACGCACTCCAGGCGCCGCAGATCGTCCGGGTCCTCGGGCACGCCGTGGCGCGCGAAATACTCCGGCGCACCGCAGAGCACGTGGTGCAGGGTCATCAGCTCGCGCGCCACCAGGCTCGAATCCTCCAGGCGATCGCTGCCGCGCAGGACCAGGTCGAAGCCATCCTTGACGATGTCGACGCGGCGGTCCTCCAGCTGCAGGTCCAGGGACAGCTCGGGATAGCGCTCGAGAAAGCGCGGAATGGCCTGGGCCAGGCGGATCAGGCTGAAGGACATCGGCGCGCTGACCCGCAGAGTGCCGCGTGGCGCGGTCTGCAGGGGGCCCAGGGAGCCGTCCGCTTCCTGCAGATCGTCGAGAATGCGCACCACCTGCTCGTGATAGCGGCAGCCGGCCTCGGTCAGGCTCATGCGCCGCGTGGTGCGATGCAGCAGGCGCACCGAGAGATGCGCCTCCAGCTCGTGGATGTTCTTGCTCACGGCGGCCGGCGACAGGCCCAGGTGGCGCGCGGCGGCAGCGAAGCTGCCGAGGTCGACGACCTGGCGGAACACGTTGA
This sequence comes from Pseudomonas sp. CAU 1711, assembly GCF_039888625.1. Taxonomy (NCBI): domain Bacteria; kingdom Pseudomonadati; phylum Pseudomonadota; class Gammaproteobacteria; order Pseudomonadales; family Pseudomonadaceae; genus Pseudomonas; species Pseudomonas sp. CAU 1711. The sequence continues at coordinate 67,614 of NZ_JBDQQT010000016.1, forward strand.
GCGCGGTGAAACGATCCATGTATTGAACACCATTAGTAAATAGTTAAGTGATCATAGCCTTAATTATCAACCAACTACCCCTGCATTAATCTAGCGCCCATAGCCCATCGACAGGAGTCACTCCAGATGCATCCCATACTCGAAGCCATCGTCCAACGCGCCTCGCTCAACGACTTCGACCCCTCGCGCAGCCTGGACGACGAGAGCATTCGCGCCCTGATCGGCTGGGCCGGCCGCGCGCCCAGCGCCTTCAACCTGCAGAACTGGCGCTACATCGCCGTGCGCAGCGCCGCGGGCAAGCAACGCCTGCGCAACCTGGCGTTTGGCCAGCCCAAGGTCAGCGAGGCGGCGGTGACCTTCATCGTCTGCGGCGTGCTGCCCCGCGCCGAGTGGCTGGCGGAGCGCCTGCAACCCTCGGTGAGTGCCGGCTTCATGCCGGCCGACATGCCGCACAGCTGGCAGCGCTCCGCCGAGCGGCTGTACGCGGAGTCGCCGCAGACCCGCCGCGACGAGGCCGTGCGCAGCGCCAGCCTGGGCGCCAGCACCCTGATGCAGGCCGGCCAGGCGCTGGGCCTGGGCGCCTGCCCGATGACCGGCTTCGACTCCGTCGGGGTGAGCGAGGCCTTCGCCCTGGCCGCGGAGGAGATTCCCGTGCTGCTGGTCGCCATGGGCCACGCCCTGCCCGGCAACTGGCCGCAGAAGCCGCGTCGCCCGCTGCAACAGATTCTCGAACTCGCCTGAGGAGCCGCCATGAAGCGCCACGCCGACCTGCTGATCACCGCCCTGGCTCCTGCCATCTGGGGCAGCACCTATGTGGTGACCACCCTGATGCTGCCCGCCGACTATCCGCTGACCATGGCCATGCTGCGCGCCCTGCCGGCGGGCCTGCTGCTGCTCCTGCTGGTGCGCCAGCTGCCCCGGGGGCGCTGGTGGGCGCGCATCTTCCTGCTCGGCGCGCTCAACTTCTCGCTGTTCTGGGCCATGCTGTTCGTCGCCGCCTACCGCCTGCCGGGCGGCGTCGCCGCCACCCTGGGGGCGATCCAGCCGCTGTTCGTCATACTGCTGGCACGCCTGGCCCTGGGCTCGCCGATTCGCCCGCTGGCGCTGCTGGGCTCAATGGCCGGCATGCTCGGCGTCGCCCTGCTGGTGCTGACGCCCCAGGCCACGCTGGACCCACTCGGCGTCGCCGCCGGGCTGGCGGGCGCCGCCTCCATGGCCCTGGGTACCGTGCTCAGCCGGCGCTGGCAGCCGCCGACCACGGCACTCACCTTCACCGCCTGGCAACTGGTCGCCGGCGGGCTGCTGCTCCTGCCGGCCGCCCTGCTGCTGGAGCCGGAGCCGCCCAGCATGGATGCGCTGAACGTCGCCGGCATCGCCTACCTGGGCCTGATCGGCGCGGCGCTGACCTACATCATCTGGTTCCGCGGCGTGGCCCGCCTGGAGCCGGCTGCGGTGTCCTCGCTGGGCTTCCTCAGCCCGCTCAGCGCCGTGGTTCTGGGCTGGCTGTTGCTGGAGCAGAGCCTGAGCCCCGCGCAACTGCTGGGCATGGCCATAGTGGTGGGCAGCGTGTGGCTGAGCCAGCTGCCCCAACCCAGCCCGGCCGCGGCCCTGCCGGCCGCGCGCCCCTGACGAAAAAGCCCCCGGCGGATCGCTCCGCCGGGGGCTTTTCATTCACTTGCGGCTCGAGGCTTGCCGCTTGCAGCTGCTACGCCTCAGACCTTGCTGCGCTCGTAGCGCTTGCGGTCGTTCTCGTTGAGCAGCTTCTTGCGCAGACGGATCGACTTCGGCGTCACTTCCACCAGCTCGTCTTCGTCGATGAACTCCAGCGCCTGCTCCAGGGTGAACTTCAGCGCCGGGGTCAGCTGGATGGTCTCGTCCTTGCCGGAAGCGCGCATGTTGTCGAGCTTCTTGGCCTTGGTCGGGTTGATCACCAGGTCGTTGTCGCGGCTGTGGATGCCGGCCAGCTGGCCTTCGTAGACTTCGTCGCCCGGGCTCAGGAACAGCTTGCCGCGGTCCTGCAGGGTCTCCAGGGAGTAGGTCAGCGCGGTGCCGGTGGCCATCGACACCAGCACGCCGTTCTGGCGGTGGGCGACGTCGCCGGCCTTGACCGGACCGTAGTGGTCGAAGGTCGAGGTGAGGATGCCGGTGCCCGAGGTCATGGTCAGGAAGGCGTTACGGAAACCGATCAGGCCGCGGGCCGGGATCACGTATTCCAGGCGGATACGGCCCTTGCCGTCCGGCACCATGTTGGTCATGTCGCCCTTACGCAGACCCATCTGCTCCATCACCGGGCCCTGGTGCTGCTCCTCGATGTCGATGGTGACGTTCTCGTAGGGCTCCTGCTTCTCGCCGTCCTTCTCGATGATCACTACTTCCGGGCGGCCCACGGCCAGCTCGAAGCCTTCGCGGCGCATGGTTTCGATCAGTACCGACAGGTGCAGCTCGCCACGGCCGGAGACCTTGAACTTCTCGGCCGAATCACCCGGCTCGACGCGCAGGGCCACGTTGTGCAGCAGTTCCTTGTCCAGACGGTCCTTGATGTTGCGGCTGGTGACGAACTTGCCTTCCTTGCCGGCGAACGGCGAGTCGTTGACCTGGAAGGTCATGCTCACGGTCGGCTGGTCGACGGTCAGCGGCGGGCGCGCCTCGACATGCTGCGGATCACACAGGGTGTCGGAGATGAACAGCTCTTCCATGCCGCTGACGCAGACGATGTCGCCGGCCTCGGCCTCGGCCACTTCCACGCGCTGCAGGCCGGAGTGGCCCATGATCTTCAGCACGCGGCCGTTGCGCTTGCTGCCGTCGTCGCTGATGGCCACCACCGGGGTGTTGGTCTTGATTTTGCCGCGGGCGATGCGGCCGATGCCGATCACGCCGAGGAAGCTGTTGTAGTCCAGCTGGGAGATCTGCATCTGGAACGGGCCGTCGACATCCACCTTGGGCGCCGGCACGTGGTCGATGATGGCCTGGAACAGGGCGTCCATGTTGTCGTCCATGTTCTCGTGGTCCATGCCGGCGATGCCGTTCAGGGCGCTGGCGTAGACGATCGGGAAGTCCAGCTGCTCGTCGGTGGCGCCAAGGTTGTCGAACAGGTCGAAGATCTGGTCGATGACCCAGTCCGGACGCGCGCCGGGACGGTCGATCTTGTTCACCACCACGATCGGACGCAGGCCGGCCTTGAACGCCTTCTGGGTCACGAAGCGGGTCTGCGGCATGGGGCCGTCCTGGGCGTCGACCACCAGCAGCACGGAGTCGACCATGGACATCACGCGCTCCACTTCACCGCCGAAGTCGGCGTGGCCGGGGGTGTCGACGATGTTGATGTTGTAGCCGTTCCACTTGATGGCGGTGTTCTTCGCCAAAATGGTGATGCCGCGCTCTTTTTCCTGGTCGTTGGAGTCCATCACCCGCTCGTTTTCCGCTTCTTTGCGGTCGAGGGTGCCGGAGAGCTTCAGCAGTTTGTCTACCAGGGTGGTCTTGCCATGGTCGACGTGGGCGATGATGGCGATATTGCGCAGTTTTTCGATCACGATTTTTTCCTAAAAGAGAGCGGCAAGTTTCGAGCCGCAAGCTGCAAGTGAAAGCATTAAGGGCAGCGGCAAGCTTCAAGCCGCAAGCTGCAAGTAAAAGCGTTGGAAAGCCGGTCGGGGGGATGACGGCGGCGTCGAGCGCTGCGCCGAATGTGGCAGGTTCTCATGACTGTTCGCCCTTGCCTTGCCGCTTGTGGCTTGCAGCTTGCGGCTGTGCGGGTCGGTAGACCCGCACATTGGCATGCCCCTCGCTGAGCAGATGGTGGGCATGCAGGCGGCTCATCACGCCCTTGTCGCAATACAGCAGGTACTGGCGGGTCTCATCCAGTTCCTTGAATCTGTTGTTCAGCGCGTAGAACGGCAGGGCCTGCACCTCGATGCCGGGCAGCTGCAGCGGCTCGTCCTCGGCGGCATCCGGGTGGCGGATGTCGATGACGATCTGCCCGGCCAGGGCCTCGGCCACTTCCTCGACCTGCAGGTCCTGGCCCATCTCGTCGATGACCTTGTCCACCGTCACCCGCCGTGCGCGCTCCAGGGCGCGCTCGAGCACGGCCATGTCGAACTGCGCCTCCTCGTGCTCGACGCGCCCGCGCTTGGCGCGGGTGGTCGGGTTGACCGAGATCACCCCGCAGTACTCGGGCATGTTCTTGGCGAACTCGGCGGTGCCGATGGCCGAGGCGGTGTCGATGATGTCCTGCTTGTGCGCGGCGATCAGCGGGCGCAGCACCAGGGTGTCGGTGACCGAGTCGATCACCGAGAGGTTGGGCAGTGTCTGGCTGGACACCTGGCTGATCGCCTCGCCGGTGACCAGCGCGTCGATATGCAGCTCCTCGGCGATGCGGCTGGCAGCGCGCAGCATCATGCGCTTGAGCACCACGCCCATCTGGCTGTTGTCGACCTTGGAGAGGATCTCGCCGACCACTTCCTCGAACGGCACGCTGATAAACAGCACGCGGTGCGAGCTGCCGAACTTCTGCCACAGGTGGTGGGCCACTTCCATCACGCCCAGCTCGTGGGCGCGGCCGCCGAGGTTGAAGAAGCAGAAGTGGGTGAGCAGGCCGCGACGCATCATCTGGTAGGCGGCGACCGTGGAGTCGAAGCCGCCGCTCATCAGCACCAGAGTCTGCTCGATGGAGCCCAGCGGATAGCCACCGAGCCCCTCATGCTGGGCATGGATGATCAGCAGGCGGTCGTAGCGCACTTCGAAGCGCGCCTCGACCTCGGGCTGCCTGAGATCGATGCCGGCGGCCCCGCACTCGCGGCGCAGGCGGCTGCCAACATGGGTGGCCAGTTCCATCGAGGTGAAGTCGTGGGTGTTGCCGGCGCGCTTGCAGCGCACGGCGAACACCTTGCCGGCGATCTGCTCGCCAAAATGCGCGCGGCATTTCTCGAAAGTGTCATCGAAATCGACGTAGGGATATTCGTGCACTTCGAGGAAGTGGGCGATGCCCGGCGTGTTGCGCAGGCGCTCGAACATCTCCTGCTGGGTCTTGCGCTCGCTGACCCGGCTGATCAGATCGAGGTTGTCCCATTCGCCCTGCACCTCCAGTTCGGGATCCAGGTCGCGCAGCACCGTGCGGATGTTCTTGGCCAGCTGGCGGATGAACTGCTTGCGCACCGGCCGGCTCTTGATGGTGATTTCCGCGAAGGGTTTGACGATGAGTTTCATGAAAAAACGCGCGCCGGGCGGGAGGCCGAAAAACAGGGGCGCGGATTATAGCGGAAATTGCTCAAGCTTTGACCAAAAAAGCGCAAGGCACCAAAAAAGTGCGCTGCGCGAAAACACCGCACCGATATGGTGCTTAAATCAATCGCGAATTCCGCCCCGCACCCCGGAATGCCTGAGTTTCGGGCGCACAGCCCATTCCGGGGCACTGGCACGCTAATTGCTCCCTTGTGAGGCAGTCGGGTCTGGCGGACTATCCCGCCCGACTTTGCACCGATTCCGGAGACTGGCTGGAACCAGTCTCCTTCCACCTGGAGGACACCATGTCGAAGTCGCTTCAACTGATTAAAGAACACGACGTGAAGTGGATTGATCTTCGCTTCACCGACACCAAAGGCAAGCAACAGCACGTGACCATGCCGGCACGTGACGCCGACGACGACTTCTTCGAAGTCGGCAAGATGTTCGACGGCTCCTCCATCGCCGGCTGGAAAGGCATCGAAGCCTCCGACATGATCCTGATGCCGGACGACAGCACCGCCGTGCTGGACCCCTTCACCGAAGAGCCGACCCTGATCCTGGTCTGCGACATCATCGAGCCCTCCACCATGCAGGGCTACGACCGCGACCCGCGCGCCATCGCCAAGCGCGCCGAGGAATACCTGAAGTCCACCGGTATCGGTGACACCGTATTCGTCGGCCCGGAGCCGGAGTTCTTCATCTTCGACGAAGTGAAGTTCAAGTCCGACATCTCCGGCTCGATGTTCAAGATCTTCTCCGAGCAGGCCTCCTGGAACACCGACGCCGACATCGAGTCCGGCAACAAGGGCCACCGCCCGGGCGTCAAGGGCGGCTACTTCCCGGTTCCGCCCGTCGACCACGACCACGAAATCCGCACCGCCATGTGCAACGCCCTGGAAGAGATGGGCCTGGTCGTCGAAGTGCACCACCACGAAGTGGCCACTGCCGGCCAGAACGAGATCGGCGTGAAGTTCAACACCCTGGTCGCCAAGGCCGACGAAGTGCAGACCCTGAAGTACTGCGTGCACAACGTCGCCGACGCCTACGGCAAGACCGTGACCTTCATGCCGAAGCCGCTGTACGGCGACAACGGCTCGGGCATGCACGTGCACATGTCCATCTCCAAAGATGGCAAGAACACCTTCGCTGGCGAAGGCTATGCCGGCCTGTCCGATACCGCCCTGTACTTCATCGGCGGCATCATCAAGCACGGCAAGGCCCTGAACGGCTTCACCAACCCGTCGACCAACTCTTACAAGCGTCTGGTCCCGGGCTTCGAAGCTCCGGTCATGCTGGCCTACTCGGCTCGCAACCGTTCCGCCTCGATCCGTATTCCGTACGTTTCCAGCCCGAAAGCCCGCCGCATCGAGGCGCGCTTCCCGGATCCGGCTGCCAACCCCTACCTGGCCTTCGCTGCCCTGCTGATGGCCGGTCTGGACGGTATCCAGAACAAGATCCACCCGGGCGATGCCGCCGACAAGAACCTGTATGACCTGCCGCCGGAAGAGGCCAAGGAAATCCCGCAGGTTTGCGGCAGCCTGAAGGAAGCCCTGGAAGAGCTGGACAAGGGCCGCGCCTTCCTGACCAAGGGCGGCGTGTTCTCCGACGACTTCATCGATGCCTACATCGCCCTGAAGTCCGAGGAAGAGATCAAGGTGCGCACCTTCGTGCACCCGCTGGAATACGACCTGTACTACAGCGTCTAAGCCGGTAGCGCGACACGAGAGAGGCCTCCTTCGGGAGGCCTCTTTTTTTGTCCGCGAGAAGCGGAAAGCCCACTCCCCCGCACCGGTGGGTTACGCCGCGCTGCGGCTAACCCACCCTACTCGCCTGCCCGCAGAGCACTCAGCGGGAGTCAGACGTAGGGCGGGTTAGCCGAAGGCGTAACCCGCCGAGCGATGTATCGCCCCCCACCCGTGCCACCTCGCCGTCATTCCACCCGACGCGGCGTGATGGTGAGCCCCGACCAGCGCGGGGCAGGTGACCCTCCCTACAGGGCTTTCGCGTTTCTGCGAACTCGCCTCAGCCGGCCAGGCGCAGGCGGTCCGGCTCGTCCAGCTGCTGCTGCAGCACCGCCCGCGCCTTGTCGCGCAGCTTGATCGCATCCAGCCAGTCGTGGCCGTCGGCCAGCAGTTGCCCGCAGAGCTTGACCCGCACCTCGCCGCGATGGGGGAACCACTGGCCGTCGCGCAGCACCATGCGCGTGCCGCCCAGGGCCACCGGCAATAGCGGCACGTCGGCCCGCGCGGCGAGGACGAAGGCGCCCATGCGGAACGCCTGCAGGCCCGGCTCGCGGCTCAGGGTACCCTCGGGGAAGAACACCAGCGACTGCCCGGCCGCCAGGGTCTGGGCCAGGGCCTCGGCGTCGGCGACGCCACGCTGCACGTCGAAACGCTCGACGAAGCAGGTACCGAGCCGGCGCAGGAAGCGCCCGGCGACGAACTGTCCGGCCAGCTCGCGCTTGGCGACGAAACTGAAGCTCGGCGGCAGCACCGCGCACAGCACCAGGCCGTCCAAGTAGCTGGCATGGTTGGCCACCAGCACGCGCACCTGCGGCAGGCGCACCTGGCCCAGGCCGCTGACGTTCAGCGGCACCCCGGCCAGGCGCAGGAAGGCCCGCGCCGCCAGCCGCACCAGGCGCCGGCACCAGCTGCGTCGCGGCAGCAGCGCCACCGCCAGCCAGGTCAGGCTGGCGAGGGTCAGCAGCAGGGCCCAGAAGTAGCCGGCGTAGAGCAAGGCGCCGAGCGCCCGCGCCAGGCGCCCGGCCTGGGCCCGCGCGGCCGCCTGCAGCAGGCGCAGCAGCTGGCGCCACACCGCGCGGCGCGGCCGCCCCACCTCGCCGCGCTCGTACAGCTCGCGGCTGGCGGCGCGGCGGATCTTGCCGCTGGAAGTCTTCAGCACGCTGTGTGGCGGCGCCAGGACGATATCGTCCGGCGCCAGCCCGGTGAGGTCCAAGGACACCCGGTTGATCGCCTGCTGCAGTGCGCGCCGCGCGGCCGGGTCCTGCTCATGGGTCTCGGCCAGCACCACCAGGCGCTCGCTACCGCCGGCCGCGTCGCGGCTGCCGAACACCGCCACGCAGCCCTTGCGCAGGCCATCCAGGTTGCCCACCGCGGTCTCCACGTCGTAGGGGTAGATGTTGCGCCCGCCGCGAATGATCAGGTCCTTGGCGCGGCCGCTGAGGTACAGCTCGCCGCCGGCCATGTAGCCCAGGTCCAGGGAGTCGAGCCAGGGGCCGTGGCGCACCCGCGCGCTCTCCTCGGGGTTGGCGAAGTAGCCGGCGCTGGTCGAGGGCCCGCGGAACTGCACATGGCCCTCGGTGCGCTCGGGCAGCTCCACGTCCTGACCGTCGACCACGCGGATCTGGTGCCCCGGCAGCGGCCCGCCGCAGCACACGAAACGCAGCGCGTCGGCGCTATCCGGCGCCACCGGGCGCGCCCGCCCGCCGCTCTGGAACGGCGCGCGCGCCACCCAGTCGATGCGCGGCCCGCGCCCCAGCGGCGGGAAGGCCACCCCCAGAGTGCCCTCGGCCAGGCCGTACACCGGCATCAGCGCGCCCGGCGCCAGGCCGTAGGCGGCGAAACGCTCGGCGAAACGCCGCAGGGTGTCGGGGTTGACCGGCTCGGCGCCGTTCAGCGCCAGGCGCCAGCTGCTCAGGTCGAGGCCCGCCAGCTCGGTCGCGTCGAGCCGGCTCAGGCACAGCTCGTAGGCGAAGTTCGGCGCCGCCGAGAGGGTCGCGCGGTACTGCTGAATGGTCCGCAGCCAGCGCGCCGGGCGGGCGAGGAAGGCCAAAGGCGACATCAGCACCAGGTTGAAGCCGTAGTACAGGCTGCCGAGCCAGGCGCCGATCAGGCCCATGTCGTGGTACATCGGCAGCCAGCTGACGAATACGTCCGTGGCGTCGACCCGCAGTGCCTTGCCCATGGCCCGCAGGTTGGCCAGCAGGTTGGCGTGGCTGACCATCACCCCCTTGGGCTGGCCGGTGCTGCCGGAGGTGTACTGCAGGAAGGCCAGATCGCCGGCCTGGCGCGGCTGGGCGCGCAGGCTGCCGCTGGCCGCCGCCAGCTCGGCGACGCCGAGGATCTCGCCCAGGCTCGGCACCTGCGGGCGCAGCAGGTGGGTGAGCAGCTTGGCCTCACTGACGGTGATCAGCATGCGCGCCTCGGCGTTGCCGAGGATCGCCGCCTGGCGGCGCAGGTGCTCCTCGATCTGCGCCAGGCGCATCGGCGGGTAGATCGGCACCGGCACACCGCCGGCCAGGAGGATGCCGAAGAAGGCGAAGAGGAAGTCGCGGCCGGTCGGCAGCATCAGCGCCACCCGCTGGCCGGCCTCCAGCCCGCGCTGCTGCAGGCCCACGGCCACCGCCCGGGCACCGGCCTGGAGCGCCGCGTAGTCGATCTCCTCGCACGCCTCGGCGTCGCCCAGCAGGCGCACGTGGCAACGCTGCGGATGGCGCCGCACGTGCCAGTCGAGCACCTCCATCAGGGTCTGGGCCTGCTCCGGGGTGCCCGGACCGACCTCGGTGACGGCGTCCTCGGCCGTCACCGACGGCGCGGCGCCGGCCTGCGCCGCAGCCGGCTCGCCGAGGGCCGCGAGCAGGTCATGGGGGGTGTCGGCGCTGGCGAACAGGGCCTCGGGCAGGCGCACGTCGAACTCGCGCTCGATGCGCGACCACAGCTCGACCCGGGCCAGGCTGTCCAGCCCAAGGTCGCGGTCGAAGGCGCTGTGCAGGCCGATGGCCGCCTCCTCGGCGGCATACGGGCGCAACTCCAGTACGGTCTGCCGGACGATGTCCAGCAGCTTCTGAGCGGTCTCCGCGCTATCGGCGGCGACCGGCTCGGCATGAGGCAGGCGACTCATCGGCGACTCCTCATTCGCTGGGCCGGCGTTGGGACGGCCCACATTCATTCACCATAACCCCTGGCCGGCAGCGGCGATAATAACCCTCCCCCATAACCAGGGCGCGCTTATAGCCGGGCCGATCTCGCCTGCGCCGCCCGTCGCGGCTAGGCTTGCCTGACCGCTCCAGCCACTGGAGAACACACCATGTCTGCCAGCCTCGCCCGCGGTGTGACGCGCCTGGAGGCCTGGTCCTGGGCGATGTACGACTTCGCCAACTCCGGCTACACCACGGTGGTGATCACTGCGCTGTTCAGCGCCTATTTCGTCGCCGTGGCGGCCGCTGGCGCCTGAGCCGGGCCGAACGCCCCTAGGACCAGAACGCCGAGCCCTAGCACACCAGATAGATGATGACGGCCGGGCTGGACACCCAGAAGGCCTGCATGCCGTCGGACAGCGGCTCGATCTCGTCACAGCACACCACCCCGGCGGCGGCCGCCGCGATGTCGTCGGCGACCACCTCCCCAGGTCCCGGCCCGGCCCAGCCCGGCGACCACGAAATCCGCACCGCTTGCCCGCAGAGCACTCAGTGGAAGGGGAAGATGTAGTTCATCCAGGACGCCATGCGCAGGAGGATCTTGCGCATGATGGCGACATGGTGGAAGTGCTCCGAATACAGCGCGGCCTGGCCATAGGCGCCGCCCGGCATCAGCTCGCGGTACTGCTCGAACTCGGGATCGGTCACCTCCAGCACCACCGGCACGCGCCCCGGCGGCGGCGAGCCGGTGAAGCCGATCAGGTTGCCGCTGGGCTGCACCTGGCCCTCGGCGATCACCGGCATCACCTGCTTCACCCGCGCCGCGAACACCTCGCCGGGGATGCCGTCGAAGGCGATCTCCGCCTCGTCGCCCACGCTCAGGCGCAGCTGGCTGTTCTGCCGCATCCAGGCCACATAGGCATAGTCCTCCTGCGGCACGAAGACCATGGCCGGGCGCAGCGGCATCTTCACCGCGTAGACGCCCGGGCGCAGCGACACCTGGGTCACGTAGCCCCTGGACGGCGCGCGCACCGTGGTGTTGTCCAGCTCGAACCGGGCGATATTGAGCTGCGCCTGCAGGTCCGCCACGCTGGCCGAGGCGATGTCGACGTCGCGCCGGTTGCCGACGTTGCGCCGGGCCAGCTCGCTGGCCCGCGCCAGATCGGCCCTGGCCGAGACCAGCTGGGCCTTGAGCGACTCGACGCGGTTCTCGAAGGGCGTCGGGTCGATGCGGAACAGCACATCGCCCTTTTCCATCATGCGGTTGCCCTGGGCCGGCACGTCCACGACCTGGCCGCTCACCGCCGGCACTATCGGCGTGCTGACGAAGTAGCTGCGCGACACCTCGGAATAGGGGTGGTTGTAGTTCATCAGGAAGATCAGCGTGCCGATCAGGACCACCCCGCCGAGCACGGCGGTGGGCACGGTCCACTTGGTCAGCGGAATCCTGAAGACCTTGAAGATGACGACGCAGAAGGCGGTGTAGGTGAGGATCAGCAACAGGTCCATTGCTCAACCCTCCTGCTGCGGCGCGGCGGCCGCGACGGGCGCGGGCGGCTCGGGGCTGGGCGCAGGAGCAGGGGCGGCCTGCAGCGCATCGAGGCGCGCCTGCAGCTCGGCGAGCTGCGCCGCCAACTGGTCCAGGCGCGCGTCCGCGCCCGCATCCGGCACCGGTGTGGCGAAGCCCCAGCCGCGGTCCTCGCGATAGAGGGTGGCCCAGATCCACAGGAAGGGCCAGATCGCGTGCAGGGTGAACAGGCTGATCCAGCCGGCCACATGAATGGCGTCCTGCTGCGGATGATTGCGATGCACGGCGATCTCGTAGGGGATATCGTGGATCGCGATCACCCCGTAGAACAGCACTATGCCGACGAAGAACAAGATTCCCAACGCGATGTAGTCCAGCATCGCCAACTCCCTTTCAGTGGTTCCCGCGCACAGGCTAGCAGCCCCGCCAGGGAATTGCCCCGCTCGCCCGAGGCACAGGCATAATTGCCAGGACTCACTGGTGCCCGCATGAATCCAAGCCCACTCCACCGCCCGCGCTGGCGCAGCCTGCTCCTGCTGGCCCTGTTGCTGGCCCCCCTGCTGTGGCCGCTGCAGCACCTGGCGCAGCGCTACTACCAGGACGAACTGGCCGAGCAGAACCGCCAGACCCTGGCCCTCTACGTCGCCAACCTGCGCGGCACCCTCAGCCGCTACGAAGTGCTGCCGCCGATACTCGCCGACCTGCCGCCGCTGCGCGCCCTGCTCGCCGCCCCCGCCGAGCCCGCCCGGCAGGACGGCGCCAACCGCCTGCTGGCGCGGGTGCGCGCGGAGACCGGCGCCGACGTTATCTACCTGATGAGCCCGCAGGGCATCACCCTGGCCTCCTCCAACTGGGACCAGGCGGACAGCTTCGTCGCCCGCGACTTCAGTTACCGGCCCTACTTCCGCGAGGCCATGGCCGGCAAGCAGGGGCGCTTCTTCGGTCTCGGCACCACCTCGCGCAAGCGCGGTTACTTCTTCTCCAGCCCGGTGCGCGAAGGCGCGGACATCGTCGGCATCCTGGTGGTCAAGGTCGACCTGGACGGCGCCGAGGCCCTGTGGGGCAGGACGCCCGAACAACTGCTGGTCACCGACGAGAACGGCGTGGTGATCATCGCCTCGCGCCGCGACTGGCTGTTCCATGCCACCCGCGAGCTGGGCAACGCCGAGCGCGCCGCCATCGCCGCCAACCAGCCCTACCCGACCCAGGCGCCGACGCCGCTGCGCCTGGACGAGGGCGCCTGGCTGATCCAGAGCCGGGAGCTGCCGGACACCGGGCTCAGCGCCAGCATCCTCGCCCCGCGCCAGCTGGTCGACCGCCCGGTGCGCAGCACCCTGGCCATCGGCGGCGCGGCGCTGCTGGCCCTGCTTCTGCTGCTCGGTCTGCTGCTGCAGCGCCGGCGCCACTATATAGAGCGCGCCGCGCTGGACGCGCGTGCCAAGCGCGAGCTGGAAATCCGCGTGCTGGAACGCACCGCCGAGCTGGAGAGGCTGAACAGCCGGCTCAAGGACGAGGTACTGGAGCGCGAACGGGCACAGCAGGAACTGGTGCGCACCCAGGACGAACTGGTCCAGGCCGGCAAGCTCTCGGCCCTGGGCACCATGAGCGCCAGCATCAGCCACGAGCTGAACCAGCCGCTGGCGGCCATCCGCAGCTATGCCGACAACGCCGGCGTGCTGCTCGACCACCAGCGCCTCGACGACGCCCGCGGCAATCTGCGCCAGATCGGCGAGCTGACCGCGCGCATGGCCTCGATCATCGCCCACCTGCGCGCCTTCGCCCGCCGCGACCGCCACGCCCCGGAGCGCGTGGCCCTGCAGCCGGCCATCGAGGACGCCCTGGCGCTGCTGGCCAAGCGCCGCCGCGCCCTGGAGGTGGAGCTGATCCGCGACCTGCCGGACGCCACCCTGTGGGTCCAGGCCGGCGAGACGCGCCTGCGCCAGGTGCTCGGCAACCTGCTGGCCAACGCCCTCGACGCCCTGGCCGAGAAGGCCCCGCCGCGACGCCTGTGGCTGAGTGCCGAGCTCGGCGCCGAAGGCGTCGACCTGTTGCTGCGCGACAATGGCCCGGGCTTCTCCGCACCCGCCCTGGAGCATGCCCGCGAGCCCTTCTTCACCACCAAGACCAGCGCCCAGGGCCTCGGTCTCGGCCTGGCCATCTGCGATACGCTGATGCGTGCCCTGGGCGGCGAGCTGCTGCTGGCCAACCACCCGGAGGGCGGCGCGCGGGTCACCCTACGCCTGCGCAACGCCGCGCCCGGCGCCAACCTGCAACCGCCCGAGGAGCTTTCATGAGCAGCCCAGACGCCCGCACCCAGGTTCTTTTGATCGACGACGACGAGCACCTGCGCCAGGCCCTGGCGCAGACCCTCGATCTCGCCGGCCTGCGGGTCGAGACCCTGGCCGACGCCCGCGGCCTGGCCGAGCGCATCGCAGCGGACTGGCCCGGCGTGGTGGTCAGCGACATCCGCATGCCCGGCATCGACGGCCTGCAGTTGCTGGAACAGCTGCGCGAGCGCGACGCCGATCTGCCGGTGCTGCTGATCACCGGCCACGGCGACGTGCCGCTGGCGGTGCAGGCCATGCGCGCCGGCGCCTACGACTTCCTGGAGAAGCCCTTCGCCAGCGAGGCGCTGCTCGACGGCGTGCACCGCGCCCTGGAGCTGCGCCGCCTGGTGCTGGAGAACCGCAGCCTGCGCCTGGCCCTGGCCGACCGCAGCGAGCTGGGCGCACGCCTGATCGGCCAGTCCGCGCCCATGCAGCGCCTGCGCGAACAGGTCGGCGCGCTGGCGGCGATCAACACCGATGTACTGATCCTCGGCGAGACCGGCGCCGGCAAGGAGGTGGTGGCGCGCGCCCTGCACGACCTCTCGGCGCGGCGCAAGGGCCCCTTCGTCGCGATCAACGCCGGCGCCCTGCCCGAGTCGGTGGTGGAGAGCGAGCTGTTCGGCCACGAGGCCGGCGCCTTCACCGGCGCGTCCAAAAGGCGCATCGGCAAGTTCGAGTTCGCCGCCGGCGGCACCCTGTTCCTCGACGAGATCGAGAGCATGAGCCCGGAGGTGCAGGTCAAGCTGCTGCGCCTGCTGCAGGAGCGGGTGGTCGAACGCCTCGGCGGCAACCAGCTGATCCCCCTGGACATCCGCGTGATCGCCGCAACCAAGGAGGACCTGCGCCAGGCCGCCGACCAGGGCCGCTTCCGCGCCGACCTCTACTACCGGCTCAACGTCGCGCCGCTGCGCATTCCGCCGCTGCGCGAGCGTGACGGCGACATCCTGCTGCTGTTCCAGCACCATGCCGAGGCCGCCGCCCAGCGCCACGGCCTGCCGCCGCGCGAGCTGCAGCCTGGGCAGCGCGCCCAGCTGCTCGGCCACGCCTGGCCGGGCAACGTGCGCGAGTTGCAGAACGCCGCCGAGCGCTTCGCCCTGGGCCTGGATCTGGGCCTGGATTTGCCGGGTGCGGCGGCGGCCGATAACGCCGCCGGGCATAGCCTGGGCGAACGGGTGGAGGCCTACGAGAAGGCGCTGATCGCCATCGAGATGGCCAAGGGTCACGGCTCGCTGCGCAGCCTGGCCGAGGCCCTCGGCCTGCCGCGCAAGACTCTGCACGACAAGCTGCGCAAGCACGGCCTGGACTGGGGCGGCGAGGAGCAGGACTGAGACGAACGGCGCCTCGGCGCTGCATGCCGGAGCGGCGCCGCCGGTCCGAGCAGACTGATATTAAAGCCCTCTCCACGCGCAACCCGACGGACAGGCAGTGACCTGACGGTCACGACCTGCGTCACCCTGACATCCCGATTCATTTTGAGTCGCCACCCGGTATCTACCGCCTGGCCGGAACGGCCATCGTCCGCAACAACCTTTACCGGGGCGATCGAAGGAGTTTTGCGTGATGTCTCGTCTACCCGTCATCGTCGGTTTCGGCGGCTATAACGCCGCCGGCAGAAGTTCGTTCCACCATGGCTTCCGACGCATGGTCCAGGAGTCGCTGGACGCCGCCAGCCGCCAGGAGACCCTGGCCGGCCTGGCCGTGATGATGAAGCTGGTGCGCGTGCTCGACGGCCAGTTCCGCAGCCACGACGGCCAGTCCCTGAGCCTCGCCGAGATCGAGACCCTACATGGCGCCGAGATACTCGCCGGCACCCTGGTGCGACGCATCGAGAAGCGTCACCTGGACGTGGATGCGGCGCACTGGCAGAAGAACCTGAGCGTCGCCAGCGCCCAGTTCACCACCCTGCGCAAGCACCTGCCCGAGCCGCTGCCGGCCAGCTGGCGGGTGGAGGAACTGGACGAGCAGCAGGTGCGGGTGACCCTCGACGAGGCCTGCGAATTCAAGGTCGACAGCTTCCGCGCCCTGCCGGTCAAGTCCGCCGGCCAGCTGCCTTGCGGCTTCGAGCCGGGCGAGCTGTACCACTCGCACTTCCACCCGCGCGGCCTGCAGCTGACCGTGGTCGGCGCCACCGACGCGCTGCGTTCCACCGGCATCGACTGGCGCACCATCCAGGACAGGGTGCGTCCGGACGAGGTGGCGGTGTTCGCCGGCAGCGGCATGAGCCAGATGGACGACAACGGCTTCGGCGGCATGCTGCAGGCGCGCCTGCGCGGCGGCCGGGTCACCGCCAAGCAGTGCCCGCTGGGCCTCAACACCATGCCGGCGGACTTCATCAACGCCTATGTGCTGGGCAGCGTCGGCAGCACCGGCAGCGTCACCGGCGCCTGCGCCACCTTCCTCTACAACCTGCAGAAGGGCATCGAGCAGATCGCCAGCGGCCAGGCCCGCGTGGTGCTGGTGGGCAACGCCGAGGCGCCGATCACCCAGGAGTTCATCGACGGCTACGGCGCCATGGGGGCCCTGGCCACCGAGGACGGCCTGCGCAAGATCGAGGGCAGGGACGAGGTGGACTTCCGCCGCGCCAGCCGCCCGTTCGGTGACAACTGCGGCTTCACCCTCGCCGAGTCGGCGCAGTTCGTGGTGCTGATGGACGACGAACTGGCCCTGGAGCTGGGCGCCGAAATCCACGGCGCGGTGCCGGACGTGTTCATCAATGCCGACGGCTTCAAGAAATCCATCTCCGCGCCCGGCCCGGGCAACTACCTGACCCTGGCCAAGGCCGTGGCCAGCGCCACCCAGCTGCTCGGCGCGGAAGGCGTGCGCCGGCGCAGCTTCGTCCACGCCCACGGCTCCAGCACCCCGGCCAACCGGGTCAGCGAGTCCGAGCTGCTGGACCGGGTGGCCGAGGCCTTCGGCATCGAGAGCTGGCCGGTCACCGCGGTCAAGGCCTTCGTCGGTCACTCCCTGGCCCCGGCCAGCGGCGACCAGCTGATCGCCGCCCTCGGCACCTTCCGCCACGGCCTGCTGCCGGGACTGAAGACCATCGACAAGGTGGCCGACGACGTGCACCGCCGCCACCTCAGCCTGGAGACCCGCGACCGCCCTGTCGACGGCATGGAAGTCTGCTTCATCAACTCCAAGGGCTTCGGCGGCAACAACGCCACCGGCGTGCTGCTGGCGCCGCAGGTGGCCGAGCGCATGCTGCGCAAGCGCCACGGCGAGGCCGCCATCGCCGCCTGGCAGGACAAGCGCGAGGGCACCCGCGCCGCCGCCGCCCGCTACGACCAGCAGGCCCTGCGCGGCCAGTTCGACATCCTCTACCACTTCGGCCAGGGCCTGATCGACGACCGCGAGCTGCAGATCGACGCCCAGCAGGTACGCATTCCCGGCTTCGCCCAGCCGCTGCTGTACCGCAAGGACGAACGCTACGCCGATATGCTGTGACGGGCCCGAGCGGCGTAGGCTGGGTTAGCCGCATGCGGCGTAACCCAGCGCTGCAACCGTCATTGCACTTCGGCGCCAAGTTACACGACCGGCTACTGGCTGTGAGAGCTTGAGTGAAGGGGAGCGGCGAGCGGCACCAGGCACCCTCACCCCCGGCCCCTCTCCCGATGGGAGAGGGGTGGCCCAACCAGGCCTGGCGTTGAGGCGGTGTGCGAGAACCTTGGCAGACGCCGCAGTAGCACTCGAACCTACCCCCTCTCCCAGAGGGCGAGGGGCGTTCAGCGATGCAGCACGTACTGCCCGCTGAACCGCACCGCCTCGACCGCGCCGGCGAGGATGCGGCTATGCAGCCTCAGGCGCGCCATGCCACGGCGTCGGTAGAGGGCGAGGAACCTGTCCCACTCGGCCGACGCCGGAGCGGCGCAGGCCGCCACGGCATCGCCCAGCACCGGCTCGGCGTAATCGATCTGGCCCTGCTGGATGACGATATGGCCATCCTCCACCCCGGCCTCGCGCAGGCTCAGGTGCAGCCAGCCCCAGCCGGCCAGCACGGCGGCGCAGTACAGGCTGCCGCCGAACATGCTGCTCTTGTGGTTGTAGTTGCTCGCCAGCGGCAGGGACAGGCGCAGCTCGCCGCCTGCCCAGGCCAGCACGCCGAGGTCCATGGCCTGGGTCAGCGGGATGTCCCGATGCAGCAGGCGCTCCAGGTAGGCACGATCATCATTCATATTCTGAGTCCGTGCAGGGGCTCGC
The DNA here is from genome assembly GCF_039888625.1 of Pseudomonas sp. CAU 1711. Lineage (NCBI taxonomy): Bacteria > Pseudomonadati > Pseudomonadota > Gammaproteobacteria > Pseudomonadales > Pseudomonadaceae > Pseudomonas > Pseudomonas sp. CAU 1711. Next base: position 85,759 of record NZ_JBDQQT010000016.1, read on the forward strand.
GAGCTAGAGCCTGGCAAGGCAAAAGTGGGTGAGGAAGCGACTGAGCCCGCATTCGGGTTTACTTGCAGTAAATGAGCATTCCGAACCCACTTTTAACACAGCCAGGCCGACGCGCAGCAGACCCTGTGCGGGCTCAGTCCAGGGCACGGGCCAGCTGGATAAGCTCGGCGCGCCACTCGGCCGCCTGCGGCAGGCCGAGGAAGGAGGGGTTGAGGTAGCTGTCGCGGGCCTCGTAGGTCAGCGCCTCGCCCTTCAGATCCAGCACCTCGCCGCCGGCGCCTTCCAGCACGCCCTGGGCCGCGGCGGTGTCCCACTGCGAGGTGGGCGCCAGGCGCGGGTAGCAGTCGGCGTTGCCCTCGGCCAGCAGGCAGAACTTCAGCGAGCTGCCGATATTGGCCAGCTGCAGATCGCCGAAGCGCTCGGTCAGGCCGGTCAGCAGGCGCTCCTGGGCCGGGCTGGAGTGGCGCTTGCTGGCCACCAGGGTGAAGGCCTCGGCCGGCGCCAGGCGCACGGCGATGGCTTGCGGCTCGGCGCCGGCCTCCTGGCGCCAGGCGCCGAGACCGGCGCCGCCATAGTAGCAGCGGCCGCTGGCCGGCACGCCGACCACGCCGAACACCACGCGGCCCCGTTCGATCAGGGCGACGTTGACGGTGAACTCCTCGCTGCCGGAGATGAACTCCTTGGTGCCGTCCAGCGGGTCGACCAGCCACCAGCGCTGCCAGCGGGCGCGCTCGGCCAGGGCGATGCCGGCATCCTCCTCGGACAGCACCGGAACCTCGGGCGCCAGCTCGCGCAGGCCGGCGACGAGGATGTCGTGGGCGGCCAGGTCGGCGGCGGTCACCGGCGAGGCGTCGGCCTTCTCGATCACTTCCACGCCGCTGCGCCAGTGCGCCAGGGTGGCCTGACCGGCGCGCTGCACCAGGGCGATCACCGTCGGCAGATAGGGATGGCTCACTTGAATTCTCCACGTTGGATCAGCAGGTCACGGACCAGGTAGAGAGCCGCCAGAGCACGGCCCTCGGAAAACTGCGGGTGGCGGGCGAGTGCGCTGAGCTCGCGCAGGTTGACCTTGTCCACCCGCAGCGGCTCCGGCTCGTCGCCGGGCAGGCGCTCCTCGTAGAGGTCGCGGGCCAGCACCACATGGATCGACTGGCTCATGTAGCCCGGCGACAGGCTCAGCTCGGCGATCGGTTCCAGGCGCTCGGCACCGAAGCCGGCCTCCTCCTTGAGCTCGCGGTTGGCCGCCACCAGCACGTCCTCGCCGGGCTCGACCAGGCCCTTGGGCAGCGACAGCTGGTAGTCGTCGGTGCCGCCGCAGTACTCCTCGACCAGCACCGCGTGCTCGGCGTCGAGCAGCGCCACCACCATCACCGCGCCGTAGCCCGAGCCCTTGCCGACCAGCCGCTCGTAGGTGCGCTCCACGCCGTTGGAGAAGCGCAGCTGCAGTTCCTCGACACGGAACAGGCGACTGCTGGCGACTATCTCGCGGGCCAGCACCTGGGGTTTCTCGCGCATCACTCGCTCCTCGATTCGAACCGGTATCATACCCCGCGTATTCGAATAATCCGTGCGGGATGTTGTATCCGCTCGCATCCCGCCCCTGCCGGACTCCGCCATGCATCAGTTGCCCTGGGCCGATATCGACACCGTTCTGCTCGACATGGACGGCACCCTGCTCGACCTGCACTTCGACAATCACTTCTGGCTGGAGCACCTGCCGCAGCGCTATGCCGAACTGCACGGGGTGAGCCGGGCGGCGGCCGAGGCCGAGCTGCTGCCGCTATTCCGCACCCACGCCGGCACCCTGCCCTGGTACTGCACCGACTTCTGGAGCCGCGAGCTGAACCTCTCGGTGCGCGACCTCAAGCGCGAGGTGGCCGACCTTATCGCCCTGCGCCCGCACGCCGACAGCTTCCTCGCTGCCCTGCGCGGCGCCGGCAAGCGGGTGGTGCTGATCACCAACGCGCACCGCGACTCGCTGTCGCTGAAGCTCGAGAAGGTCGAGCTGGCGCCCTATTTCGACCGCCTGATCAGCTCGCACGACTACGGCTTCCCCAAGGAAGACCAGCAGTTCTGGTTCGCCCTGCAGCAGGACTGCCCCTTCGAGGCGGCGCGCAGCCTGTTCATCGACGACAGCCTGCCGATCCTGCGCAGCGCCCGCCGCTACGGCATCGGCCATCTGCTGGCGGTGCGCCAGCCGGACAGCCGCGGCCAGGCCAAGGACACCGAGGAGTTCGCCGCCGTCGAGGACTACCAACTGCTCTGTGCCCAGCTCACCGGCCCCGCCTGAGCACACCGACGACCGCGCCGGAGCCCGCGCGGTTCGTCGGCTGCGCCATTTTTTGCACAGCCCGTGACGGCCTTCGCACGGCCGACAGACGCCTCTTGCCCGGGCCAACGGCGCTGGCAGCATAGGCGCCATTCATCCCAATGAGGTCTCGAATCCATGAAGTACTCCTCAGTGCTCCTCCTGTCGCTCGGCCTGGCCAGCACCGGCGCCCTGGCCGGCAATACCTCGGCCGGTGTCGGTGGCGCCCTCGGCGGCGCGTTGGGCACGGTGGTCGGCGAGCAGATCGGCGGCAGCACCGGCGCCACCATCGGCGCCGGCGTCGGCGGCGCGGCCGGTAGCGCCGTGGGCGCCGACAAGGGCAATCGTACCGAGGCGGCCATCGGCGGTGGCATCGGCGCGGCCGGTGGCCAGGTGATCGGCAGCAAGGTCGGCGGCAGCACCGGCGGCGTGATCGGCGCGGCGGTCGGCGGCGGCGCCGGCGGCGCGCTGGGCAACGCCTACGGCGATGGCAACGAGCGCGACCACGACGGCCGCCGCTATCGCGACGGCCACTACCACGAGCATGACGGCCACCCCGGCCGCGCCCTCGGCCACAAGAAGGGCAAGTGGCACAAGAAGTACCACTGAGAAAGCACAAGGCCCGCATCTGCGGGCCTTGTCTCTTACGGGGCTGATACCTACGCGTATCAGATGCCTTCGCGGCGCAGCGCGGCGGCGGTGAAGTCGCTCTTCTTCAGCGACACGCCGAAGTCGTACATCGGCTCGTTGTTGTCCAGGCCATCGACGAAGTAGCGACGCCCCTTGAAGTCGTAGATGGTCTCCAGGGTGCTGCCGAACATCGGCACGTCGTAGTAGCTGATGGGGTGGGCCTCCTGCAGGCCGATCAGTGCGTCGTTCTTGTCGTACAGGTCGGCGGCGAGGATCTGCCAGCTGTCCTCGTCCAGATAGAAGCGACGCTTGCCGTAGGGATGGCTGTGGCCCTTGCGCAGCTTGGCCTCGACCACCCAGACGCGGTGCAGCTCGTGGCGCAGCAGCTCGGGATTGACGTGCTGCTTCTGCAGGATCCGCTCGTAGGGAATGCCCTTCTGGTGCACCGCGTAGCTGTTGTAGGGCATCAGCATTTCCTGCTTGCCGACCAGCGTCCACTCGTAGCGATCCGGCGCGCCGTTGTAGGCATCCACCACGTCGGCGGTGGCCATGCCGTTGGTGTCCGGCTGCATGGCGTCATAGGCCAGCATCGGCAGACGGCGCACGCGCCGCTCGCCGCGGCTGAAGCGCCAGGCCTTGCGAATCGCCAACACCTGGTCGAGGGTCTCCTGCACCACCAGGGCGGAGCCGGCCAGCTTGCTCGGCGCGGTGATCACGTACTTGTAGAAGAACAGGGTATTGTCCAGATCGGCCGGGGTCATGCCTTCGCGGCCGTAGATGAACATCACGTCGCGCTCGCGCTTGACCAGCACATAGTCGCCGCCCTGCAGCACGGCGGCGTGGTTGGTGGTCATCCGCACCTGCTCGCCACGATAGCGGGCGATGTGATTCCAGATCGCCTCCTGACCGCTCTGCGGAATCGGGAAGGGGATGCCCGCGGCGGTGCCCTCGATGCCGTTGCCGCCGGAGATCAGCGTGGCATTGCTGGCGTTGTAGCGGGTGGCGTCGTAGATGCGCTGCGGCGCCGCGGCACTGCGCCGGGTCGGCAGCACGCGCAGGTAGTAGTCCGGGTTGTCCTGCAGCAGCTTCTGGTAACCGGGGCTGAGCAGGGCCTGGTACTGCGCCAGGTTGCCGGCGCCGACGCGGTACAGCTCGGCATCGGCGGCGTAGGGGTCGGGATGGTGCATGCCCGCCTGGTAGTTGGCCGGCGGCGTGGCGAGGCCGCCCTCCCAGGACGGGATGGTACCGGCGGCATTGCCGGCGCGCTCGCCGCCCAGCGGCATCAGGTCCTGCCCGAGACGGGCGGCCTGGGCCGCGTCGACGCGGGCGTGTGCGGGCAGGCTGACAGCGGCTGCCAGCGACAGGACTGCAAAGATTCTCAGCACAGCGTTCTCCTCGCGACGCCACGGGCGCCGCTGTTCTTATCGTACGACCAGTGTAGGTCGCGCTCGCAGATTGCCGTTGGGTGAGGTAGGGGCCGTCCTGGCGCCGGGTGGTCCCGGTCGTGTGGCCCGGTATCCTGCCGGGCCTTGCATGATCATTCGCTGCGCTGGAACTTGAGATCCCAGACGCCATGGCCGAGGCGCTCGCCGCGCTTCTCGAACTTGGTCACCGGGCGCTCGTCGGGGCGCTCGACATAACCGGCCGCGCCGGCCAGGTTGCGATAGCCGGGGGCCGCGGACATGACCTCCAGCATGTGTTCGGCGTAGGCCTGCCAGTCGGTGGCCATGTGCAGCACCCCGCCGATCTTCAGCTTGCTGCGCACCAGCTCGGCGAAGGCCGGCTGGACGATGCGCCGCTTGTGGTGGCGGGCCTTGTGCCAGGGGTCGGGAAAGAACAGCAGGACACGGTCCAGGCTGGCGTCGGCCACGCAGTCGCGCAGCACTTCCAGAGCGTCGCAGCTGTACACACGGATGTTGGACAGGTTCTGCGTCAGCATGCCGTTGAGCAGGGCGCCGACGCCCGGCTTGTGCACTTCGACGCCGATGAAGTCCTGCTCCGGAGCGCTAGCGGCCATCTCCAGGGTGGCATGGCCCATGCCGAAACCGATCTCGAAGGTGCGCGGCGCGCTACGGCCGAACACCTGGTCGAAGTCGCGCAGGCCGTCGGCCAGCTCCAGGCCGAACTTCGGCCAGCCCTGCTCCAGGCCACGCTGCTGGCCTTCGGTCATGCGCCCGGCGCGCATCACGAAACTCTTGATGGTGCGCAGGGGTCGCTGGGCCGCGCCTGCGTCGGCCTGCTGGATATCGTCGCTCATGGAACTCTCTTGCTTACTTGATCAGGCCGTCCAGCGGCGACGAGGCGCTCGCGTAGAGCTTCTTCGGCATGCGCCCGGCCAGGTAGGCCATGCGCCCGGCGATGATCGCGTGTTTCATCGCCGCGCCCATCAGGATCGGGTCCTGGGCGTGGGCGATGGCGCTGTTCATCAGCACCGCCTCGCAGCCCAGCTCCATGGCGATGGTGGCGTCGGAGGCGGTGCCCACGCCAGCGTCGACCAGCACCGGCACGGTCGCCTCTTCGAGGATGATGCGCAGGTTGTAGGGGTTGCAGATGCCCAGCCCGGTGCCGATCAGGCCGGCCAGCGGCATCACCGCGATGCAGCCCATCTCGGCCAGCTGGCGGGCGATGATGGGGTCGTCGCTGGTGTACACCATCACGTCGAAGCCTTCCTTGACCAGCACTTCGGCGGCCTTGAGGGTCTCGATCACGTTGGGGAACAGGGTCTTCTGGTCGGCCAGCACCTCCAGCTTGACCAGCTTGTGGCCGTCGAGCAGCTCGCGGGCCAGGCGGCAGGTGCGCACCGCTTCCTCGGCGGTGTAGCAGCCGGCGGTGTTGGGCAGGATGGTGTATTTGTCCGGCGAGATCACGTCGAGCAGATTGGGCTCGCCCGGGTTCTGCCCGAGATTGGTCCGGCGCACCGCCACGGTGACGATCTCGGCGCCGCTGGCCTCGATGGCCAGGCGGGTTTCCTCGAGGTCCTTGTACTTGCCGGTCCCCACCAGCAGGCGCGACTCGTAGGTACGGCCGGCCAGGCTGAAGGGCTTGTCGATGATGGCACTCATGGCAATTCCTCGGGCGACTAGCCGCCGCCGATGGCGTGGACGACCTCCAGCTGGTCGCCCTCGTGCAGGACGGTGGCGCCGTGCTGGCTGCGCGGCACTATGTCCAGGTTGAGTTCGACCGCCACCCGCTTGCCGGCGGCATCCAGACGCAGCAACAGGTCGGCGACCGTGGCGCCGTCGGGCAACTCGTAGGCTTCACCGTTCAGTTGAATAAGCATGGCCGGTCGGTCAGAACTTGAAAGGGTCGGCATTCTAGCCCGTTCGCAAGCGCCGACCAAGGCGCCGGCATGCCATTTATCCGGAGCGCCCGCCCCGCCAGGCCGCCAGGCCCAGGCAGAACCAGCCGCCGAGGAAGCTCAGCCCGCCCAGCGGCGTGATCATGCCGAGCTTGCCCAGACCGCTCAGGCTCAGCGCATAGAGGCTGCCGGAGAACAGCAGGATGCCGAGCGCGAACAGGCCACCGGCCAAGTTAGGCAGACGACCCGGCAGGCGCTCGGCCAGCAGGGCCACGCCGAACAGGGCCAGGGCGTGCACCAGCTGGTAGTGCACGCCGGTCTGGAACACCGCCAGATACTCCGTGCTCAGCTGGCTCTTCAGCCCGTGCGCGGCGAAGGCGCCCAGGGCCACGCCGGAGAAGCCGGCCACGGCGGCCAGCAGCAGGAAGACACGCGCCATGATGGACTCCCGATCCGTATCGAAGCGGCCGCTATAATGGCCGCCCTCTCCCACCGGGCCAAGCCATGCTACGCACCCTGCTCCGTCGCCTGACCAAACTGCTGCTGTGGTTCGCCGCGCTCAGCGCCCTGCTGGTGCTGGCGCTGCGCTGGATCGACCCGCCCGGCACGGCGCTGATGGTCGAGCGCAAGATCGAGTCCTGGAGCGACGGCACGCCGATCGACCTGCAGCACAGCTGGCGCCCCTGGCAGGAGCTGCCGGACCACCTGAAGATCGCGGTGATCGCCGGCGAGGACCAGAAGTTCGCCGAGCACTGGGGCTTCGACCTCGCCGCCATCCGCCAGGCCCTGGCGCACAACGCAGGCGGCGGCCGCCTGCGCGGCGCCAGCACCATCAGCCAGCAGGTGGCCAAGAACCTGTTCCTCTGGTCCGGCCGCAGCTGGCCGCGCAAGGCGCTGGAGGCCTGGTTCACCGGCCTGGTCGAGCTGCTCTGGCCGAAGCAGCGCATCCTCGAGGTCTATCTCAACAGCGTGGAATGGGGCGACGGCGTGTTCGGCGCCGAGGCCGCCGCGCGCCACCACTTCGGCATCGGCGCACCCTATCTGTCGCGCCAGCAGGCCAGCCAACTGGCCGCCGTGCTGCCCAACCCCCGCGCCTGGAGCGCCAGCCGCCCCGGCCCCCACGCGCAACGCCGCGCCGCCTGGATTCGTCGGCAGAGCCAGCAGCTGGGCGGCAGTCACTACCTCAACCAGTTGCCCGCGCCACTGCCCCTGAGCCAGTGGTGGCCGCAGTGGCTGCCGAGACCCTGAGCAGGCCCCAGGCGATCAGCGCCTGGCCGGCGAAGTAGCAGCTCACTATCGCCTCGACCGCATGGGGGAAGGGCTGGACGAACTTGTTCACCCCGATCAGCGAGTCGGCCAGCACGAACAGCACGGCGCCCAGCCATAGCGGCCCCGGGCTCCGCTCCAGGCGCCCGGCGAGCAGGGCCATGGCCAGCAGGCAGCTCAGGTAGATGGCCACCGGAATCTGCAATTTGCCCGCGGCCGGCAGCATCCAGGCGGCCATGCCCAGGGCATAGAGCGTCACCGGCAGGCCGCGCCAGAGCAACCAGGGCCGCCCGCGCCCGAGCCGAGCGCCAGCCAGTGCCCGGCGACACCCGGGAAGGCGCGCCAGGCGAGGAAGGCGAACAGCAGCATGGGCAGCGGCTTGAGCAGCCAGCCCAGCGGATAGGGCTTGAGCGGCAACAGCAGCAGATAGAGCACGCCGAGGCCGATGGCGACGGCGTAGAGGCGCAGCAGGCTGGCAGGCATGACGGACTCCCATGGGCGGAGAGCCGATCCTGCCGCGCGGCCGGGCACTCGGCCAGGCACCGCGCGCCAGGAGCGCCGGCCGCAGGCGTCAGTGGCGCAGCAGGCGCTTGGGCACGGCCCTCAACAACCGCACGCGCTCATCCTGAATGTGCGCGGTCAGCCCCTGCTGCGGGTAGACCCAAGCCTCGCCCTCCTGCAATTGCAGGCGCAGGCGTGGCGCACCCAGACTGGCGCTCAGGAGCGTCGCCGAGACGCTGCCTTGCGGCTGCAGGTTGAGCGCCTCGACGGGCCTGTCGGCCAGTTGCGCCAGCATCTGTGCGGACTGCGGCCGCTCCGGCTCGTCGGGCCCGATGCCGCTGGCCGCGGCCAGGCTGGCGCGCTGCGCCTCGCTCAGCGCCGGCTCGGCCTCCACCCGCCAGCCCTCCAGCGCGCCACGCAACAACAGGCGCGGCCCCGGCTGCAGCCACAGCTCGGCATCGGGCAGGCGCTCGTGCAGCCGGCCCAGGCTCAGGCGCTCCTCGGCCAGCGGCCGCAGCACCTCGGCATCCCACTGCTGCAGCCAAGGCAGCGTGGCGGGCTTGTCTTGCTGCGGCACCAGCCACCAGTAGCCGAGCAGGCAGCTGGCCAGGGCCACCAGGGTGAACAGCAGGGCGGGTGGGCGGCGGTTCAAGGCAATCTCCGGGCAGAAAAAAGCCGCACCTGGGTGCGGCTTTTCGGAATGGCGCTGATCAGGCCTGAATCGAGCCTTTCAGCTTGTTCATGGCGTTCTTCTCCAGCTGGCGGATGCGCTCGGCGGAGACGTTGTACTTGGCGGCCAGGTCGTGCAGGGTCGCCTTCTCTTCGGCCAGCCAGCGCTGGTAGAGGATGTCGCGGCTGCGCTCGTCCAGGCCTTCCAGCGCCTCGTGCAGGCTGGCGTTGGCGCTGTCGCTCCAGTCGGCGTCTTCCAGCTGGCGGGCCGGGTCGTAGCGATGGTCTTCCAGATAGTGGGCCGGCGACTGGTAGGCGGCATCGTCGTCGGCATCGGCTGCCGGGTCGAAGGCCATGTCGTGGCCGGTCAGGCGGCTCTCCATCTCGCGCACTTCGTGCGGCTCCACGCCCAGGCTCTCGGCCACGGCGTGCACTTCGTCATTGTTCAGCCAGGCCAGGCGCTTCTTCTGGCTGCGCAGGTTGAAGAACAGCTTGCGCTGCGCCTTGGTGGTAGCGACCTTGACGATGCGCCAGTTGCGCAGGATGAACTCGTGGATCTCGGCCTTGACCCAGTGCACGGCGAAGGACACCAGGCGTACCCCCATCTCGGGGTTGAAACGCTTGACCGCCTTCATCAGGCCGACGTTGCCTTCCTGGATCAGGTCGGCCTGGGACAGGCCGTAGCCGGCATAGCTGCGGGCGATATGCACGACGAAGCGCAGGTGGGCCAGCACCAGCTGGCGCGCGGCTTCCAGGTCCTGCTCGTAGTAGAGACTCTCGGCCAGCTCGCGCTCCTGCTCGGCGGTCAGCAGCGGAATGCTGTTCACCGCGTGCACATAAGCCTCCAGGTTGGCGCCTGGGACTAAGGCATGTACGGGTTGCAGGGCAGTGGTCATCGGAAACCTCCGGTATTGCGGGGCAGTGCAGTCTAGCACCGCCCATTCTGAGCCGGGAACCTGTGGAAAAGTTCCCTTACAGTTGCTCAGAAAATGATCCAAATCAACCAATTGCTAGCGCGGGGCGAGCTCGCTCAGATGCCGCGCCACGGCCAGCCAGGCGCCAATATAGCCGAGGAAAACCGCGCCTAACAGTAGCGACAGACCATCGGCGCCGGGCACTCCGGCCAGGGCGAAGTCGCTGCCGTACAGCCCGGCCAGACGCACCACCGCGTCGTTCAGCCAGTCCAGGCCGAAGGCCAGCAGTCCCCAGGCCAGCAGGCCGGCGCCGAGGCCGTACAACGCGCCCATATAGAGGAAGGGCCGGCGCACATAGCCATCGGTGCCGCCGACCAGCTTGATCACCTCGATCTCGCTGCGGCGGTTTTCGATATGCAGGCGAATGGTGTTGCCGATCACCAGCAGCAGGGCCATGACCAGCAGCAGGGTCAGGCCGAAGACGAAACGGTCGCCCAGGCCGAGGATGGCGGAGAGCCGCTCCACCCACTGCAGGTCGAGCTGCGCCTGGTCGACCCCGGGCATCTCGCCGAGCTGCTGGCGCAGGGCCTCCAGCCTCGGCTTGTCGATCTCCTTGGGCGTCACCACCACCACGGCGGGCAGCGGATTCTCCGGCAGCTCGCGCAGCGCCTGGCCGAGGCCGGACTGCTGCTCGAACGCCGCCAGGCCGGCCTCACGGCCGATGAACTCGGCCTCGGCCACGTCGGCCATGGCGGCGACCTCGTCGCGCAGCTGCAGACCGGCGTCATCGCCGGCCTCCAGTTTCAGGTACAGGGAAATCTGCGCGGCCTTCTGCCAGGAGCCGCCGAGCCGCTCGAGGTTGTCCAGCAGCAGGGCCAGGCCCATGGGCAGCGACAGCGCCACGGCCATCACCAGGCAGGTGAAGAAGCTGCCGATCGGCTGGCCGACCAGGCGGCCGAGGCTGTCGACCAGGCTGGCGCGGTGGCTCTCGACCCAGGCGCGGAACAGGGTGGCGAAGTCCGGGCCCTGCTTGATCGGCTTGTCGGCCTTGCTCTGCACGGCGCCGACCCGCTCGGCGGCCTTGATGTTGCGCTGGCTGTCGCTCATCAGCCGGCCTCCCCGTCGCCGATCAGGCGGCCGCGTTGCAGGGTGAGCATGCGGTGGCGCATGCGCGCGATCAGCGCCAGGTCGTGGCTGGCGATCAGCACCGTGGTGCCGAGGCGGTTGATGTCCTCGAACACGCCCATGATCTCGGCGGCCAGGCGCGGGTCGAGGTTGCCGGTGGGCTCGTCCGCCAGCAGCAGGGCCGGGCGATGCACCACGGCGCGGGCGATGCCGACGCGCTGCTGCTGGCCGGTGGACAGGTCGGCGGGGAACTGCTCGGCCTTGTCCGACAGCGAGACGCGCTCCAAGGCGGCACCAACGCGCTTGGCGATATCCGCCTTGGCCAGGCCGAGGATCTGCAGCGGCAGGGCGACATTGTCGAACACGCTGCGATCGAACAGCAGCTGGTGGTTCTGGAATACCACGCCTATCTGCCGGCGCAGGAAGGGAATCTGCGCGCTGGTGATGCTCGCCAGGTCCTGCCCGGCCAGCAGCAGCTTGCCGCTGGTCGGCCGCTCCATCGCCAGCAGCAGGCGCAGCAGGGTGGACTTGCCGGCACCGGAGTGGCCGGTGACGAAGAGGAACTCGCCGCGGCGCACGCGGAAACTCAGTTCGTGCAACCCGACATGGCCATTGGGATACCGCTTGCCGACCTGCTCGAATCGAATCATCCCTGTTCCTTCTCCGCGAAGAGCGCCTGGACGAAGTCCGTGGCGACGAAGGTGCGTAGGTCGTCGATGCCTTCGCCGACGCCGATGTAGCGAATCGGCAGGCCGAACTGCTTGGCCAGGGCGAAGATCACCCCGCCCTTGGCGGTGCCATCCAGCTTGGTCAGGGCCAGGCCGGTGAGGGCCACGGCCTGGTTGAACTGCTTGGTCTGGTTGATCGCGTTCTGCCCGGTGCCGGCGTCCAGCACCAGCAGCACTTCGTGCGGCGCGGTCTCGTCCAGCTTACCGATCACCCGACGGACCTTCTTCAGTTCCTCCATCAGGTTGTCCTTGGTGTGCAGGCGCCCGGCCGTATCGGCGATCAGCACGTCGACGCCGCGGGCCTTGGCCGCCTGCACCGCATCGAAGATCACCGAGGCGGAGTCGGCGCCGGTGTGCTGGGCGATCACCGCGATCTGGTTGCGCTCGCCCCATACCTGCAGCTGCTCGACGGCGGCGGCGCGGAAGGTGTCGCCGGCGGCGAGCATGACCTTCTTGCCCTCGCCCTGCAGCTTCTTGGCCAGCTTGCCGATGGTGGTGGTCTTGCCGACGCCGTTCACCCCGACCACCAGGATCACATAGGGCTGCTTCTCGGCATTGACCAGCAGCGGCTGTTCGACCGGCTTGAGCAGGCCACCGAGCTCTTCCTGCAGGGCCAGGTACAGCGCGCCGCTGTCGGCCAGCTCCTTGCGCGCCACGCGCTTGGTCAGGCTGCCGATGATGGCGCCGGTGGCCTCGACGCCGACGTCGGCGGTCAGCAGGCGGGTCTCCAGCTCCTCGAGCAGCTCGTCGTCGATCGCCTTCTTGCCGAGGAACAGGCTGGCCATGCCCTCGCCCAGGCTGGCGCTGGTCTTGCTCAGGCTCTGCTTGAGGCGGGCGAACCAGCCGCCCTGGTTGTCGCCGGGCTTGCTCTGCTCGACCTGCACCGGCGCCGCCGCGAGCGGCTGCGGCTCGGGGAGCACCTCGACCGGCAGCGGCTGCTCGTGCACCGGATGGGTGACTTCGCTGCCGGCGTTGATGCGAAAGCGCGAGAAGGCCGGGCGCGGCGCCTCGGCCTCGGACTGAGCCGCGACCTCGGGCCGAGTCTCGGGGGCCACGGGGCCCTCGGCGACCGGCTCGGCACTGGCCGCAGAAGCGACGGGCGCGGGCGGCGCGCCGGTTACCGATTCGGTGGGCGCAACGGGGACCGCTGCCGCCTCAGCGGGCGCCGGCGCGGGCTCGACCGTGGGCGCGGCCGGAGCTTCGCTCGTCACCGGACTCGCCGGCCCGACTGGCTCGACCGCCGGCGCGGGGGCTGCCTGCTCGGGCGTCGCCTGCTCGTCCTGCGGCTTCTTGCGCAGCCAGCCGAACAGGGATTTCTTCTCGCCGGACTGCTCCGGCGACTGCTTGTCGTCGTTGGAACCAAACATGGGTCTAAGGCATCTCAGAGGGACCGCACGGGTCGCGCGCCGCCCCGGAAAAGGATGCGGTATCCTAGCACCTCTTCGCCCGCCGGCGGTACGACCGCCCGGGCCGCCCGCCAGGTCGAGACATCTTATGACACCACTTGCCCGCCGCTGCGCCGGCCTGCTCCTCACTGCGCTCTGCATGCCCCTGGCGGCCCTCGCCGCCGAACCCCAGCCGACCCACGAATTCCAGCTGGACAACGGCCTCAAGGTCATAGTCCGCGAGGATCACCGCGCCCCGGTGGTGGTCTCCCAGCTCTGGTACAAGGTCGGCTCCAGCTACGAGGCGCCCGGCGCCACCGGCCTGTCCCACGCCCTCGAGCACATGATGTTCAAGGGCAGCCGCAAGCTCGGCCCCGGCGAGGCCTCGCGCATCCTGCGCGACCTCGGCGCCGAGGAGAACGCCTTCACCAGCGCCGACTACACCGCCTATTACCAGGTGCTGTCGCGCGACCGCCTGGCCGTGGCCTTCGAGCTGGAGGCCGACCGCCTGGCCAGCCTCAAGCTGCCGGCCGACGAGTTCGCCCGCGAGATCGAGGTGATCAAGGAGGAGCGCCGCCTGCGCACCGACGACAAGCCGACGTCGCTGGCCTACGAGCGCTTCAAGGCCATGGCCTACCCGGCCAGCGGCTACCACACCCCGACCATCGGCTGGATGGCCGACCTCGAGCGCATGACCATCGAGGATCTGCGCGCCTGGTACCAGGCCTGGTACGCGCCGAACAACGCCACCCTGGTGGTGGTCGGCGACGTCAGCAAAGACGAAGTGCAAGCCCTGGCCGAGAAGTACTTCGGCGCCATCGCCCGGCGCCCAGTGGCGCCGGCCAAGGCCCCCCGCGAGCTGGCCGAGCCCGGCGAGCGGCGCCTGCGCCTGCACGTGAAGACCCAGCTGCCGACCCTGCTGATGGGCTTCAACGTGCCTGGCCTGGCCACCAGCGCCGACGCCCGCCAGGTGCATGCCCTGCGCCTGACCGCCGCGCTGCTCGACGGCGGCTCCAGCGCCCGCCTGCCGGCACGCCTGGAGCGTGGCCGGGAGCTGGTCTCCGGCGCCTCGGCCAGCTACGACGCCTTCGAGCGCGGCGACAGCCTGTTCCTGCTCAGCGCCACGCCCAATGTGCAGAAGGGCAAGACCCTGGAGCAGGCCGAGGCCGGCCTGTGGGCGGAGCTGGAGGACCTGCAGCGCACCCCGCCGAGCGCCGACGAACTGGCCCGGGTGCGCGCCCAGGTGATCGCCGGGCTGGTCTACGAGCGCGACTCGATCACCAGCCAGGCCACCACCATCGGCTCGCTGGAGAGCGTCGGCCTGTCCTGGCGCCTGATGGACCAGGACCTGGCCGCCCTGGAGGCGGTGACCCCCGCGGACATCCAGAAGGCCGCGCAGACCTTCTTCACCCGCTCGCGCCTGGCCGTCGCCCATGTCCTGCCCGAACAGACCGCAGAAGGAGTGCAGCCATGAGCGCGCGCAACACCCTCAATCACGGCCTGCTCGGCCTCGGCCTGATCCTGCTGATCGGCCTGCTGGCGCTGATCGCCCAGCGCACCGAGCAGGCGCCGCCGCCCGCCACCGGCCTGGAATCGCTGGCCGCCATCAACGGCCAGGCGCCGAGCAAGCGCCCACTGGACATCCAGCAATGGCAGACCGCCGAGGGCGCCAAGGTGCTGTTCGTCGAGGCGCGCCAGCTGCCGATGTTCGACCTGCGCCTGACCTTCGCCGCCGGCAGCAGCCGCGACGAGGGCGTGCCCGGCCTGGCCACCCTGACCAATGCCATGCTCAACGAAGGCGTGCCCGGCAAGGACTCCACCGCCATCGCCGAGGGCTTCGAGAGCCTGGGCGCCGAGTTCGGCAACGGCGCCTATCGCGACATGGCCGTCGCCAGCCTGCGCAGCCTCAGCGACGCGCAGCAGCGCGAAGCGGCCCTGGCCCTGTTCGAGCAGGTGGTCGGCCAGCCGAGCTTCCCCGAGGAGGCCCTGGCGCGGATCAAGAACCAGCTGCTGGCCGGCTTCCAGTACCAGAAGCAGAACCCCGGCAAGCTGGCCGGCATCGCCCTGTTCGAGCGCCTCTACGGCGACCACCCCTACGCCCACTCCAGCGAGGGCAACGAGCAGTCGGTGCCGGGCATCGACAGCGCCCAGCTGCGCGCCTTCCACCAGAAGGCCTACGCCGCCGGCAATGTGGTGATCGCCCTGGTCGGCGACCTCTCGCGCGCCGAGGCCGAGGCCATGGCCGCGCGCGTCTCCGCCGCCCTGCCCAAGGGCCCGGCGCTGCCGCCCATCGCCCAGCCCGAGCAGCCCGAGGCCGGCCTCAGCCATATCGAGTACCCCTCCAACCAGACCCACCTGCTGCTGGCCCAGCTCGGCGTCGACCGCCGCGAGCCGGACTACGCCGCGCTGATCCTGGGCAACCAGATCCTCGGCGGCGGCGGCTTTGGCACCCGCCTGATGGAAGAGGTGCGCGAGAAGCGCGGTCTGACCTACGGCGTCTACTCCGGCTTCAGCGCCATGCAGGCGCGCGGGCCGTTCATGATCAACCTGCAGACCCGCGCCGAGCTGAGCCAGGGCACCCTAGAGCTGGTGCAGGGCATACTGCGCGACTACCTGGCCAATGGCCCGACCCAGCAGGAGCTGGCCCAGGCCAAGCGCGAGATGCTCGGCAGCTTCCCGCTGAGCACCGCGAGCAACGCCGACATAGTCGGCCAACTCGGCGCCATGGGCTTCTACGACCTGCCGCTGAGCTACCTCGACGACTTCATGGCCGAGCTGCAGGGGCTGACGGTCGAGCAGGTAAAAACGGCCATGGCCAAGCACCTGGACACCGACAAGCTGGTGATCGTCAGCGCCGGCCCCAGCGTCGCCCAGCAGCCGCTGCCGCCCCCCACCGACAAGCCCGCCGAGCGCCCCGCCGGCCCTCCGGAGCACTGATGCGCAAGTCCAGCGGCAAACCCAACCCCCAGGCCAAGCAAGGCGGCGGCCAGCTGCGCATCATCGCCGGCCAGTGGCGCTCGCGGCGCTTCGCCTTCCCCGATGGTCCGAGCCTGCGCCCGACCCCGGACCGGGTACGCGAGACCCTGTTCAACTGGCTGGCGCCCCATGTGCAAGGCGCCCGCGTGCTGGACTGCTTCGCCGGCAGCGGCGCCATGCTGCTGGAGTCGCTGTCGCGCGGCGCCGCCGGCGCCCTGGGCCTGGACCTCAACCCGCAGTCGGTGGCCGCCCTGCGCGGTCACCTCGCCACCCTGCGCTGCGACAGCGGCCAGGTGCAACAGGTCGACGCCCTGCGCTACCTGGAGAACCAGGCGCCTATGCCCTTCGACCTGGTGTTCCTCGATCCGCCCTTCCACCAGAACCTGCTGGCCCCGGCCTGCCACCTGCTGGAGGAGCGCGGCTGGCTGGCGCCGCGCGCCTGGATCTACTGCGAGAGCGAGGCCGCCCCCTCGACCCTGGGCCCGCCGGGCAACTGGCGGCTGCACCGCGAGAAACAGGCCGGGCAGGTGCATTACTCGCTGTGGCAGCGCGGCTGACATGGCGCGCGACTCCTCGGCGCTGAAACCACTCACGCAGCCCGGATGCATGAGACAGGAGCGAGCTCTGCTCGCGAACCCATCTCCGCAGAAGCTTCGCGGGCAGAGCTCGCTCCAACAACCCCCACATTCGCCCGGCCAATGATGCTTTCGCTTTATCGCCCGACGCTCTAGCCTGGCGCTTTGCCCGCTATCCTTGCCTGCATGACGCCCGATTTCCAACCCGCCTGGTGGCTGCCCGGCCCGCACCTGCAGACCCTGTTCGGCTCGCTGTGCCGCACGCCGCCGCGCCTCGAACGGCGCCGCGAGCGCCTGTGGCTGGAGGATGGCGACTTCCTCGACCTCGACTGGCACGGCCCGCACGAGGCGCGCACGCCGCTGGTGCTGGTGTTGCACGGGCTGACCGGCTCGTCCAGCTCGCACTATGTGCTCGGCCTGCAGCAGCAGCTGGCGGCGCGCGGCTGGGCCAGCGTGGCGCTGAACTGGCGCGGCTGCTCCGGCGAGCCCAACCTGCTGCCGCGCGGCTACCACTCCGGCGTCAGCGAGGACGTCGGGCATGTGCTGCGCCATCTGCAGGCGCAGCGGCCGCTGGCGCCGCTGTACGCGGTGGGCTACTCGCTGGGCGGCAACGTGCTGCTCAAGTACCTAGGCGAGACCGCCGCCGACTCCGGCCTGCAGGCGGCGGTGGCGGTGTCGGTGCCCTTTCGCCTGGACCACTGCGCCGAGCGCATCGACCGCGGCTTCTCCAAGGTCTACCAGGCGCATTTCATGCGCGAGCTGGTCGCCTACGTGCGCGACAAGCAGCAGCGCTTCACCGACGAGGGCCACCACGAGCGCCTGGCCGCCCTGCGCGAACTGGGGCCGCTGGAGGGCATGCGCACCTTCTGGGACTTCGACGGCCGCTTCACCGCGCCACTGCACGGCTACGCCGATGTCGACGACTACTACCGGCGCGCCTCCAGCCGCTTCTACCTGGGCGAGATCCGCACCCGCACCCTGATCATCCAGTCCAGCGACGACCCCTTCGTCTTCCCCCACAGCCTGCCCGAGGCCCACGAACTGTCCGCCAGCACCCGCCTGGAGCTGCACGCCAGGGGCGGCCATGTCGGCTTTATCGGCGGCTCGCCACGGCGCCCGGACTTCTATCTGGAGCGGCGTATTCCGCGCTGGCTGGGCAGATAAGATAGAAGAGCAGCTAAGAGCAGGCCACGATCTTCTTGCTGGGGTCGTAAGCATCTATTCATCGACGTACTGATCCTCACACTCACCCCTACCGCCCTGGCACTGCTCAGCGAACGGTCAAACCAAAAGGCTCTTCACCGAAGTCGAAGCAGGCGAGGAAGGTCTTGATGTCCAGCAGGTTGCCTTCGACCTCGACATCGCCCAGCAGCATGCCCTTGAGCAAACCGCCCTCACCGGTCAGCAGGCTGTCCATGAAGCGCTTGTCCATGCTCAGCTTGAGCCCGGTACCCTCGGGAATGCCGCGGTGCAGCTGGGCCACGCCGCGACGCACCTCCAACGCCCAGCGCTCGCCGACATCGGGAAACTCGAAGCCCAGGGTCAGTTGCACCTCGGCCGACTTTTCCGGGTCGATGCGTGTCACCCAGTTGCCGAGGAAGGCCTGCGGGGTGAAGTTCTTCACCATCTGCGGCGAGAGGAACACGCCGCGCAGCACCTTGGCCTGCGCGCGCACGTCGTCACCGTCGAACTTGCCCTCCAGCTCCATGGCACTGGTCAGGTACCAGTTGCGCCAGTTGATGTTCATGCTGGCGTAGCCCAGCTTGCGCAGGCTGCGCGCCTTGATGTCGCGGGCCAGACGATCGCTGTTGTCCACGCGAATGGCGTAGCCGGCCAGCTCGGCGGCCCACTGGTAATCGCCCTGCAGATAGGCCTCGCCGGCGGCCAGCAGCAGCTTGTCGCGCCCACCCAGCAGGGCGATCAGGCGCTCGGCCTTGTCCTTGGGCGGGACCGGGTCGAGATCGACCGGGTCGCCCTGGAACCAGCCCAGGTAGCCGTTGTAGATCTGCCGCACGCTGTGCTTGACCGTGCCATAGTACTCGCGCAGGTAGGGGGTGTAGCCGGCCAGGTGCGGCGGCAGCTTGACCTTCTCCACCAGCTCGTCCGGGGTCAGGCCCTTGTTCATCCAGCGCACGGTCTGGTCATGGATGTAGGCGATGCCGTCGCGGGTCATGCGCAGCACCTCCTCGACCTGCGCCGCACCGCTCACCGGGCGCCCGTGCAGCGGCACCATGTGCTCGGCCCGCAGCGAGCGCAGCAGGTCGAGGCTGGCGACCCACTGCACCGGGTCGCGGAACTTGGTGCCACGCAGGGTGTGGATGTTCGGCAGGGTCGGCCCCTGGTCGACCTCGGCGCTGATCAGCACGCGGTTGTCCGGCAGGTACAGGACGATCTCGTCCGGCGCCTCGCTGGGCGCATGAAGGAACTGCACCGGCAGGCCGGCGATGGTGGTGTCCAGCCGGTCCTTGAAGGTGTGGGTCGGGGCGATGAAGGTCGAGGGCTCGGCCTTGGCCTGCGGACCGATGCCGCCGTTCATGTCGCGCTTGTCCGCCGCATCGAGAAAGGTGCCGAAGCTGTAGGCCGAGCGCACGCCGAGAATCGGCCCGACCTGCGCGCCCTGGGCCACCACGTTGGCCAGCAGGGTCTCGTGGGCGTAGATCCGCACCTCGCCGCTGGCCACCTGCTCGGGGCTGGCAAAGGCCTGCACGCCGTTGATGTGGTCGGGGTGGAAATGGGTGTAGACCACCGCCCTGACCGGCTTGTCGCTGACCCTGCGCAGCTCCTCCATGATCTTGCGCGACTCGCTCACCGACTCGCCGGTGTCGACGATGATCAGCCCCTCGGGCGCCTCGATCGCCACCACGTTGGCGAGCTGCCAGCCGACCGCCGACCAGACGTTGTCGGCGACCTTGTACAGTTTCTGGGCGAAGTGCTCGCTGTGCCGTTTCAGCTCCGGATGGATGCTCGGCTCGATACGCTCCTCGGGCAGCGCGGCAGTGGTCGAGAGCGGCAGGCTGGCGGCCAGCAGCAGCCCGGCGAAACGGCAGGACAGGTTCATGATGCGGCTCGCTGTGCTTGTTGGAATGCCCGCAGGCTGACCCAGCCCGTGCAATAATTCCAATGCATTCTTTTTCATGGATAGATGCACTTAACGCATGAATGATCTGCGCCAACTCCGTCACTTCGTCGCCCTGGCCGAACAGGGCCACTTCGCCCGCGCCGCCGAGGCCGTACACCTCAGCCAGCCGGCGCTGAGCCGCAGCATCCAGGCGCTGGAGAACGGCCTCGGATGCCGCCTGGTCGATCGTCACAGCCGTGGCATCAGCCTCACCGCCCATGGCCGGCTGGTGCTGGAGCATGCCCGGCGCCTGCTCGCCGGCAGCCGGGCGCTGAGCAATGCGGTGAGCCAGTTGGGCAACCTGGCCAGCGGCGAGCTGCGCCTCGGCGCCGGCCCCTACCCAGCCGCGCGCCTGGTGCCCAGGGCGCTGGGCGCCTTCGCCAGGCAGCACCCCGGCGTGCATCTGCAACTGCTGATCGACAACTGGCAGCAACTGCACGAGCGCCTGCTGAACGGCGAGGTCGAGCTGTTCATCGCCGACTGCCGCGAGCTGCAAGGCGACCCGCAGCTGCGAGTGGAGGCCCTGCCCAGCTACCCCGGCGTGCTGTTCTGCCACCCCCGCCACCCATTGCTGCAGCGCCGGCAACTACAGCCACAAGACCTGCTCGACTATCCCCTGGCCGGCACCCAGCTGCCCACGCAGGTGGCCGAGATGCTGAGTCGGATCAGCGGCCGCGAGCAGCCCCTGAGCATCGCCTGCGACAACTTCATGGTACTCAAGGAACTGGTCTCGGACAGCACGGCGCTGAGCATGGCGCCCTGGGACGTGGTGGCCCAGGACATCGCCGCCGGCCGCCTGGCCCTGCTGCCACTGCAGCTGCCGGAACAGGCCGCGCACTCCGCCTACGGCATCGTCAGCCGCGCCGGGCACAGCCTGTCGCCCGCCGCGCAGCGCCTGTGCGAGCTGCTGCGCGAGCAGGCGACACAGACCGATCTGCCTGCGCCGCCCGGCGACTTGGCGAACGAGGCCTAGCTGCGCTCATCCTCGGGGAATTGACTGCAGCTCAGTGCAGGTCGAGGCCGTGCTGGCGATAGCGCGCCTGCACCCAGCCCTCACGATAGAGTTGCAGCAGCGTCTCGCGCAGGCGCTGCAGGCGGGCGGGCGGCAACCCGGGGTTACAGGCGATGTCTTCCATCAGGGTGAGGAAGGGTAGCACCTCGCGCGGCGCCGGCTGGACCCCGAGCGAGGCGACCACCGCCGAGCTGGTGGCCCACAGACGCGCCCGGCTGCGCTGCAGCATGCTCAGATTGAGCGACTCCTTGTTCGAGTAGAT
Organism: Pseudomonas sp. CAU 1711; assembly: GCF_039888625.1. Lineage (NCBI taxonomy): Bacteria > Pseudomonadati > Pseudomonadota > Gammaproteobacteria > Pseudomonadales > Pseudomonadaceae > Pseudomonas > Pseudomonas sp. CAU 1711. The sequence continues at coordinate 106,526 of NZ_JBDQQT010000016.1, forward strand.
CACCTGCAGGCCTACCGTCTGCAGATACTCGCCGGCGCCCGAGCCCTGGTGACTGAGAATGCCCAGGCCACCCGCCTGCGCCAGGCTGCGCAGCTGCAGGTCGTCGTCGGCCTTGGCGTACAGGCCCAGGCGCGATACCAGCAGCGGGCCGACCCAGGCGAAGTAGGGCTCGCGCTCCTGCTGGCGCTCCACCAGTAGCACGCAGCTGTCCTGCTCCTGACGCACATGCAGCAGGGCACGCTGCAGCGGCAGGAACTCCAGGCGATAGGGAATATCGGCTCGGCGAAACAGCTCGGCGGTCAGCTCGACGACCAGTCCCGAGGCGCCCCCCTCCGCGCGCTGCTGCACCAGCGGCGGGCGCTCCCAGGCGTACAGGCGCAGTTCGGCGGCGGCCAGCGGCAGGCTGCACAACAGTGTCAGCAGCAGACTAATCCCACGCACGCAGGGCCTCCTGATAGGGCAGGGTACGCCCCGCCGGTCGCTCGTCGTCCAGTTGCGGCCAGGGCGCACCTGGCTGACTGAGCCAGTAGCCGGCCTCGCGCGGCGAGTTCAGTCGCGGCGCGCAGGGATGCGCCTGACGCCGGCCGAGCCGCTCCAGGTGACCGTCGAAGGCCTGCGCCAGGTTGCTCAGCGCCTGGGCCGCGCTGAGCCGGCCGGAGACCGCCGGGTGCAGCTGGCGCCACCAAAGGCTGGCCATGCCGCTGTAGTCCGGCACATTGGAGCCGGTCGGCGTCCAGCGCCGCGCCGCCGGGCTGCGGTAGAACTCCACCAGTCCGCCCAGGCGCGGCGCCTCGGCCAGCAGGGCCGGCGAGTCCAGGTCGGAGCGGCGGATCGGCGTCAGCCCGACCAGGGTCTTGCGCAACGACACGCTCTTGGCGGTGACGAACTGGGCGTACAGCCAGGCGGCCTGGCGCTGGCGCAGGGGCGTGGCCTTGAGCAGGGTCCAGGCGCCGACGTCCTGGTAGCCGGACTTCATGCCCTCGCGCCAGTAAGCGCCGCGCGGCGAGGGCGCGATGCGCCACCTGGGTTTGCCCTCGGCATCCACCACCGGGCTGCCCGGCTTGGTGTAATCGGCGGTGAAGGCGGTGTACCAGAAGATCTGCTGGGCGATGTGTCCCTGGGCGGCGACATTGCCGGCCTGATTGAAGCTCATCCGCTGCGCCTCAGGCGGCGCGTAGCGCTGCAGCCAGTCGACATAGCGCTGCACGGCGTAGACCGCCGCCGGGCTGTCCAGTGCACCGCCACGTGCCATGCTGGCGCCGGCCGGGCGACAGCCTTCCACGCGGATGCCCCAGTCGTCCACCGGCAGGCCGTTGGGCAAGCCCGGATCGGCCACCCCGGCCATGCCCAGCCAGGCGTCGGACAGGCGCCAGCCGAGAGAGGGGTCGAAGCCGCCGTAGTCCATGTGACCGTACACGCGCTGCCCGTCGATCTCGCCCACCTGTTCGGTGAAGAAGGCGGCGATGTCCTCGTAGGCGCTCCAGTTCTGCGGCACGTCCAGCTCGTAACCATAGCGGCGGCGGAAATCCCGGCGCAGCTCGGGGCGCTCGAACCAGTCCTGGCGATACCAGTAGAGATTGGCGAACTGCTGGTCCGGCAGCTGATAGAGCTTGCCGTCGGGGGCGGTGACGAAGGGCAGGCCGATGAAGTCGGCCAGATCGAGGGTCGGCAGGGTCACGCTCGCGCCCTCGCCGGCGATGAAGTCGGAGAGCACCAGTACCTGGCCGTCACGGAAGTGCTGGCCGAGCAGATCGCTGTCGCTGATATAGGCGTCGTACAGCGGCAGGCCGGTCTCCTGCTGGGTGCGCAGCTTGTTGACCACGTCGTCCTCGCCGCTGATCTCGTGGATCACACGGATGCCGGTGAGGCGACCGAACAGCGGGGCCAGCACGTTGGCCTCGTACCAATGGGTGTCGATACGCTCGCTGATCACCCGCACCTGCATGCCGGCGAACGCCTTGCCGGCCTCGGCGAACCAGGCCAGCTCGGCGCGCTGGGCGGCCTGGTTCAATGAACTGGGCTGCAGTTCGGCCATGGCCTCCTGCAGGGGATCGGCGGTTACATGCGAGGCCACGCCCAGCAGCAGGCCAAGCAAGATCGCTGCGCGCATCCACATCTCCTTGTCGTGATGTCAGGAGTCTAATACCCCCATAGCTCGGAGTCTTGCAGAGAAAGACAAGCACAAGTCGCCGCCGGGTGTCGGCGGCGACCGACACGGACAGCGCCGCTCAAGACTCCCACTCACGCGCGGCGGCGAGCAGGAAGTCGACGAACACGCGCACACGGATCGGCACATGACGGGCATGTGGATAGAGCAGGGTGAAGGGCCGCGAGGCCCCCGCATAGGGCTGCAGCACCTCCACCAGCTCGCCACTGGCCAGCAGCGGCTCGACGGTGAAACGATAGGCCTGGAACAGGCCGGCGCCGCTGCGCGCCAGGGTCACCCCGCCGAGCACATCGGCGGAGCAGCAGTAACCCCCCGCTGTGAACAGCTCGCGCTCGCGGCCCTGCTCGCGAAACAGCCAGGGGATGCGCCGGCCGCTGCTGGGCAGCTCGAACTGGATGCACTCGTGCTCGACCAGCTGCTCCAGCTCGCTCGGCACGCCGGCGCGGCGCAGGTAGTCGGGCGCCGCCACCACCACCAGCGCGGCATGCTCCAGGTGGCGGGCGATCAGCCCCGAGTCCGGCTGGGCACGCACCCGCACGGCCAGGTCGTAGCCCTCCTCGATGAAATCGATATTGCGGTTGCTCAGGTGCACCTCCACCTGGACTCCCGGGTAGCGCTGGCGAAAGCGCGGCAACAGCGGCAGCACGCGGTGGTGGCCGTAGGTGGTGGGCAGGCTGACGCGCAGGGTGCCCAGGGCCTCCTGCTGCTGCCCGCTAACCTGGCGCTCGGCCTCCACCAGTTGCGCCAGCGCCTGGCGGCACTGCTCGAAGTAGCCGCGACCGCCCTCGGTCAGGCGGATGTGTCGGGTGCTGCGCACGAACAGGCGCACGCCCAGGCGCGCCTCCAGCCGCGCCACCGAGCGGCTGACGGCGGCCGGCGTGACGCCGGCGGCGCGCGCCGCCGCGGTGAAGCCACCCAGTTCCGCCGCCAGGCAGAACAGCTCGATGCTGCCGAGCTGAATGTCGTCGAAGCTGCGCTGCATTAATTACACCATGTATCAAGTGAAGTGATCTAAGCCAGATTTATCCACATTTTCGTCCTGAATACAGTGCCCGACAGCGCACCGGCTCCCCGGTGCCCCATCCCGAGGAGTCTGTCATGCACGACACAGCGAAAACGGCGATCGTCACCGGTGCCTCCAGCGGCATCGGCCTGGCCATCGCCGAAACCTTCCTGGCCCGCGGTTACAACGTGGTCGGCAACGCGCGCAATGCCATGCGCCTGGAGCAGGCCGCCGCCCGCCTGGGCGAGCGCTTTCTCGGCGTCGCCGGCGATATCGCCGAGCCGGCCACCGCCGACCTGCTGGTCGAGCGCACGTTGCAACGCTTCGGCCGCATCGACGTGCTGGTCAACAACGCCGGCGTGTTCATCGCCAAACCCTTCGCCGACTACGCCGCGGAGGAGCTGGAACGGCTGCTCGCCACCAACCTCAAGGGCGTGGTGTACGCCAGCCAGGCGGTCGCCGCCCACATGATCGAACGGCGCAGCGGGCATATCGTCAACATCACCGCCAGCATCGCCCTGCAGCCCCTGCTCAAGGTGCCGGCGGCGCTGCCGGTGCTGATCAAGGGCGGCCTCAACCAGATGACCCGCGCCCTGGCCCTGGAACTCGCCCCGCACAACGTGCAGGTCAATGCCGTGGCGCCGGGGCTGATCGACACGCCCATGCATGCCCCCGAAAGCCATGCCTTCCTCGCCGACCTGCAGCCGGCCGGACGCATCGGCACGCCGCAGGAGATCGCCGAGGCGGTGCTGCACCTCAGCGAGGCCGCCTTCACCACCGGCGCCGTGCTGCCGGTGGACGGCGGTATGAGCAGCGGCGCCTGGTAACCCTTCCCCCAACCCACAGGAGTCAACGACATGCCCTTCATCAGCCTGCGCATCACCAAGGACGGCGTCACCCGCGAGCAGAAAGCCCAGGTCATCGCCGAGTTCACCGAGACCCTGCAACGGGTGCTGAACAAGCGCCCCGAGCTGACCCATATCGTCATCGAGGAGGTCGACACCGATAACTGGGGTGTGGCCGGCATCACCACCACCGAGTACCGGCGCCAGCCCGCGCACTGAGCCCGACGAGCGCTACCGGGCCCGGACGGCAGCACTGCCCTCCGGGCCTTCTTTGCGCAGCCCGCTTACTGCACGTAGCTCTGGAAGATCTGCTCCACCCGGCCGCTGGCGCGCAGCCCGTCGAGCGCCTTCTGCAGACGCTCAACCACCTCGTCCGGGGTCTCCGGGTTCAGCGCCAGGTACAGCTGGGCACTGTCGAAGCGCAGTACGGTCTTCAGGCCGGTGACGCCCTCCTGCTTGGCCAGATAGCGGCCGGCGGGGTCGCCGGTGGCCCACAGGTCGATCTTACCTGCCTGCAGCTTGTGCGCGTTCTCCTGGTCGCGGAACGAGCTGATCGGCTGCAGCCCCTGCTTGAGCAGGTGCTCCTCGATGGCATCACCCTTGTAGGCGCCGACCTTGTAGGACTTGGCCTGCTCCAGGCTGATCAGGTTGATGGTGCTGTCGGCCCGTGCCAGCATCACCCAGTCGTCCGGGCCGATCGGGCCGACCCACTTGAACAGCTTCTCCCGCTCGGGCAGCTTGGCCGCGACGAAGACGCCGTGATTCGGCATCTCCAGGGCCATCTTGTAGATGCGCGCCCAGGGGAAACGCAGAGTCATGTGGTACTGGATGCCGGCCTTGTTGAAGGTCTCGCGCACCACCTCCACGGCTATGCCCGCGAGGTTCTCCTCACGGGCATAGTTCTTGCCGTTGGTGGCCATGTTGTAGGGCGGGAAGTTCTCGGTGAGCAGCACCACCCTGTAGTCCTCAGGCAGCTCGGCATGCACCAGGGAGGAGAACAGCAGGCCAGCGCCCAGCAACAGTCTGGTCAGTCGCTTCGACAGCATATCCGTTTCCTTGACAGTCGGGAGAGACGGGAAGGCAGCGACCTCCCGCCCGCGACGGGCACGACGGCCGGCCCGGGGCTGCAGGGTAGCACGGAGACACCGCCCCGGCGCAACGGCGCCGGGCGGTCTGGGCGACTCAGAGATAGCTGTTGGTAATCTCGTCGACGTAGCCTTCGGCGCGCAACTCGTCCAACGCCTTCTGCAGACGCTCGACCACCTCGTCCGGGGTCTCCTTGTTCAGCGCCAGGTAAAGCTCGGCGCTGTTGAAGCGCAGCGCCACCTGCAGGCCACTGGCACCTTCCTGCTTGGCGATGTAGCGGCCGACCGGGTCGGTGGTGGCCCACAGGTCGATCTTGCCGCTCATCAGCTTGGCCACGTTCTCCTGATCACGCAGCGAGTTGATCGGCGTCATGCCCTGGGCCTCGAGGTGCTGGCTCACCGCATCGTTCTTGTAGGCACCGATGGTGTACTTGGCCGCCTCCTTCAGGCTGTTCAGCTTGATGCTGCTACCCGGCGCGGCCAGCAGTACCCACTCGCTCTTGGCCAAGGGACCGACCCACTTGAACAGCGGCTTGCGCTCCTCGGTATAGGTGGTGGAGAACAGGCCGTAGTTGGGCTTGTCCAGGGTCAGGCGATAGATGCGGTCCCAGGGGAAGCGCAGGCTCAGGTTGTAGCCAATGCCGGCGCGCTTGAAGATTGCGCGCGTCAGGTCGGCGCTGATGCCGTCGATATTCTCGTCGCGGGCGAAGTTCTTCTCGTCGATGGCCATGTTGAACGGCGGGAAGTTCTCCGTCAGCAGTATCACCTTGTAGTCTTCGGTGATTTCGGCGTGCGCGCCACCAGCTAGGGCGAGCAGACCGATAGACAGGGCCTTGCGCAGATATTTCAGCATTGCAGTACAGCTCCGGAGTTATGGTTGTTTGGACGACTTCTCTGCAAGTGACCGCCCGCGATGGGCGGCGTCCGACCGGTATGCCGACCGGCGCGGAAGGAAACCAGCATAGTGCCGACGCCACCCGCCGGCTACCTTGAATTGCGTCACGCCGGCATCGACCAGAGGAGTCACTCAGCGGCGAAAGCGGGTAAGCAGCGCACCACTTTAGCGCAGCTGTGGCGCCTCAGTACTTCTGCGCGATGGCCTGCAGCTGGCCCTCGCCGCGTAGTTGTTCGAGGGCGGCGCGCAGCTTGTCCACGGTGGCATCGGCGGTCTGCCGGTTGAGCGCCAGATAGAGGTCGCCGCGCCCGAAAGTCAGCGCCACGCGGAAGTCCCGATAGCCCTGCTGGCGAGCCAGGTACTGGCCGGCGATCGATGAGGTCACCCACAGATCGATCTGGCCCTTGGCCAGACGCTCGGGGTTCTCCTTGTCATACAGCGACAGCTGCACGGTCAGACCATCGTCGACCAGCCTCTGGCTCGGTGCATCGCCCTTGTAGCCGCCCAGGCGATACTGGCGGGCCTGCTCCAGGCTGCCCAGCCGGATCGACGAGTCGCCCCGCGCCAGCAGCACCCAGTCTTCGCCGGCGATGGGGCCGACCCACTTGAACAGCGCCTCGCGCTCGGCAGTGCGCGCCACAGAGAACAGGCCATAGCCCGCGTCCTTGAGAGCCTGGTCGTACACCCGCTGCCAGGGGAAGCGGAGAATCTGCCGGCACTCGACGGCGGCACGCTGACAGACCAGGCGCAGGGTCTCCGCGCTGATGCCGGTGATGCCTTCGTCGCGGGCGAAGTTGCCACCGCTGACGGCCATGTTGAAGGGAGGGAGGTTTTCCGTGAGCAGGACCAGGGACTCGGCACGTGCGGAAACGGTGCCGACCAATAGCAGAAGCAGGGCCAGCAGCCTGGGGAAGAGCATGGGGACTCCTTGTCGATGAAAAGGGAGGTTCGTCGGCGACGAACTTATCCCTATCATTTTAGCCGTCCGTCAGCGAGGCCGGCTAACGACTTCCGCACAGCTGGACGTCAACGCACCACTATGCCGCGGCTGGCCAGATAGGCCTTGGCCTCCGGCACGCTGTACTCGCCGAAGTGGAAGATGCTCGCCGCCAGCACCGCGTCGGCCTTGCCCTCGAGGATACCGGCCGCCAGGTGCTCCAGATTGCCGACGCCGCCGGAGGCGATCACCGGGATGCCCACGGCCTCGCTGATGGCGCGGGTCACGCCGAGGTCGTAGCCGCTCTTCACGCCGTCCTGGTCCATGCTGGTCAGGAGGATCTCGCCGGCGCCCAGGCCTTCCATCTTCTTCGCCCACTCGACCGCATCCAGGCCGGTCGGCTTGCGTCCGCCGTGGGTGAAGATCTCCCAGCGCCCCGGCGCAACCTTCTTGGCGTCGATGGCCACCACTATGCACTGCGAGCCGAAGCGGTCGGCCGCCTCGCCGACGAATTCGGGGGTGAACACCGCGGCGGTGTTGATCGATACCTTGTCGGCACCGGCATTGAGCAGGTTGCGGATGTCCTGCACGGTACGCACGCCGCCTCCCACGGTCAGCGGGATGAACACCTGGCTGGCCATGCGCTCGACCGTGTGCAGGGTGGTGTCACGGCCATCGACGCTGGCGGTGATGTCGAGGAAGGTGATCTCGTCGGCGCCCTGCTCGTCGTAGCGGCGGGCGATTTCGACGGGGTCGCCGGCGTCGCGGATGTTCTCGAACTTGACGCCCTTGACCACGCGACCGTTGTCCACGTCGAGGCAGGGGATGATGCGCTTAGCCAATGCCATGTTTTTCTCCGAAAAAGAGCTGCAAGCTACAAGCTCAAAGCCTCAAGACGAAGCCAGAGCAGGCAGCGCCTCAACTTGAAGCTTGGGGCTTGCCGCTTGCCGCTGCATCGCAAAAGGCCTGCGCCTCGGCCACGTCCAGGGTGCCTTCGTAGATCGCGCGGCCGGTGATGGCGCCGATAATGCCGGGGGCCCTCGCGGCTAGCAGCTTCTCGATATCGCCGAGGTTGTGGATGCCGCCGGAAGCGATCACCGGAATCTTGCTGGCGGCGGCCAAGGCCGCGGTGGCCTCGACGTTGCAGCCCTGCATCATGCCGTCTTTGGCGATGTCGGTATAAACGATGGCGGATACGCCGTCGGCCTCGAAACGCTTGGCCAGGTCGGTGGCCTGCACGCTGGAGACCTCGGCCCAGCCGTCGGTGGCGACGAAACCATCCTTGGCATCCAGGCCGACGATGACCTTGCCGGGGAAGGCCTTGCATGCCTCGCTGACGAACTCAGGCTCCTTCACCGCCTTGGTGCCGATGATCACGTAGCTGACACCGGCGCGCACATAGTGCTCGATGGTCTCCAGGGTACGGATGCCGCCGCCGATCTGGATCGGCAGGTTCGGGTAGCGCCGGGCGATGGCGGTGACCACCTCGCCGTTGACCGGCTGGCCCTCGAAGGCGCCGTTGAGGTCGACCAGGTGCAGGCGGCGGCAACCGCCCTCGACCCACTTGGCGGCCATGCTCACCGGGTCCGTGGAGAACACCGTGGAGTCTTCCATGCGGCCCTGGCGCAGGCGCACGCAGGCGCCGTCCTTCAGATCGATAGCGGGGATAATCAGCATCGCTTTTTTCCTAACGTCAAAAAGAGCGGCAAGCTGCAAGCCTCAAGCTGCAAGCAAGCGCGAATCAAACTTGTGGCTCGCCGCTTGAAGCTTGCGGCTCACCTGCGACCATCCCAGCCGACGAAGTTCTGCAGCAGCTGCAGACCGTGGCTATGGCTCTTCTCCGGGTGGAACTGCACGGCGAACCTGGAGCCCTCGGCCAGGGCCGCGGCGAAGTCCTTGCCGTAGTGGCCGCGGCCGACCACCTGGGCCGGGTTGCCGGCCTCGATGTAGTAGCTGTGCACGAAGTAGAAGCGGCCCATATCCGGAATCTCGTGCCAGAGCGGGTGGTCGAGGCTCTGCCGCACTTCGTTCCAGCCCATATGCGGCACCTTGAGCTGCTCGCCGTCTTCGACCAGGTCCTTGCCGAAGAAGCGCACCTGGCCGGGGAACAGGCCGATGCAGTCGACCCCACCGTTCTCTTCGCTGCGCTCCAGCAGGGCCTGCATGCCGACGCAGATGCCGAGGAACGGCCGGTCCTGACTGACCTCGCGCACCAGGGCGTCGAAGCCCAGGCGTTTGATTTCGGCCATGCAGTCGCGGATCGCGCCAACGCCGGGGAACACCACGCGATCGGCCTCGCGGATCACATTGGCATCGCTGGTGACGACCACGCGGCCGGCGCCGACATGCTCCAGCGCCTTGGCCACCGAGTGCAGGTTACCCATGCCGTAATCGATAACAGCGACGGTCTGCATTTACAGGGTGCCCTTGGTCGACGGCATCTGCCCGGCCATGCGCGGGTCCAGCTCCACGGCCATGCGCAGGGCGCGGCCGAAGGCCTTGAACACGGTCTCGATCTGGTGGTGGGTGTTGTGCCCGCGCAGGTTGTCGATATGCAGCGACACCTGAGCATGGTTGACGAAGCCCTGGAAGAACTCCTGGAACAGGTCCACGTCGAAGCCGCCGACCACCGCGCGGGTGAAGGGCACGTGCATCTGCAGGCCGGGGCGGCCGGAGAAGTCGATCACCACGCGTGACAGCGCCTCGTCCAGCGGCACATAGGAGTGGCCGTAACGGGTCATGCCCTTCTTGTCGCCGACGGCCTTGGCGAAGGCCTGGCCGAGGGTGATGCCGACGTCTTCCACGGTGTGGTGGTCGTCGATGTGCAGGTCGCCCTTGCAATGGATGTCCAGGTCGATCAGGCCGTGACGGGCGATCTGGTCGAGCATGTGCTCGAGGAACGGCACGCCAATATCGAACTTGGCCTTGCCGGTGCCATCCAGGTTGATCGAGACCTTGATCTGGGTCTCCAGGGTGTTGCGCTCGACGGATGCCGTACGTTCGGCCATCTCCAGCTCCACAGGCTACTCATGGAAAAAGGCCGCCATTATAGGCGGGGCACGGCTTGGCCGGCTACCGACGCGGGCTATCGGGGCGATTGACGGAGCCTTACACTGCAGGTTCCCGTCGCGAGGAGGCAGCATGCCCGTTCTGCTAGAAATCGTCAGCCGCCCGTCTGCCCAGGATCACAGCGACCTGGGCAAGGTCTACGCCGACGCACCGGACTGGCTGCTGGCGCCCTACGCCAGCATCGACGCCCTGCTGGCCGACGGCATCGGCAGCGGCAGGCTGATCGCCGGGCGCCTCGACGGCCGCCTGCTCGGCGCCGCCCTGCTGGAGCGCGGCGAGGCGCACTGGCGCCTGTCGCACCTGTGCGTGCGCAAGCCCGACCGCAAGCGCGGCGTGGGCCGGCGCATCCTCGACGAGGCGCGGCGCATGGCGCGCGAGGCCGGCAAGCAGTTGCACCTGGCGGCGCCCAAGGACCATCTGGAGAGCCAGGCCCTGGCCGCGCGCAGCGGCCTGCCGCTGGATAGCCTGTAGGCTGGGTCGGACCGCGCAGGTAGAGGCGCGCAGCGCCGAAACCCAGCGCCGCACCCTTGCTGAGCCTACCTGCGCGGCCCCAGCCTAAGCCCGCGCAAACTGCGGCCTGGCCGCCAGCCACACCAGCCACAGCAGGCTGGCCAGGCACAGCCCAACCAGACCCAGGCCCAGGCCCAGCGCCAGCTGCTGCGGCGCCAGCCACAGCGCCCAGGCCAGCGCCATGCCGGCCATCAGCAGCTGACGAGCGGCTTCCACCTTCCATAACGCGCGCCGCCCCTCGAACAGCAGGCCCAGGCCGACGCAGCCGGCCAGCACCGGCGGCACCAGCAGCAGCGCCTGCCACAGCTCGGCCTGCCTGAGCGCGGCCAGATAACCGAGGGCCATGGCATTGATCGCCACGAACTGGACGAAGGCGTACCACCTCAGGCTGGCCGGATAGGCGCAGTCGAACTTGTCCTCGCGCATCGATGGCCAGGGCCGCGCGGCGACATCCGCCGGGCGCCAGCCGGTGGGCATCCACCACAGGCGCAGCTTGTCCCACCAGGAGCGCGTCGCCAGCGCGTCGGCCCAGAGCAGGCGCCACCAGGAGAACTGCAGGCGCAGCGGATCGAAGGTGCGCACCGGGGTGGTCACGCCGAAGCGCACCGGCTCGTCCTCGTCGGCGAAGGTGCCGAACAGGCGGTCCCAGACGATGAATACGCCGCCGTGGTTGCGGTCGATGTAGGCGTCGTTCTGCCCGTGGTGCACGCGGTGGTTGCTCGGCGTGACCATAAACCACTCGAGGAACCCCAGGCGGCCGATATGCTGGCTGTGAATCCAGAACTGGTAGACCAGCTGCGCGCCGAGCAGCACCAGGAACAGCGGCAGCGGCAGGCCGAGCAGGGCCAGCGGCAGGTAGAAGGGCCAATCGAAGGCGGGCTGCAAGGCGCCCTTGCGCAGGGCGGTGGACAGGTTGAAGTCCTCGCTGCTGTGGTGCGGCTGGTGCGCACCCCACAGCAGGTTGTAGCGGTGCAGGCTGCGGTGCGCCCAGTAGAAGCAGAAATCCACGGCGACGAAGCCGAGCAGCCAGGTCCAGGGCGAAGTCGGATCCAGCGTCCACAGCCGCGCATGCTCGTACAGCCAGGCATAGGGAATCACCAGCAGCAGGCGCAGCGGTCCTTCCAGCAGCACGCGCAGCACGGCGGTATCGATGCTGGTCACCGCGTCGGCCAGGCGATAGGTGTGCCGGCCGCTCCAGCGCTCGTAGGCGAGCTCCAGCAGGATCAGCAGGATATACAGCGGCACGGCCATCACCACCACATTCATTGGCAACCTCGCTGACGATGCCTTGTTGTTATGCTGCCAGCCTACTCCCAGAACGCCGGCAACGGATGGGCCGCTGCCGCCAGACCCGCCCACCGGACACGCCATGGACTCCATCGACCTGCTGATCATCGGCGCCGGCGCCCTCGGCCTGGCCTGCGCCGCGCGCCTGGCCCGGCCCGGTTTGAGCTGCCTGATCGTCGAGCAGGAGGGGCTGATCGGCAGCCACGCCTCCAGCCGCAACTCCGAGGTGATCCACGCCGGCCTCTACTACCCGCCCGGCTCGCTCAAGGCCAAGCTGTGCCTGGAGGGCCGCGAGCGCCTGTACGCCTGGTGCGCGCGCCACGGCGTGGCGCACCGGCGCATCGGCAAGCTGCTGGTGGCGGTGGAGCCGGACGAGATCGCCCGCCTGGAAGCCCTGCAGGGCAATGCCCGCGCCTGCGGCGTGGATGACCTGCAGGCGCTGGACGCCCGCCAGCTCGCCGCACTGGAACCTGCCGTGCGCGGCGCCGCCGCCCTGCTCTCGCCCAGCACCGGCATCCTCGACAGCCATGCCTACCTGCAGTCGCTGCTGGCCGTCGCCGAAGCCGGCGGCGCGCAACTGGTACTGCGTACCCGGGTCGACGGCCTGCACCCCATGCCCGGGGGCTGGCGGGTCGAGGGTAGCAGCGCCGGCCAGCCCTTCGCCCTGCGCGCCGAACGGGTGATCAATGCCGCCGGCCCATTCGCCCAACACCTCGCCCAGCACACCCAAGGCCTGCGCGAGGCGCCGCCGCTGCGCCTGTGCCAGGGCCGCTACTTCGGCTACAGCGGGCGCAGCCCCTTCTCCCGCCTGATCTACCCCATGCCCGAAGCGAATACCGCCGGCCTGGGCATCCACGCCACCCTCGACCTCGGCGGCCAGCTGCGCTTCGGGCCGGACGTGCGCTACGTCGACGCACTGGACTACGGTGTCGACGAGAGCCTGCGCCAACCCTTCGCCGCGGCCATCGCCCGCTACTTCCCGGCCCTCGACCCGGCCCGCCTGCAGCCGGCCTACTGCGGCGTGCGGGCCAAGCTGGTCGGCCCCGGGGAACCGGCCGCCGACTTCGTCATCCAACACCCTGGCATCCACGGCCTGGCGGGGCTGGTCAATCTGTTCGGCATCGAGTCGCCGGGGCTGACCGCCAGCCTGGCCATCGCCGAGCGGGTCGCCGCCAGTTTCTGAGCCGGCGTTATACTCCCGCCCTTAATAGAAGAACCCACACAAGGATCGGTCCATGAAAGCCTTCGGCAAAATCCTCGGGCTGCTGCTGCTCGGCCTGCTGCTGATCGTCATCGGCCTCGGCTTCGCCCTCACCCACCTGTTCGACCCCAACGACTACAAGGGCGAGATCCAGCAACTGGCCCGCGACAAGGCCAACCTCGAACTGCAGCTCAAGGGCGACATCGGCTGGAGCCTGTTCCCCTGGCTCGGCCTGGAGCTGACCGACGCCACCCTGGCCAGCGCCGACACCCCGGACCAGCCCTTCGCCGACCTGCGCCTGCTCGGCCTGTCGGTGCGCGTGCTGCCGCTGCTGCGCAAGGAAGTGCAGATGAGCGACATCCGCGTCGACGGCCTCAACCTGACCCTGCAGCGCGACAAGCAAGGCCGCGGCAACTGGGAAGGCCTGGGCCGCCCGGCCAAGACCGAAGCCGCCAGCGACACGCCAACCACGCCCGAACGCCAGGCGCAGAACGGCGAGGCGCCGGCGCAGCAGGGCGGCCAGCCGCTCAAGCTGGATATCGACAGCCTCAGCATCAGCAACTCGCGCATCGACTACCACGACGCCCAGCACGGCCAGCAGTTCAGCGCCGAGGGCATCGAGCTGACCACCGGCGCCATCCGCGAAAGCGCCGACATCCCGATCAAGCTGCTGGCCTTCCTCGCCAGCAACAAGCCGGTGCTGCGCGCCAAGACCGAGCTGCAAGGCCTGCTGCGCTTCGACCGCGCGCTCAAGCGCTACCAGCTGCAGGACCTCAAGCTGGCCGGCGAAGCCTCCGGCGAGCCGCTGAACGGCAAGACCCTGACCTTCGCCAGCCAGGGCCAGCTGCTGCTCGACCAGTCCGCCCAGGTCGCCGAGTGGACCGGCATCAAGCTCTCCGCCAACCAGCTGCGCGCCCTCGGCGAACTCAAGCTGCGCGACCTGGACAAGAGCGCCAAGCTCGAAGGCAGTCTGTCGCTGGCGCAGTTCAACCTGCGCGAGTTCCTCGACGGCCTCGGTGTGGCCCTGCCGGCCATGCGCGACCCGAACACCCTGAGCCGCGTCGAGCTGTCCACCCGTCTGGCCGGCACACCGACCAGCATCGTCCTCGACGACCTGGCGCTGAAGCTCGACGACAGCAGCTTCGCCGGCAAGCTGACCATCGCCGACCTCGACAAGCAGGCCCTGCGCCTGCAGCTCAAGGGCGACCAGCTCGACCTCGACCGCTACCTGCCGCCCGAGGACAAGGACGCCAGCGCCGGCGCCGCGCGCAAGAGCGAGGTCAAGCAGGCCGTCGCCGCCGCCGGCAAGAGCGGCACCACGCCGCTGCCGGACGCGCCGACCCAGCAGGCCTGGAGCAGCCAGCCCATGCTGCCGCTGGAGACCCTGCGCAAGCTGGATATCCAGGCCGCCCTGCGTCTGGACCGCCTGACCCTGAGCAAGCTGCCGATCGAGGCCGCCAGCCTCAAGGCCGGCGCCAAGGGCGGCCTGATCGACCTGCAGGAGCTGCGCGGCGACCTGCACGGCGGCGAGTTCGCGCTCGCCGCACAGCTCGACGCTCGCCCCCAGGTGCCCGTGCTCAGCGCCCGCCCGCAGATCAGGCGCATCCCCGTGGAGAAGCTGATCGAGGCCCAGGGTGAGAAGGCCCCGCTGCGCGGCAGGCTCGACCTGAATGCCGACATCCGCACCCAGGGCAACAGCCAGAAGGCCTGGGTCGACGCCCTGAACGGCAAGGCCGACTTCGCCCTGAGCGACGGCGTGCTGGTCGACGCCAACCTGGAGCAGCAGCTGTGCCAGGGCATCGCCACCCTCAACCGCAAGTCGCTGTCCGGCGAGCCACGCGGCAAGGACACCCCCTTCGAGGAGCTGCGCGGCAGCCTCAAGCTGCGCAACGGCGTGGCCAGCAACCCCGACCTCAAGGCACGCATCCCCGGCCTGACGGTCAACGGCCACGGCGATGTCGACCTGCGCGTGCTGGGCATGGACTACCGCGTCGGCATCGTCATCGAGGGCGACAAGGGCGCCATGCCGGACCCGGCCTGCCAGGTCAACGAACGCTATGTCGGCATCGAATGGCCGCTGCTCTGCCGCGGCCCGCTGGAGCTCGGCGCCAAGGCCTGCCGCGTGGACAAGAACGGCCTGACCAAGGTCGCCGCCAAGCTGGCCGGCAACAAGCTCAGCGAGAAGATCGAGGAGAAGCTCGGCGACAAGGTCAGCCCGGAACTCAAGGACGCGCTCAAGGGCCTGTTCAACCGATGAGTCCCGAGCAGTTCAGCGGCGCCGTGCTGGCCTGGTACGACCAGCACGGGCGCAAGGACCTGCCCTGGCAGCAGGGCATCACCCCGTACCGGGTGTGGGTTTCCGAGATCATGCTGCAGCAGACCCAGGTCGGCACGGTGCTCGGCTACTTCGATCGTTTCATGGACGCCCTGCCGACGGTCGAGGCCCTCGCAGCCGCATCCGAGGACGAGGTGCTGCATCTGTGGACCGGTCTCGGCTACTACAGCCGCGCGCGCAACCTGCACAAGGCGGCGAAGACGCTGGTCGAGCGGCATGGCGGCGAATTCCCGCGCTCGGTCGAGGCGCTCGCCGAGCTGCCCGGCATCGGCCGCTCCACCGCCGGCGCCATCGCCAGCCTGAGCATGGGCCTGCGCGCGCCGATCCTCGACGGCAACGTCAAGCGCGTGCTGGCCCGCTACCAGGCCCAGCACGGCTATCCCGGCGAACCCAAGGTGGCCGAGCAGCTATGGCAACTGGCCGAACAACTGACCCCGCATGAGCGGGTCAATCACTACACCCAGGCGATGATGGACCTGGGCGCCACCCTCTGCACCCGCAGCAAGCCCAGCTGCCTGCTGTGCCCGGTGCGCGAAGGCTGCCGCGCCCACCTGCTCGGTCGCGAGAGCGCCTTCCCCGAGCCCAAGCCGCGCAAGGCCCTGCCGCAGAAACGCACCCTGATGCCGCTGCTGGCCAATCGCGAGGGCGCCATCCTGCTCTACCGGCGCCCCTCCAGCGGCCTGTGGGGCGGCCTGTGGAGCCTGCCGGAACTGGACGACCTGAGCGCCCTCGACGAGCTGGCGCAACGGCACGCCCTGCAACTCGGCGAGCGCCATGCACTGAGCGGACTGAGCCACACCTTCAGCCACTTCCAGCTGGCCATCGAACCCTGGCTGATCCGCGTGGAGCAGCCGGCAGCCGCCGTGGCCGAGGGCGACTGGCTCTGGTATAACCTCGCCAGCCCGCCGCGCCTGGGCCTGGCCGCCCCGGTGAAGAAGCTCCTCAAGCGAGCCGCGCAAGAACTGAATGCAGGAGAAGAGTCATGAGCCGTACCGTGCACTGCCGCAAATACAACGAGGACCTGCCCGGCCTCGACCGCCCGCCCTACCCCGGCGCCAAGGGTCAGGACATCTTCGACAACGTGTCGAAGAAGGCCTGGGACGAATGGCAGGCGCACCAGACGATGCTGATCAACGAGCGCCGGCTGAACATGATGAACGCCGAGGACCGCAAGTTCCTCCAGGCCGAGATGGACAAGTTCCTCTCCGGCCAGGACTACGCCCAAGCCGACGGCTATGTGCCGCCGAGCGCCTGATGCGAACGCGGGCCGAAAACGGCCCGCGCCCCTCGGAAATTTCGTAACCGCCCGTCTGCACTGAAATTTTTTTCATTCTCTCGCTTGACACTGCAAAGCCAAATCCGTTTAATTGCGCCCCGTTGCCCAGGTAGCTCAGTCGGTAGAGCAGGGGATTGAAAATCCCCGTGTCGGCGGTTCGATTCCGTCCCTGGGCACCAAGAATTTCAAGGGCTTAGTGCAACGCTAAGTCTAGTTCCTTGCTCCAGAGGTACAGTTTCGGTGCACTGCCGATGCTCAGCCCCTGGAGCAGCGATGAAAATCCCCGAAAGCCCCCTCCCCCAGTCTCAATTCAAAGCACACGCGCTTAGCCCCCATAGCGGCGTTATTTCTTCCGAACGCTCGAAGCTTAATCGCGCCCTCTTCAACCAGCGTCGCCCACAGGAATTGTTCACTAACTTCCAGTTATTCCCTTCGATGCTGCCAGATGCGCCCAAAGTGGTTCCTGGCCGCTCCCATCAGATCGAGGGATGAAGGAATGGCAACGATCAAAGATATTCCCGGCAAAAGAGGCACCAAACACAAAGCCGTCATTCGCCGCAAAGGCTACCCCACCGTCAGCAAGACCTTCCGACTGAAGAAGGATGCAGAAAACTGGGCCAGGGGCGTGGAAGATGAGATGAGCCGTCGCGTTTATATTCATCGCGTAGCCTCGGAAAAAACCACCTTGCGAATGGCGATGGAGCGCTACCTAGCCGAGGTCTCCCCCACCAAGAGCGAGTCCACTCAAAAGTCAGAGAAAACAAAATCAAAGCCTCTGATTCGGATCCTCGGCTCTTACTCCCTCGCCGCACTGACTCCAAACGTGATCGCTGGTTACCGCGACAAGCGGCTCAATGAGAACACTCAAGCCAAATCGAACAACCCCTCCACACCTAAGCGCAAGGTCAGCGCTAGCACCGTGCGTCACGAGCTTGCGCTGCTAAGCCACCTGTTCACCACGGCGATCCAGGAGTGGCACATTGGCCTGACTCATAATCCGATCACTGGCGTACGCAAACCCAGCCCTGGTAGAGGGAGAAATCGACACCTTGGGGCAGATGAGGAAGCCAGGCTACTGGAAGCAGTTAGAGCCTATCCAAACCCTTTTCTAGGGTGGATCGTAGAACTGGCCCTAGAAAGCGCTATGCGCCTGGGAGAGGTCTCAGGTATCACTGTGGAGCAAATAGACCTGCAAAGGCGCGTCATCATGCTGCCAGACACCAAGAATGGGGATGTAAGGCTCGTACCCCTGAGCAAGCGCGCAACGGAAGTCATGCGGCTTGCCTTGGCCTTCCCCCGCCCCAAGGACACCAGTCTCGTTTTCTTCGGAGAGCCCGGCCGGGACGACGTACGTCGTCCTTATATCTTCAACAAGCCCTGGCGAGACATAAAAACACGCCTCGGAATGTCTGACTTTCGATTCCACGACCTCAGGCACGAAGCTATCAGTCGACTGATTTCCGCTGGGGTTACGGATCAGCAGACAGCGGCGATCAGCGGGCACAGATCCATGCAAATGCTAAAGCGGTACACACACCTACGCGGAGAAACGTTGGTCGACATACTTGATCGAATCAAACGCTGACAGAGCGAACACCAAAGGGGGCTACGGCCCCCTTTTTTGTCGCGAGAAACTGCAGCTCGCCAACGGCAAGACGCTCAAGGGGCTCAAGATGTGCAAGGTACGCAGGCTCTCAAGGCCCTCGCACAGGGCGAGGTAACTACCTATTTTTACGGGTGATTACCGGTTTTTACCCGTTTTTGTTCACTCGCTACCAGCTATTAGGGGTATTAACACAACGGAGCAACACGATGAGCTCGCGAGCACATACCCTGACTGAAACCCTGGAAGCACGTTATGGCGCGATACTGACAATCGACATGCTGGCTGACGTGCTCCATCGGCCGAGCGAATCGCTCCGGCAATGGCTCAATAAGAGCAATGAGCCTGCCGCTGAAACTCTGCGCAAAGCGCGAAGAAGAGTCGGTCGCCGCTCTTACTTTGTAACCTCAGAGATAGCTCAGATTATTTCGAACGAGGGCCGCGTCGAATGAGCAGATATCAAGCAGTTCTGACTTCCGCCGCCGACGTGCGGCCGCAGCCAATTTCTTGGTTATGGGATAAATGGATAGCTCGTGGAAAAATCAGCATCCTCGCCGGCGCAGGTGGATGCGGCAAAACAACCTTGGCCCTATCTCTAGCGGCGATTAACTCTATTGGAGCGGCGTGGCCAGATGGAACCCCAAGCCATGGGGCCGGCAAAACGCTTATATGGTCCGCAGAGGATGATATTGAAGACACACTCACTCCGCGCCTGATTGCAGCAGGAGCTAATCTAAACTCGGTTTTTTTCGTCAGCGGACGCCAGAACGAGCACGGAGAACTCCAGCCATTCAACCCTGCCCGAGATCTCTCGCTGCTCAATGAGCGTGCAGAGCAAATTGGCGGCGTATCTCTACTGTTGGTTGATCCCATCGTTTCGCTCGTGTCTGGCGACATGCATCGGGCAAACGACGTTCGTAACGCACTCCAGCAACTGGTCGATTTTGCAGCCCGATGGAACTGTTCGGTATTAGGGAAGGTCTGAACTAGACCGGTTTTTCTGGCTGACTTCGGCCTTCGCCAACTTTGAAAGCGGCCAGTGGGTCAAAATCGACCAGATGGCTCGCTCATTTCGGTGTTTCTGGCCGCCGCAA
>NZ_JBDQQT010000017.1:0-125169 GCF_039888625.1 Pseudomonas sp. CAU 1711
GGGTCTGCTTGCGCTTGCCGGCGTACTCGGCATCGGCGAAGGTCATCTGCTTCATCGGGAAACTCGGGCAACGGGATCGGCGTATTTCACCAGATTCGGGAAGTCTTCTTCAGAATTTCCCTAAAGGCGACACGGCTGGCATCGTCGACAGCCACATGGACGAACCCCAGTCCGCCCCATTGGAGCTTTGCTGGCGATCACCGGTCCCCCGGTGGCAAGGCCGGCGGAAGCGCCCCTGTTTCTTGATATCTAGGTGCAGCAGATTGCCGGGCGTCGGGTGCTCGTAGCGCACCTCTGGTGGTGCCGGCTCCAGTTCGGTCAGCCGGTGCAAGCCAAGCTGTCGCAAGCGGCGAACCACGGTGCTGACGGCCAGGCCCAATTGGATCGCTATCTGCCGATAGGCATGGCGGGCACGACGCTGCTCGATCAGCCGTTCAATCAGCGCATCGGGCGTTGCGTGGGGACAATGCTGCGGACGGGACGAGCGATCCTCCAATCCTGCCTCGCCTTCCTCGCGAAAGCGCCTGAGCCACTTGCAGGCGGTTCGTACGCTCACTCCGGCGGCCTGGGCCGCCTCCTCGCCCCCCCCCAGGCCGTGGTGAATACGCTGAACCAAAAGGGCTCGACCGTGGGGTGTAAGACGGGCATGTTTATGCAAGTTCATCCGGGGCTCTTGGAAGGCGCACCATCCACAACCAGAACTTGCAGGCCCTGCCAGGATCGCCCTCATAGCGTTCGCAGCCCCACTGGTTAGCCGTCTGGCGAAACGGCCACTCAATCTAATCGGCACCCAGTCGTTTGCGCGCCTCGGTGACACCGCTTCTGGCCAACAGGTCATGAGAAGCCAGGCCCTGAGCGCAGATATTGAGGCGCCGTGCGACCACATGGACAGGCTCGTCACGGAGCAGGGCCATGCCGAGCGCCAGCTAAAGCACTTCGCCGCCGCCGTATGCTGACTTGGGCGCATAGGTTCAGCGCGGACGCCACCCAGTCGATCGGAACATTCTGAGTGAAGGTGCTCAAGTCAGAGAAGTTGAATCGTTCGCCGAGGTCGAGCAGTTGCTGTTGGAGAGACATAAAAATCCGATGCCAGATATCTGGCATCAGATTTTCGGGGGAGCCCCACCGGAGCTCAAATGCTTAAGTGAACAGCATTACGCTTCCGCGGGGCTTTTTCGTTCAACTCGCCGTCGCCAGCTGTCGTCGCGAACACTTGTCGGCATACATGGCGGCATCGGCCTGGACCAGCAGCTCGTCGAGCCCCTCGTCGGCGCGCAGGGAAGACTCGGCGATCCCGACGCTGAGCGACAGAGGCCTGCCAGTGCTGCGCCGGAAACCCGCCACGGCCGCCTGCAGGCGGCTCAGCACTTCCTCGCTGCTGTTGTAGTCGCCGACCAGCACGACGAATTCGTCGCCCCCCAGGCGCGCCACTACATCGGTGCTGCGAAACAGCGAGCGCAGCAGCTGCGCGGCATCGACCAGCATGCCGTCACCGGCGGCATGGCCGAAGCGGTCGTTGGTCTGCTTGAGGTAGTCGAGATCGATGTACAGCAGCAGGCAGCGCCCTTTGCGCCGCCGCGCCGCCATCAGCTCGCGCTCGGCCAGCAGGAGGAATCCACGCCTGTTGCGCAGCCCGGTCAGCTCGTCGGTCAGGGACAGCTGGCGCACCTCGGCCGCGATCCGCTCGCGCTCGTGCATCTCGCGCTGCAGTTGGCGGTTGGTCTCGGCCAGCTGCGCGGTGCGCTCCTCCACCCGCCGTTCCAGCTCGGCATAGAGCTGGATGTTCTCCAGGGCGATGGAGGTGGAATCCGCCAGAGCCTGGAGCAGCTCGACCTGGGTATCGTTGGCCCTGTGCGGCCACGCCCAGTAGGTGCCGATGGCGCCTATCGGTTCCTGGATGCGTATCGGCACCATGACCAGGCTCTTGACGAAGGTCGGGCGGTAGGCCTCATGAGGAATGCGCGGGTCCTGATAGATGTCCGGTATCACCGTAGCCCTGCGATTGAGCATGACCCAGCCGCTGATACATAGGCTCATGGGGAAGCGTTTCCCCTTCCACAGAGGCGAGATGGCGTCCTCGTCGCGATAGAAACAGCAATCGCCGTCGCGCAGTACGAAAGTGGCGCCATCGGCGCCGGTCAGCCCACGGGCCGCCTGGCGGACTATCGCCGCCACCCGGTCCGCATCCCTTGCCATCGACAGCTCCTGCACCGCCCGAATCAGACGGTAGGCCTGCTTGTCAGTAGCCATGGGGGAACTCCTGAAAGTCCACTCGCCGCGTAAGTTATTACTTACAAAAGCTTAGCAGCTGTCAGTCGCTATGCTTGGCCGAGAGCAGCTCGATTTTGTAGCCCGACGAAGGCCAGGCGTGCAGCAGGGCCATGCTCGGCGCAAGCCTGAGAGACAGGCAGCACCGCTCCTGGTATTGAGTACAACCTCAATTCCCCGGGAGTGCCGCCTGATTGAGGGGAGAAAGATCAAGAGAAAGCCCCTCCCCCACTAAGAGAGGAGGGGCTGAGACGGATCTCAGTAGCACCAGATATCCATCGGCGGCATCGCGTTACAGCTATTGCTGGCACAGGAACCACCGCCGGCGCCGCTATTGACCTCGATATGCTCATCGATACTGGAATTCACCGGCCCCACCTTGATCTGCATACCTGCCGGCAGGTTGTCGATGCAGTAATTGCCATTGGCATCGGTGGGAGCGGAAATGCCCAGCGGCGTGTCGTTGAGCACATCCCTGGCATAGATCTGAGCCCCTTCCACGCGAGTCGACAGATCGCACTGGTATGCGAAACCTGTGACGCAAGCGGGGCCACCGCCACCAGGCTGCAGAGTCACAGTAGCGCAAGGCGAACCGGCTGTCGGTGCCATCAGCGTCTTGGCCGGGTAGCCTGCGGCATAGACCACAGCCTGCGCCGACTCCATGACGTTCAGCTGAAATGCGCCCTGTGCATCGCTCTGGGTATACGAGCCCGAGTTGGTGAAGACGGTCACACCGGACACGGGCTGGCCGGCTCCATCCAGAACGGTCCCGCTGACGCACGCCAAGGCAGTCGGCAAGACCAGATCGGCGACGGCGGCAGCACTGCCGTTTGCACACAGACTACCCGCACCCCCAGCCTGTACCTGCTGTGTGGAGGAGAGCAGATGGAGGCCCTGGATCGTATGACTGGCCTGCAGGGCGCTAACGGAACCGGCCTTTACCTTCTGACAGTAGTAGCCGTTGGCGTCGGTCTGCACCGAGTAGCTGCTGCCGGCGTAGTCCACGCCTCGGGCCGAAACATAGGCGCCACTAACCGGCTGCCCGGCATGGTCGACCACCCGCCCCCTGACCTCAGCGACGCTGATCACCTGGTCGCTGTTCCACCAGGAGAAGTGCACCACGCTGGCGAAAACCGCGAGCCTGTTGGGCAGTGATGTAGAGGCCGCGACACGCCCCACCCCTTCCTCCTGCCAGAGCCCGGTGGTCGTATCGAAATACCACATCGGGGTGACGTCATCTTCCCGCAGCCGGGTGTTTTCCGGCAGCAGCAGCTCAATCTCGGCGGTAGCGCCGGGTTTCAGATTCACCTTTTTGCTGCCCTGATACAGGCTGAAGTCCGCCATGCTGAAGGACTCCAGAGTCTCCCGGCGGCCGGCAGCGGTGCGCGCGGCGAGTTCGCCCGGCGCACCGTTGAGGGCCGCAGTCGAGACATCGACCGGAGTTATCACCACCTGCACCGGCTGGCCGGCAGTTGCGGTGAGGCTGTCAGGACTGAAGCTCACCTTGAAACCGGCCTCGCTCAGCGAGCCGCCCAGAGCCGGGTCCAGCGACTGGGTAGCGCCACGCTTGAGCAGGGTCTTGGTGACCACGGCCTCGCGCAGGAATTTGTACTTGTGGCGAGGGAATCGCTTTCCGGTGGGCACCTTCTGGACCAGACGCACGCTGCTCTGAGTCGGGGTATAGCCCTCCTTCTCGAAGGTCAGAAAAACACTCTGAGCCGGCACTATGCCCTTGAGGGTGAAGACGCCACCAGGGTTGGTGACGGCCTTTTGGCCACGCTTGAGGATGATGCCCTGGCGCACCTGGACCGTCACACCTTCCAGGGGACGACCATCGACATCGAATACTTGGCCGGAAATGCTGGATTTGCCCTGCAACGGCAATGTTGCGTGCGCGGGGACACTGAAAAGGCCAGCCGTGCTTAGCACGACCAGCAGGAGTCGACACCACTGCTTGAACATCTTCTCTTCCCTGAAAAGTTTATGGGATGGCGACTATAACCATCCCCAGACGTCAAGCAAATGACCAAAATGTGAGCAGGCGTCAAATTTTGCGCACAGACTCTCAAAACACGCGCAACAGCATCCGCATCAGTCGCCGCGCTTGGCCGACAGCAGCTCGATCTTGTAACCGTCCGGATCCTCGACGAAGGCCAGGATGCTGCTGCCGTGCTTCATCGGGCCGGGTTCGCGGGTGATCTTGCCGCCGCGGCCGCGGATGTCCTCGCAGGCCCTGTAGACGTCCTCCACTTCCAGGGCGATATGGCCGTAGCCGGTGCCCAGCTCGTAGCTGTCCACGCCCCAGTTATAGGTGAGCTCGATCACGCTGTTCTCGGCCTCGTTGCCATAGCCGACGAAAGCCAGGGTGAACTGGCCGTCCGGGTAGTCCTTTCGGCGCAGCAGGGTCATGCCCAACACCTCGGTGTAGAAGGCGATGGACTTTTCCAGATCGCCGACGCGCAGCATGGTGTGCAGTAGACGCATCGTTCCTCTCCTCATGGCTATGAATGGCAAACCCCGGCTCGTGGCCGGGGTTTGTCAGCTTATCGCTTGTTGCTGGTCGCTGCTTTCTAGAACAGCTTGCGGCCCTTGCCGGCGGCGATGCGCATGCGCAGGGCATTGAGCTTGATGAAGCCCGCCGCATCGGCCTGGTTGTAGGCGCCGCCATCTTCCTCGAAGGTGGCGATATTGGCGTCGAACAGCGAGTCATCGGACTTGCGGCCGACCACGATGACGTTGCCCTTGTACAGCTTCAGGCGCACTACGCCGTTCACGCTGGTCTGCGAGGCGTCGATCATCTGCTGCAGCATCAGGCGCTCCGGGCTCCACCAGTAGCCGGTGTAGATCAGGCTGGCGTACTTGGGCATCAGCTCGTCTTTCAGGTGAGCCACTTCGCGGTCCAGGGTGATCGACTCGATGGCGCGGTGGGCCTTGAGCATGATGGTGCCGCCGGGGGTCTCGTAGCAGCCGCGCGACTTCATGCCGACATAGCGGTTCTCGACGATATCGAGACGGCCGATGCCGTTGGCGCCACCGATGCGGTTCAGCTCGGTCAGCACCTGGGCCGGAGTCATGTCCTTGCCGTCGATGGCGACGATGTCACCGGCGCGGTAGGTCAGCTCGATATAGGTCGGAGTGTCCGGAGCCGCTTCCGGAGAAACGCTCCACTTCCACATGTCCTCTTCGTGCTCGGTCCAGGTGTCCTCCAGCACGCCGCCCTCGTAGGAGATGTGCAGCAGGTTGGCGTCCATGGAGTACGGCGACTTCTTCTTGCCGTGGCGCTCGATCGGAATACCGTGCTTCTCGGCGTAGTCCATCAGCTTCTCGCGCGACAGCAGGTCCCACTCGCGCCAGGGCGCGATCACTTTCACGCCCGGCTTCAGCGCGTAGGCGCCCAGCTCGAAACGTACCTGGTCGTTGCCCTTGCCGGTAGCGCCGTGGGAGATGGCATCGGCGCCGGTCTCGTTGGCGATCTCGATCAGGCGCTTGGCGATCAGCGGACGGGCGATGGAGGTGCCCAGCAGGTACTCACCCTCGTAGATGGTGTTGGCGCGGAACATCGGGAAGACGAAGTC
The DNA here is from genome assembly GCF_039888625.1 of Pseudomonas sp. CAU 1711. Lineage (NCBI taxonomy): Bacteria > Pseudomonadati > Pseudomonadota > Gammaproteobacteria > Pseudomonadales > Pseudomonadaceae > Pseudomonas > Pseudomonas sp. CAU 1711. Next base: position 5,844 of record NZ_JBDQQT010000017.1, read on the forward strand.
GCGGACGAACTCTTCGCGCAGGTCGTCGATGTAGATTTCCTTGACGCCCATCGCCTGGGCCTTGGCGCGGGCCGGCTCGACCTCCTCGCCCTGGCCGAGGTCGGCGGTGAAGGTCACCACTTCGCAGTTATAGGTGTCTTGCAGCCACTTGAGGATCACCGAGGTGTCCAGGCCACCGGAATAGGCCAGAACTACCTTTTTGACGTCCGCCATGCCAATCAACTCCACGGGGTTGTACGGAAAACCGAGGATTCTACCGAGCGAGGCGGCGAATTTACAGGGGCGCGACAGACACTAGCGACAAAGCGACAGATTCGTTCGGCGGCGCGACTCAGGAGGCAGCCTTGGGGGTGGCCGGCGCGGATGCGGGCTCCGTGCTCGCCGGCGGGGCGCTGGGCATCGGCTCGATGGCGGGCTCGGGCACCGGCTCGCGGGACAGGGTCAGGGTCGCGCGGCGGTTCTTCGCCCGGTTGGCCGCGCTGTTGTTCGGCACCAGCGGGTAACGTTCGCCATGGAAGCGCACCACGATCTGCTCGGCGGGAATGCCCCGGGTACGCAGGTACTCCTCCACCGCCAGGGCACGGCGCCGCGACAGGTCGCGATTGGTCAGGCGGTTGCCGCTGTTGTCGGAGTGGCCGTCGATCTGGAAGCGGTTGACGCTGGGGTCGGCCCTGACGAAGTCGAGGATGATGTCGAGCTTGGCCTGGACCAGCGGCTCCAGCTCGGTGCCGCCACCGGGGAAACCCAGCTGGGTCTGGCGGACCTGGTCGAAGTTGACCGGCAGCAGGCCCGCCGTGCACTTGAGGTAATCGGTGTAGGCCTGGTTGAACTTCATCGGCAGCAGGCGCACTTCCAGGTTATCGCCGCCCTGCAGGGTACGGTGGCGCACCAGCGGGCTGCGTCCCTCCATCAGCCCGGTGAGCAGGCGCCCGGCCTGCTCCTGGCTGCTGTTGAGCGGCACCGGGCCGGTGCCGACGCTGAGCGAACCCAGGTTGATGTCGCCGCGCCCCGGCTGCCAGGGTGCCGCGGCGGCCAGCAGGGTCGCGGTTCCGGCGCCCAGCCAGCGCTCGCTCACCTTGAGGCGGAAAGTCGCCTGCTCGCCCGCACGCCGCACGAACTCGCCGCTGCCGAAGTTGGCGATCGGCTGGCTCAGGCGGCACTCGAACTGATCGCCCTCGACCCTCCACTCCACCCGCTCCATGCGGGTCTGGAAGGTGATGGCCGCCGCCGACATGCACCAGGGCACGCACACGAGCAGGCTGAGCAGCGGGAGTCTGGGCTGGCGCAAAATCGGCTCCGAGCGAATATGAGCTATCACAGCCCATATCGGCGACCACACCAGAAACTTGATAGGCCGGAAGGAACTGCCCCCGCTGCGCTCACGGCAGCGGACGAAACGGGAACAGTCCCAGAGGCAAAACTGGTAGCATTCGCCCACGTTTCACCTGCCGGGAATTCCCATGTCCGACCGCATTACCCTGCTGCGCCCCGACGACTGGCACATCCATCTGCGCGATGGCGCCGTCCTGCAGCACACTGTCCGCGACGTCGCGCGGACCTTCGCTCGCGCCATCATCATGCCCAACCTGGTGCCGCCGGTGCGCGATAGCGCCGAGGCCGCCGCCTACCGCGAGCGCATCTTGGCCGCCCGCCCGGCCGGCAGCCGCTTCGAGCCGCTGATGGTGCTCTATCTCACCGACAACACCTCGGCCTCCGACGTGCGCACCGCCAAGGCCAGCGGCTTCGTGCATGCCGCCAAACTCTATCCGGCCGGCGCCACCACCAACTCCGACTCCGGGGTGACCAGCATCGACAACATCTTCCATGTGCTCGAAGCCATGGCCGAAGTCGGCCTGCCGCTGCTGGTACATGGCGAGGTGACCCGCAGCGAAGTGGACGTGTTCGACCGCGAGAAGCGCTTTATCGACGAACACCTCAGCCGCGTGGTCGAGCGCTTCCCGACCCTCAAGGTGGTGTTCGAGCACATCACCACCGGCGATGCCGCCGCCTTCGTCAAGGCCGCGCCGACCAATGTCGGCGCCACCATCACCGCCCACCACCTGCTGTACAACCGCAATCACATGCTGGTCGGCGGCATCCGCCCGCACTTCTATTGCCTGCCGATCCTCAAGCGCAACACCCATCAGGAGGCCCTGCTGGATGCGGCCACCAGCGGCAGCCCGAAGTTCTTCCTCGGTACCGATTCGGCGCCCCACGCCAAGCACGCTAAGGAAGCCGCCTGCGGCTGCGCCGGTTGCTACACCGCCTACGCCGCCATCGAGATGTACGCCGAGGCCTTCGAGCAGCGCAATGCGCTGGACAAACTGGAGGCCTTCGCCAGCCAGCACGGCCCGGACTTCTACGGCCTGCCGCGCAACACCGACCGCATCACCCTGGTGCGGGACGAGTGGGTCGCCCCGGCCAGCCTGCCCTTCGGCGAACAGGAAGTGATTCCCCTGCGCGCCGGCGAGAAGCTGCGCTGGCGCCTGCTGGAGGAGCAAGCGTGAGCGAGGAGCACTTCGACGACGAACTCGACGGCAGCCTGCCGTCCGGCCCGCGCCACCCGATGGCGGCGCGCTTTCGCGGCTACCTGCCGGTGGTGGTGGACGTGGAGACCGGCGGCTTCAACGCCGCCACCGACGCCCTGCTGGAAATCGCCGCGACCACCATCGCCATGGACGCGGACGGCTTCCTCTACCCGGACCACACCCACTTCTTCCGCATCGAGCCCTTCGCAGGCGCCAATATCGAGGCGGCGGCGCTGGAGTTCACCGGGATCAAGCTCGATCACCCGCTGCGCCAGGCAGTGAGCGAGGAGCACGCGCTCGGCGAAATCTTTCGCGGCCTGCGCAAGTCGATCAAGGCCAACGGCTGCAAGCGCGCCATCCTGGTCGGCCACAACAGCAGCTTCGACCTGGGCTTTCTCAATGCGGCGGTGGCCCGTTGCGATATCAAGCGCAACCCCTTCCACCCCTTCTCCAGCTTCGACACCGCCACCCTGGCCGGCCTCGCCTACGGCCAGACCGTGCTGGCCAAGGCCTGCCAGGCCGCCGGCATCGACTTCGACGGCAAGGAGGCGCACTCGGCGCGCTACGACACCGAGAAGACCGCCGAACTGTTCTGCGGCATCGTCAACCGCTGGAAGGAAATGGGCGGCTGGGACGAATTCGAGCAGTAGCCCGAGCGATACGAGAAAACCGGCCCAGGCCGGTTTTTTTGTGCCCGCTGACGGGGTGTGGGAAAGGAAAGGAATGCGGACGTGAGATTATCTCGCCAATCTTTGACAAGCATTCTCATTAACATTAGTATCCTTCTCCAACAGCCTCCCAACCTTCCGAGTAGAGCCTTCAGCATGTACGTTTGCCTATGCCACGGAGTGACAGACGGTCAGATTCGCGAAGCCATCTTCGAAGGCTGCTGCAGCTATCGCGACGTGCGCGACAGCCTCGGCGTAGGCACCCAGTGCGGCAAGTGCGCCTGTCTGGCCAAACAGGTGGTACGCGACACCCTGAGTGAGATACAGAGCAGCCAGGCAGCCCTCGCCGTACCGGCCAGTTTCGTCGCCGCCTGAAGCTCCCCGAATAGCAAAAAGCCGGACCTTGAGTCCGGCTTTTTCATACCCGTGAGAAAGCGATCAGCGCTGCGGTACGCCGCTGTGGAAGCGGAACTCCTGATCCGGCGACTCGATCAGCTCGCGCTCGGCCTCGCGCACCCGTTCGACGGTCGCATCCACGTCGCTCGCCTCGCCATGCTGGTAGGCCAGTCTCAGGTAGCCCTGAAAGTGGCGCGCCTCGGACTTCAGCAGGCCGCCATAGAACTTGCCCAGCTCCTCGTCCAGATGCGGCACCAGCGCCTCGAAGCGCTCGCAACTGCGCGCCTCGATAAAGGCGCCGACCACCAGGGTATCCACCAGCTTGTGCGGCTCGCTGCTGCGCACCTGCTTGCGCAGCCCCGAGGCATAGCGCGAGGCCGAGACCGGGCGCGGCTCGATGCGGCGCTTCTTCATGATGCGCAGCACCTGCTCGTGGTGCACCAGCTCCTCGCGGGCCAGGCGCGACATGAAATTGACCAGGTCCAGCGCCTGGTTGTACTTGGCGATCAGCGCCATGGCCGTGGAGGCCGCCTTGAACTCGTTGTTCTTGTGGTCGATCAGCAGGGTTTCCTGGTCGGCCAGGGCCGCCTCGACCCAGGCAGCAGGCGTCGGGCAGGCGAGAAAGTCATGGATGTCGAGGGCGGTATTCACGGCACGAATGCTGGCAGGCGGGGACGGGGCGGGCCATTATACGGATGAAGGCGCGCGGGACCAGCGATGCCGTGATGCAGGTCAAGACCGCCGCCAGCGGCCGCCTCTACAGTGGGCTGCATTCCAGCACTTCAAGCACAGGGAGACGCTCATGCAAGCCATACGCAGCATTCTGGTGGTGATGGACCCGCAACACCCGGAGAACCTGGCCCTGAAGCGCGCCAAGCTGATCGCCAAGGTCACCCAGTCGCGCCTGCATCTGCTGGTGTGCGACAAGAAGGCCGAACACGGCGCCTTCCTCTCCGAGCAGCAGGCCGCCCTGCAGCAGGAAGGCTTCGAGGCCAGCACCCAGCAGGCCTGGCACGAAGGGCTGTACCAGACCATCATCGCCGCGCAGCAGGCCGAGGGCTGCGACCTGGTGGTCAAGCAGCACGTGCCGGACAATCCACTGAAGAAGGCCATCCTCACCCCCGAGGACTGGAAGCTGCTGCGCTACTGCCCCGGCCCCGTGCTGATGGTCAAGACCGACAAGCCCTGGCACGGCGGCATCATTCTCGCTGCGGTGGACGTGGGCAACAGCGACTCCGAGCACCGCACCCTGCACGCCGGCATCGTCAGCCACGGCTACGACATCGCCCGCCTGGCCGCAGGCACCCTGCACGTGATCAGCGCCCACCCCTCGCCCATGCTCTCCGCGGCCGACCCGACCTTCCAGCTCAAGGAGACCATCGAGGCGCGCTATCGCGAGCAGTGCAAGGCCTTCCAGGCCGAGTACGACGTTAGCGACGAGCGCCTGCACGTGGAGGAAGGCCCGGCCGACGTGCTGATCCCCTTCACCGCGCACAAGCTCGGCGCGGCGGTCACGGTGATCGGCACCGTGGCCCGTACCGGCCTGTCCGGCGCGCTGATCGGCAATACCGCCGAGGTGGTACTGGACGCCCTGGAGAGCGACGTGCTGGTACTCAAGCCGGATGAGATCATCGCCCACCTGGAAGAGCTGGTGGCGCAGCGCTAAGACCCCTGCAAAGACGAAGAAGCCGCCCTCGGGCGGCTTCTTCGTGACAATGGACTCAGACGCGGCTTTCCACACCCTCGCGCAGGAAGCGCGGTGCTATGTAACGCTGGTAGTGCGCCTCGGAGAGCAGGAAGAACTCGCGATCGATGGCCTCGCGCAAGGCCGGCAGCTCCCAATCGCGAAACTCCGGCAACAGGGCCAGGCCATAGGCATCCAGGCGATTGATCAGGCGCGAAGCGCGGGCGATCAGCTGGTAGGCCCAACAGTACTCGGACTGCTCGGGCACGAAGCGCACCTGGCGCTGCTCCAGCTGGGCACGCAGGCGACCGGCATCGAACACCTCGACCTTGCCCTGCATCACCTGCACCAGCAACACCTCGAGGCGCCGCCACACGGCACGCTTCTCGTCCTCGTTGTAGGCGTTCCAGTTCACCACCTCATGGTGGAAACGCTTGCAACCGCGGCACACCTGGTCGCCATAGACGGTGGAACAGAGGCCGACGCAGGGCGTCTTGATGCGCTGATTGGACATGGAAGGCAGAAACGGGCGCCGTGAAACGGGCGGTCCATGATAGCGACTCCCCACGACAGGGTCACCATGACCGACCAGACCTTTGTCGACTTGCCGGACAAGCGACGGAGAGTAGTCTAAGGGCCCGTTCGGATAGGGGTTTGCGCTTAACTTTGGCGTCCCGTTCCAGTAGTATTGGTCCGCCTTTTTAGGCGCCGATGTCCGTCAGAAGCTGTTTTCAAAGCGTCACGAGCACAGTCGATCCGCCAGGAGCGTCGTTGGCGTCGGGTTCTCAAGAGCCCGGCGCCGGCCCTCATCCCCTCTCGCTTCCTGCGGCGTAAAACTTTGAAAGCAGCTTCTAGTATGAGGCTGTCGACCCGCCGGCCAGTGCGCTCACAAAGCGCAGCGGCGCGACGTGCGACGGTTTTATGGATGAGCGTTGCGGGCCACCGCGACCACTGATGAGGGTAATAACTGTGCTTGAAGCCTATCGCAAACACGTAGAAGAGCGCGCCGCGCTGGGTATCGTTCCCCAGCCGCTGAACGCCGAGCAAACCGCAGGCCTGGTCGAGCTGCTGAAGAATCCTCCCGCCGGCGAAGAAGCCTTCCTGGTCGATCTGCTGACCAACCGTGTTCCGCCGGGCGTCGACGAGGCTGCCTACGTCAAGGCCGGCTTCCTCTCCGCTATCGCCAAGGGCGAAGCCACTTCCCCGCTGGTCGACAAGAAGCATGCCGTAGAGCTGCTGGGCACCATGCAGGGCGGCTACAACATCGCCACCCTGGTCGAGCTGCTGGACAGCGCCGAGCTGGCCGGCGTTGCCGCCGAGCAGCTCAAGCACACCCTGCTGATGTTCGACGCCTTCCACGACGTCGCCGAGAAGGCCAAGGCCGGCAACGCCAACGCCAAGGCCGTCATGCAGTCCTGGGCCGAAGGCGAGTGGTTCACCAAGCGTCCGGCCGTTCCGGAAAAAGTCACCCTGACCGTGTTCAAGGTCACCGGCGAAACCAACACCGACGACCTGTCGCCGGCCCCGGACGCCTGGTCGCGCCCGGACATCCCGCTGCACGCCCTGGCCATGCTGAAGATGGCCCGCGACGGCATCAACCCGGATCAGCCGGGCTCGGTCGGCCCCATCAAGCAGATGGAAGCGCTGAAAGCCAAAGGCTTCCCGGTGGCCTACGTCGGCGACGTGGTCGGTACCGGCTCCTCGCGTAAGTCCGCCACCAACTCGGTGCTGTGGTTCTTCGGCGACGACATCCCCAACGTGCCGAACAAGCGCGCCGGTGGCTTCTGCTTCGGCACCAAGATCGCCCCGATCTTCTACAACACCATGGAAGATGCCGGCGCCCTGCCGATCGAATTCGACTGCACCAACCTGGCCATGGGCGACGTCATCGACGTGTACCCGTACAAGGGTGAAGTGCGCCGCAACGGCAGCGACGAGCTGGTCACCAGCTTCGAGCTGAAGACCGACGTGCTGCTGGACGAAGTCCGCGCCGGCGGCCGTATCCCGCTGATCGTTGGCCGCGGCCTGACCGAGAAGGCCCGCGCCGAGCTGGGCCTGGCGCCGTCCACCCTGTTCAAGAAGCCGGTTGCTCCGGCCGACAGCGGCAAGGGCTTCACCCTGGCGCAGAAGATGGTCGGTCGCGCCTGCGGCCTGCAGGAAGGCCAGGGCGTGCGCCCGGGCACCTACTGCGAGCCGAAGATGACCACCGTCGGCTCCCAGGACACCACCGGCCCGATGACCCGCGACGAGCTGAAGGACCTGGCCTGCCTGGGCTTCTCCGCCGACCTGGTGATGCAGTCCTTCTGCCACACCGCGGCCTATCCGAAGCCGATCGACGTCACCACCCACCACACCCTGCCGGACTTCATCATGACCCGCGGCGGCGTGTCCCTGCGTCCGGGCGACGGCATCATCCACAGCTGGCTGAACCGCATGCTGCTGCCGGACACCGTGGGTACCGGTGGCGACTCGCACACCCGCTTCCCGATGGGCATCTCCTTCCCGGCCGGCTCCGGCCTGGTGGCCTTCGCCGCCGCCACCGGCGTGATGCCGCTGGACATGCCGGAATCCGTACTGGTGCGTTTCAAGGGCAAGCTGCAGCCGGGCATCACCCTGCGTGACCTGGTGCATGCCATCCCCTACTACGCGATCCAGGCCGGCCTGCTGACCGTCGAGAAGAAAGGCAAGAAGAACATCTTCTCCGGCCGCATCCTCGAGATCGAAGGTCTGGACGAGCTGACCGTCGAACAAGCCTTCGAGCTGTCCGACGCCTCCGCCGAGCGTTCCGCCGCCGGCTGCACCATCAAGCTGCCGGAAAGCGCCATCGCCGAGTACCTGAAGTCCAACATCACCATGCTGCGCTGGATGATCGGCGAAGGCTACGGCGATGCCCGTACCCTGGAGCGTCGCGCCCAGGCGATGGAAGCCTGGCTGGCCAACCCGCAACTGCTGGAAGCCGACAAGGACGCCGAGTACGCCGCCGTGATCGAGATCGATCTGGCCGACGTCAAGGAGCCGGTCCTGTGCGCCCCGAACGACCCGGATGACGCCCGCCTGCTGTCCACCGTTGCCGGCGAGAAGATCGACGAAGTGTTCATCGGTTCGTGCATGACCAACATCGGCCACTTCCGCGCCGCCGGCAAGCTGCTGGACAAGGTCAAGGGCGGCATTCCGACCACCCTGTGGCTGGCTCCGCCGACCAAGATGGACCAACACCAGCTGGTCGAGGAAGGCTACTACGGCATCTACGGCAAGGCCGGTGCGCGCATGGAAATGCCGGGCTGCTCGCTGTGCATGGGTAACCAGGCACGCGTGAAGACCGGTGCCACCGTGGTCTCCACCTCCACCCGTAACTTCCCCAACCGTCTGGGCGACGCCACCAACGTGTACCTGGCCTCCGCCGAACTGGCGGCGGTCGCCTCGATCATCGGCAAGCTGCCGACCGTCGAGGAGTACATGGAGTACGCGAAGAACATCGACAGCATGTCTGCCGATATCTATCGCTACCTGAGCTTCGATCAGATCGCCGAGTACAGGGAAGCCGCTGCGAACGCCAAGATCCCGGTCGTTCAAGCCTAAGCCTTACCCGGTAAGAAGAAGCCCCGCCCAGTGCGGGGCTTTCTTTTTGCGGAGCGAAATCGGGCAGATCGCGGTCCGAACCTCTGAAGCCCTCGCGGGCAACCACTCAGAAGGAGTTCACCATGAAACCCTGGATTCTCGCCCTGCTCTGCGCGCTCGGCCTCACCGGCTGCGCCAGCGACTACCTCATCGCCACCACCGACGGCCAGATGCTCAGCGCCGAAAGCAAGCCGGAGATCGACGACGAGACCGGACTGCTCTCTTACGAGGACGCCGAGGGCAACGAACAGCAGATACCGCGCAGCTCGGTATAGCAGATCATCGAACGCTAGAGAGCCCGAGGCCCGCGCACCGCCTTGCCAAGCACGGCGGCGCGCCGACACTGGAAGGAGACCTCACCCAAGGAGCCCGCCATGAAGTCTTGGATAGCCACCCTGCTGTGCCTCGCCGCCCTCTCCGGCTGCGCCAGCGAATACCTGGTCGTCACCCGCGACGGCCAAGTGTTCAGCAGCGACGGCAAGCCGAATCTGGGCAACGACACCGGCATGTTCGAGCTCGAGGATCATGAGGGGCGCAAACAGCAGATTCCCCAGACCGAGGTGAAGCAGATCCTGGAGCGCTAAACGCCTCGATTCGTGCCGCCCGCCGTACTGGCATATGGCTTGCTTAGACATGACCAGTAGAACTCTCTCCAACGGCGGGGTCAGTTCATAGACAATGGCGTCGTTTCTGGCCACTCCTTCCTGGCGGCCGGGGCGACGCCTTTTTGTTCAATGGCGGAACAAGACATGATCGACAGCAGCAACACCCGTAACGACGCCCTGGCATGGGTCGCGGGCAGCGATGCCCCGGAGAAGAGCGCACTGAACCTGGGCTTCATGGCCCTCACCGACTCCGCCTCGCTGATAGTCGCGGCCACCCAGGGCTTCGCCCAGCCCTACGGCCTGACCCTCAATCTGCAGCGCCAGGCTTCCTGGGCCGGCCTGCGCGACCGCCTGCTGAGCGGCGAGCTGGATGCCGCACAGATGCTCTACGGCCAGGTCTACGGCATCGATCAGGGACTCGGCGGAGCGGCCACCGAGATGGCCATCCTCATGGGCCTGTGCCAGAACGGCCAGGCCATCAACCTGTCGCAGCCGCTCAAGCAGGCCGGCGTGACCAGCGCCGAGGCACTGGCCTCACGCGTGCTCCAAGGTGGTGCAAGGCTCACCTTCGCCCAGACCTTCCCCACCGGCACCCACGCCATGTGGCTGTACTACTGGCTGGCCGCCCAAGGCATCCACCCGCTGGAGGACGTCAGCACGGTGGTGGTACCGCCCTCGCAGATGGTTGCCCACCTGCGCGCCGCACGCATCGACGGTTTCTGCGCCGGCGGCCCCTGGGGCGCGCTGGCGGTCGAGGAGGGCCAGGGCTTCACCCTGGCCACCAGCCAGGAGATCTGGGCCGACCACCCGGAGAAGGTACTCGGCGTGACCCGCGAGTTCGCCGAGCTGTACCCCAACACCGCCCGCGCCCTGAGCATGGCCGTGCTGGAAGCCAGCCGCTTCATCGACGAGAATGAGGAGAACAAGCGCAGCACCGCCCAGCTGATCAGCGGCAGCGAGTACGTCGACGCCCCGCTCTCGGCCATCGCCCCGCGCTTCCTCGGCCAGTATGAGGACGGCCTCGGCCACGCCTGGCTGGACGCCCACCCGCTGCGCTTCTACGCCGGCGGCGAGGTGAACATGCCCTGGCTGTCCGACGGCATCTGGTTCCTCACCCAGTTCCGCCGCTGGGGGCTGCTCAAGGACGATCCGGACTACCTCGGCATCGCCCGCCGCATCCACCGGCTGGACATCTATCGCAGCGCCGCCGAGGCCCTGGGCATCGCCGTGCCGGACGCGGAAATGCGCCGCTCCACCCTGCTCGACGGCAGCACCTGGGATGGCAGCGACCCGGCCGGCTACGCCCGCTCCTTCGCCATCCACGCGCTCGCCGAGAGCGCCAGCGCCCTCGCCCTGTAACGCACCGAGACATACGCAAGATGCTACGCATACTCCTGATCAACGATACACCGAAGAAGGTCGGCCGCCTGAAGAGCGCTTTGATCGAGGCCGGATTCGAGGTGGTCGACGAGTCCGGGCTGACCATCGACCTGCCCGAGCGGGTCGAGGCGGTACGCCCCGACGTGGTGCTGATCGACACCGAGTCCCCCGGTCGCGACGTGATGGAGCAGGTGGTGCTGGTGACCCGCGACCAGCCGCGGCCGATCGTCATGTTCACCGACGAGCACGACCCGCAAGTGATGCGCCAGGCCATCCAGTCCGGCGTCAGCGCCTACATTGTCGAGGGCATCCAGGCCGAGCGCCTGCAGCCGATCCTCGACGTGGCCATGGCCCGCTTCGAGAGCGACCAGGCCCTGCGCGCTCAATTGCAGGCGCGCGACGCCCAGCTGGCCGAGCGCAAGCGCATCGAACTGGCCAAGGGGCTGCTGATGAAGATGAAGAGCTGCAACGAGGAAGAGGCCTACACCCTGATGCGCCGCCAGGCCATGGGTCGCCAGCAGAAACTGATCCAGGTGGCCGAGCAGATCATCGCCATGCACGACATGCTGGGCAATTGAAACCTGGGCGGTACGACTGTACCGCCCGCCACCGTAACTGTATCGGTCAACCCACAAACCTCAGCGCTACTGTTCCGTTCAACTCGGCTGGCGCCTGTATCTGCCGGCGCCTCACGCCCCTCGGCTAGGGTAGAAAGACCTTCCCTGCCGAGTATGGGTCATGAACGAACGCCATCTGCTGGCCGAGGCCGATCGCCGCGCCCTCGCCTATTTCGATGCCACCGCCGAACGCCGGGTATTTCCCGACGCCGCGGCCATCGCCGCCCTGAGCGCCTTCGACCGCGCCCTTCCGGATAACGGCACGGCCGCCGAACAGGTGCTGCGCGAGCTAGACGAGATCGGCTCGCCGGCCACAGTTGCGAGCAACGGCCCGCGCTACTTCGGCTTCGTCATCGGCGCCACCCTGCCGGCCGCCGCGGCCGCCGAACGCCTGGTGCTGGCCTGGGACCAGTGCGCCTCGTCGTTCGACAACTCGCCGGTGGCCGACCGCCTGGAGAAAGTCGCCGGGCGCTGGGTCTGCCAGGCCCTGGGCCTGCCCACGGACAGCGCCGTGGGCTTCGGCACCAGCGCCACCGCCTGTACCCTGGCCTGCCTCTCCGCCGCCCGGCGCAAGCTGCTGGCGCGCCAGGGCTGGGACTTCGACGCCGACGGTCTGGTGGGCGCCCCGGAGATTCGCGTGGTGCTCTCCGAGACCGCGCATATCACGGTGAAGAAGGCCCTGCGCGTACTCGGCTTCGGCATGAACCGCCTGCACTATGCGCCGGTGGACGAACATGGGCGCATCGACCCGGCGCGCCTGCCGGCACTGGACGAGCGCACCCTGCTGATCCTGCAGGCCGGCGAGGTCAACACCGGCGAGTTCGACCGTTTCGCCGAGCTGATTCCCCGGGCCCGCGCCGCCGGTGCCTGGGTGCATGTCGACGGCGCCTTCGGCCTGTGGGCTCGCGCCTCTTCTTCAGCCCATCTGGCCGAAGGCGTCGAGTTGGCCGACAGCTGGACCAGCGACGGCCACAAGTGGCTGAACACGCCCTACGACAGCGCCATGGCCATCTGCCGCGACGCCGATGCCCTGGCCGCGGCGATGAACAGCGACGCCGCCTATGCCAGCGCAAGCCGCGACGCGCAGAAGAACCTGACCCTGGAGTTCTCCCGTCGCGCCCGTGGCGTGGCGATCTGGGCCGCGCTGGCCAGCCTCGGTCGTGATGGTCTGCGCGAGATGATCGACCGCCATATCCGCCAGGCCTTCGAGCTGGCCGAGGCGCTGCGCGAAGGCGGCTACCGGGTACTCAACCGGGTGGTGCTCAACCAAGTGCTGGTACGCGCCGACTCGGACGAGCAGACGATCGCCATCCGCGAAGCGGCCCAGGCCTCCGGCGAGGTCTGGTTCGGTCCCACCGTCTGGCAGGGCCGTCCGGCCTTCCGCCTCAGCCTGTCGTCCTGGCGCACCACGGATGAGGACGTACGGGCCCTGGCCGAACTGCTGCTGCGCCTGAAGCGCCAGATCTAACGCGCCTGAACGTTTGTTTCGGATCTTGGAAACGCCCCTCTCCCACTTGTGGGAGAGGGGCTGGGGGAGAGGGAATGGTTCCACTGCCCTATCCCCAGCCCTCTCCCGTAAACGGGAGAGGGCGCAAAAGCGATCCTGTATAGGAAGCAGTGAAAAGCTCGTAAACAGGTTCTGCACCGTCCATTTGCCCGCGAACTGCTCTGGACAGCCGCAGGCCCTGCCCTTATCTTCGCCGCCAGGCCACACGCATGCGGCCAGCGTCGCTCGGACGGTTCCGGGCGCTTACGTACCTCGAGGAAGCCATGGCTGATAACGCCAAGCGCCGCTTTGCGCGCATCGATCGTCTCCCCCCCTACGTTTTCAACATCACCGCCGAACTGAAGATGGCCGCACGCCGCCGTGGCGAGGACATCATCGACTTCAGCATGGGCAATCCGGACGGTGCCACGCCGCCGCACATAGTCGAGAAGCTGGTGCAGGTCGCCCAGCGTGAAGACACTCACGGCTACTCCACCTCGCGCGGCATCCCGCGCCTGCGCCGCGCCATCTCGCGCTGGTACAAGGATCGCTATGAGGTGGAGATAGACCCGGAAAGCGAAGCCATAGTCACCATCGGCTCCAAGGAAGGTCTGGCGCACCTGATGCTGGCCACCCTCGATCATGGCGACACGGTGCTGGTACCCAATCCCAGCTATCCGATCCATATCTACGGCGCGGTGATCGCCGGCGCCCAGGTGCGCTCGGTGCCCCTGGTGCCCGGCGTGGACTTCTTCGCCGAACTGGAACGGGCCATCCGCGAAGCCATCCCCAAGCCGAAGATGATGATCCTCGGCTTCCCCTCCAACCCCACCGCCCAGTGCGTGGAGCTGGACTTCTTCGAGCGGGTGGTAGCCCTGGCCAAGCGCTACGACGTGCTGGTGGTGCACGACCTGGCCTACGCGGACATCGTCTACGACGGCTGGAAGGCGCCGTCGATCATGCAGGTGGAAGGCGCCAAGGACATCGCCGTGGAGTTCTTCACCCTGTCCAAGAGCTACAACATGGCCGGCTGGCGCATCGGCTTCATGGTCGGCAACCAGGAGCTGGTCGGCGCCCTAGCGCGGATCAAGAGCTACCACGACTACGGCACCTTCACCCCGCTGCAGGTGGCGGCCATCGCCGCGCTGGAAGGCGACCAGCAGTGCGTGCGCGACATCGCCGAGCAGTACCGCGAGCGCCGCAACATGCTGGTCAAGGGCCTGCACGAGGCCGGCTGGATGGTGGAGAAGCCCAAGGCCTCCATGTATATCTGGGCCAAGATCCCCGAGCCCTACGCCCACCTGGGCTCGCTGGAGTTCGCCAAGAAGCTGCTGCTGGAGGCCAAGGTCTGCGTCTCGCCGGGCCTGGGCTTCGGCGACTACGGCGACGACCACGTGCGCTTCGCCCTGATCGAGAACCTGGACCGCACCCGCCAGGCCATCCGCGGCATCAAGGCCATGTTCCGCGCCGACGGCCTGATCGAGCCTCCCGCCGCCAAGCCGAAGAGAACGGTCAAGGGCAAATCGGAATCGGCATGACACAAAGGCCCCGGCAGATGCCGGGGCCTTTGTCATCAGCCCGAGTAATCCAGCGCCGTCCAGACCCGTCCCTGGCCGCCGGCGATCATGCAGCCCGGACGCCGCAGCGCTGCGTCGCTGTTCGGCGCCAGGCGGGTGATCTCGCCCTCGCCGCCACGCTCGGTCAGCCACTGCAGGCGCCCGCAATTGGGCGTGTCGATCATATAGCTGGCGGTGATCGCCGAGTGCTGCGGCGGCAGACGCACCACGTCCAGCACCTTGCCGGCCTCCGCCACCCGCTTGCCGTCACGCACCAGCACGGCCCAGGCCTCGTTGCCCTCGATCACCAGATAGGCGCCATTGGCCCGGGGTTGCTCCAATTGCGGCTGGGCACAGCCCGCCAGCACGGCCAACAGCAGAATTGTCATCAGCTTGTGGTGCATATAGGCAGCTCCTGTTCCGTAGGTTCCGACGGCACTTGAGCTGTACTATTATCCAGTAGTGTTTATTTGTACAGTATTTTTCGTTTACCCTTGCCTCGCCATGGAATCCAAGGAGTCCGATCATGCTGGACGTACTGCAGCTGAAGAACAAAGTGAACCAGATGCCGCTGGAGAGCATCCGCTCCACGGTGGAGGAGTTGCATCTGGAAGGTCTGGTCACCGGCAGCAAGACCCCTTTCAGGCGCGTGCATTTCAACACCTGCTTCGCCGAGATCGAGGCCCTGCTGCAGCGCGCCGGCTATCACCGCCAGGTCGATGTGGTCGGCTATCAGGGCGAGGTCTATGCCCTGTTCGATCCGGCGCGCTGGGAGGCGGTACAGGTGCTGCGCTGGTTACGCGACTTCTCCGAGGAGGCCGCGCGAAGCCGGGCGGCGGCGGTGCGCTGAGCACGGTCGGTGCACTGCGAAAGACCGTTCCTGCACTGCCCTGGATCGCTCGCAAAGCACTCTAGAAAAATCGAAAGCCAAAGCTATCAGGCTGTTTTACAAGGAGATTCTTCCAAGCTCAAGAAGACTGGAGAAAGCTGGCAAGGCCTTTGCACAAGCCCCTGCAGCCACACCCGTCTTCGGATCGCCAACGGCGGTGATCGGGACGAATAGACAAAGACGTCAAGGCCAACCTGCCCTCCGGGCCGGTTCGCTGCGACGTCTTTTTTCGTTTCTGACCACGAGGAGTTTGCAATGCGCATGATCCGCCGTAATACGTTGGCTTCCCTGTTCGGTGCCGCCCTGCTGGCGCTTTCCCCGCTGGCCGCGCAGCTGGCCCTGGCCGCCGACCCGGAGAAGGAAGAGCTCAAGCTCGGTTTCATCAAGCTCACCGACATGGCCCCGCTGGCCATCGCCTACGAGAAAGGCTTTTTCGAGGAAGAAGGCCTATACGTCACCCTGGAGGCCCAGGCCAACTGGAAGGTGCTGCTGGACCGGGTGATCGACGGCGAACTGGACGGTGCCCATATGCTGGCCGGCCAGCCGCTGGGCGCGACCATCGGCTTCGGCACCAAGGCCGAGGTGATCACCGCCTTCTCCATGGACCTCAACGGCAACGGCATCACCGTGTCCAACGAGGTCTGGGAGGAGATGAAGAAGCACGTGCCGATGAAGGACGGCAAGCCGGTCCACCCGATCAAGGCCGATGCGCTCAAGCCGGTGATCGAGCAGTTCAAGACCAAGGGCAAGCCGTTCAACCTGGGCATGGTCTTCCCGGTCTCCACCCACAACTACGAACTGCGCTACTGGCTGGCCGCCGGCGGCATCAACCCCGGCCTGTACGCACCGGAGAAGGGCGATATCAGCGGCCAGCTCAATGCCGACGCGCTGCTCTCGGTCACCCCGCCGCCGCAGATGCCGGCGACCATGGAGGCCGGCACCATCAACGGCTACTGCGTGGGCGAGCCGTGGAACCAGCAGGCCGTGTTCAAGGGCATCGGCGTGCCGGTGATCACCGATTACGAGATCTGGAAGAACAACCCGGAGAAGGTCTTCGGCGTGTCCAAGGACTGGGCCGAGGCCAACCCGGAAACCCACAAGCGCCTGGTCAAGGCCCTGATCCGCGCCGCCATGTGGCTGGACGAGAACGGCAACGCCAACCGCGCCGAGGCGGTGGAGATCCTCTCCCGTCCGGAATACGTCGGCGCCGACGCCAAGGTGATCGCCAACTCCATGACCGGCACCTTCGAGTACGAGAAAGGCGACAAGCGCGAAGTACCGGACTTCAACGTGTTCTTCCGTCACGACGCCACCTACCCCTTCTACTCGGATGCCATCTGGTACCTGACCCAGATGCGCCGCTGGGGTCAGATCGCCGAGGCCAAGCCGGACAGCTGGTACCTCGACGTGGCCAAGCAGGTCTATCGCCCGGATCTGTACCGCGAAGCGGCCAACGAGCTGGTTAGCGAAGGCAAGGCCAAGGCCGATGACTTCCCGGCCGCCGACGAGGACGGCTACCGCGCGCCGAGCAGCGACTTCATCGACGGCGTGACCTACGACGGGCGTACGCCCAACGCCTACCTGAACTCCTTCCAGATCGGTCTGAAAGGCGCCGAGTAACCCCCGTGCAGGCGGGGCCCCGGCTCCGCCCTCACCCACGAGAGGACAGGACGATGAGCAATCCGAGCGTCGCCACCCCTATCCAGCAGACCGTCGACAACGCGCGCAGCCAGGCGCTGATCAAGCGTTGGGCGCCTGCGATCATCCTGCCGCTGGCCGGCATTTTCTTCTTCCTGCTGATCTGGCAACTGGTCGCGGGCAGCATCCAGACCAGCCTGGGTCAGTTTCCCGGACCGATCCAGGTCGGCCAACAGTTCGGCGGCCTGATCGAGGCCCACACCAGCGAGCGCGGCAAGGCCGAAGTCTTTTATCAGCGCCAGGAGCAGCGCAACGCCGAGCGCCTGGCCAAGAACCCGGACGCCCAGGTGAAGGTCCGCGCCTACACCGGCAAACCGACCTTCTTCGACCAGATCGTCACCAGCCTCTATACCGTGCTCACCGGTTTCGTCCTGGCCAGCCTGGTGGCGGTGCCGCTGGGCATTCTCTGCGGCCTGTCGAAGAGCATCTATGCCGCGGTCAACCCGCTGATCCAGGTGTTCAAGCCGGTCTCGCCGCTGGCCTGGCTGCCGCTGGTGACCATGCTGGTCAGCGCCCTGTACACCAGCAGCGACCCGCTGCTGGCCAAGTCCTTCCTCACCTCGGCCTTCACCGTGGCGCTGTGCTGCCTGTGGCCCACCGTGCTGAATACCACGGTCGGCGTCGCCAGCCTGGACAAGGACCTGACCAACGTCAGCCGCGTGCTGCGCCTGTCGCCGCTGGCGCACGTGCGGCGCATCGTGCTGCCGGCGGCGGTACCGGCGATCTTCACCGGCCTGCGCCTGTCGCTGGGCACCGGCTGGATGGTGCTGATCGCCGCCGAGATGCTGGCGCAGAACCCGGGGCTGGGCAAATTCATCTGGGACGAATTCCAGAACGGCAGCTCCAACTCCCTCGGCCGGATCATGGTGGCGGTGATCGTCATCGGCCTGATCGGCTTCCTCCTCGACCGTCTCATGCTCCTGCTGCAGAAAAGCGTGAGCTGGGACAAGACCGCCGTGTTGCGCTAAGGAGACCCGCCATGAGCCAGACCCATCTCGAACTGTCCGCCGTCGGCATCGACTTTCCCACCGACAAGGGCCTGTTCCGTGCCCTGCAGAACGTCAACCTGAAGATCGACAAGGGCGAGTTCGTCTCGCTGATCGGCCACTCCGGCTGCGGCAAGTCGACCGTGCTCAACATAGTCGCCGGCCTCTACCAGGCCACCACCGGCGGGGTCATACTCGACGGCCGCGAAGTCAACGAACCCGGCCCCGAGCGCGCCGTGGTATTCCAGAACCACAGCCTGCTGCCCTGGCTGACCTGCTACCAGAACGTCGAACTGGCGGTGCGCCAGGTGTTCCGCGACAAGTCGCGCCGCGAGGTGCGCGAGTGGACCCTGCACAACCTGGAGCTGGTGCACATGCTGCACGCCAAGGACAAGCGCCCCGGCGAGATCTCCGGCGGCATGAAGCAGCGCATCGGCATCGCCCGTGCGCTGTCGATGCAGCCCAAGGTGCTGCTGATGGACGAGCCGTTCGGCGCCCTCGACGCGCTGACCCGCGCCCACCTGCAGGACTCGCTGATGGAGATCCACCGTGACCTCGGCAACACGGTGATCATGATCACCCATGATGTCGACGAGGCCGTGCTGCTATCCGACCGCATCGTGATGATGAGCAACGGCCCGGCCGCCACCGTCGGCGACATCCTCAGGGTCGACCTGCCGCGCCCGCGCGACCGTCTGGCCCTGGCCAACGACCCGCACTACCACCACTGCCGCGCCGCCGTGCTGGAGTTCCTCTATCAGCGCCAGCAACGCCCGGCGGCCTGACCCGCAATCTTGGCCTGCGTTCGCCCAAGAAGAACGCCGCGCCCTTGTACGAGGCCGTGGCGTTCCAACCCGAGCAGAATATCCACCTAGGAGCGAGCCCTGCTCGCGAAGCGCCTGCGTCACCGGTTTCGCGAGCAGAGCTCGCTCCTACTCCTCCATCCCATGCCGCACCCGGGATGCCGGCAACGCCTCTGCGCAATCGCATTCGCGCCAATGACCGACCGGCTTTATCCCGATTGCCGGGCTTTGGCCGATCCCCCTCTTCACTGCGGCGCCGGCAAGCCCTAGGCTGACGCCGACTCACCCACAGCGAGGAAGGGAAACCATGCTCTACAGTCTGTATATCGCCGCCATCCTGGGCCTGCTGCTGATCGGCCTGTCGCTCAACGTCACGCGCCTGCGCATGCGCCACCAGGTGGCCTTCGGCGACGGCGGCAAGACGGACCTGCTCAAGGCGGTGCGCGCCCATGGCAACAGCCTGGAACAGTCGATGCTGTTCATCGTGCTGCTGTATATCGGCGAGACCAGCGGGCAGATCGGCGGCCCTCTGGTCGCCGCCCTCGGCTTCGCCTTCGTCATGCTGCGTCTGCTCTACTGCACCGGCCTGTTCGCCCGCCTGTTGCTGCTGCGTCAGGTCAGCCACGGCCTGACCATGCTGGTGCTGCTGATCCTCAGCGTGCTGCTACTGATCCCTCACTGACGCCGCCCCTCAGCAATCGCTGGCCTCGAGCAGGATCTGCGCCAGGCGCTCGACGCCAGCCTGGTCCTGCTCGCCGAAGCGGCCCTGGCGCGGACTGTCCAGGTCGAGCACGCCGATCAGGCGCGCGCCCTTGAGCAGGGGCACCACCAGCTCGCTGCGGGAGGCACTGTCGCAGGCGATGTGGCCGGGGAAGGCATGCACGTCTTCGACCCGCTGGGTCTGCCGAGTGCGTGCCGCCGCGCCGCACACCCCGCGCTCGAAGGGAATGCGCACGCAGGCCACCTTGCCCTGGAAGGGGCCGAGCACCAGTTGCTCGCCCCTGTTCAGGTAGAAGCCGGCCCAGTTCAGCTCGGCCAGCTCATGGAACAGGAAGGCGGCGAACTGCGCGGCATTGGCGATGAAATCGCGCTCGCCGGCCAGCAGGGCCTTCAGCTGTGCCTCCAGCAGGGCATAGCCTTCGCTGCCCTGCCCCACCTCTCGCAGGTCGATCATCGCGCCGCCCCTAGCAACTGCTGTCCGACCCAGCTGCGGGCGAACTGGTAGGCGCAGCGGCCGTTGCGATTGCCGCGCCCCAGCGCCCAGCGCACGGCCAGAATTTCCAGCTCCTGGCTCCACTGCCACTGCAAGCCGGCCTGCGTCGCCAGCACGCCGACCCAGTGACGCACCACGGCGAGGAAGTGCTCCTGGGTGAAGGGGTAGAAGGACAGCCACAGGCCGAAGCGGTCGGACAGGGCGATCTTGTCCTCGATCGCCTCGCTGGGGTGCAGCTCGCCATCGACCATGCGGCTGTCCAGGTTGTCGCTTTCCTTCTCCGGCAACAGGTGCCGACGGTTGGAGGTGGCGTAGAGCAGCACGTTGTCCGGCGCGCGTTCCAGGGAGCCGTCGAGCACACTCTTGAGCACCCGGTAGTCGCCCTCGCCGGACTCGAAGGACAGGTCGTCGCAGAACAGCACGAAACGCTGCGGCAGGCCGCTCAGGCTCTCCACCACCCTGGGCAGATCGGCCAGATGGTCGCGCTCGATCTCGATCAGGCGCAAGCCCGCCGCCGCCTGCTCGGCCAGCAGCGCGCGGACCAGCGACGACTTGCCGGTACCGCGCGCCCCCCACAGCAAAGCGTGGTTGGCCGGCAGCCCGGCGACGAACTGGCGGGTGTTGCGCGCCAGCTGTTCGCGCTGAGCATCCACTCCGACCAGATCGTCCAGGCTGAGATCCAGGCTGATGCGCAGCGCCTGCAAGTAACCGCCGCGCCCCTCGCGCTGCCAGCGCGCGGCCAGTACCTGTTGCCAGTCCAGCGCCTGGCGTTCGGCCGGCAGCAGGGGTTCGATACGCTGCAGCACACCTTCGGCGCGCTGCAGAAAACTGTTCAAACGGGAATCCACGAATCACTCCTCATATTCCGCCCTGCCGATACCTGGGTGCTATGGGCTATGCTTGGCTGGCGCTCGGAAAGCAGGACCAACATGGATATATCACTCACCCACCGCCTGTCGTTCAAGCAGGCCAGTCTAACGGTGCTGGTGGCCTTTATCCTGGGAACTCTGCTCAGTCTGATCCAGGTCAGCCTGGATTATGCCAACGAAGACGCCTCCATCGACCGGGAAATCCATTCCCTGCTGGAAATCAGCCACAACCCGGCGGCGCGCATCTCCTACAACATCGACGCCGAGCTGGCCCAGGAGCTGGTGCTCGGCCTGCTGCAATCGCCGGCGGTGATGCGCGCCGAGATCATCGACAACAGCGGCCTGGTGCTGGCATCGGTCGGCCGCCCGCCGGCACGGAATCGCTACCGCATCTTCAGCGACTTCCTGTTCGGCGAACGCCGCCAGTTCGAGGATCAGCTGTTCGTCAGCCATGCGCCCAACGAGTCGCTCGGCGTGCTGCGTCTGGAAGTGGACACCTTCGCCTTCGGCAACGACTTCCTGCGCCGTGCCCTGCTCACCCTGGTCACCGGCTTCGCCCGCAGCCTGCTGCTGTCGCTGATCCTGCTGGTGCTGTTCTACGCCATGCTGACCAAGCCGCTGGTGGGGATTATCCACGCGCTCAGCGACCGCGACCCGCGCCGCGACTTCGCCCCGCTGCCCTGCCCTGCGGGTCACGACCTGGACGAGATCGGCACCCTGGTGAGCGTGACCAACCAGCAACTGATCAATACCCACCGCGAGATCAGCCAGCGGCGCGAGGCCGAGGATCGCCTGACCCAGTACCTGGGCGAGCTGGAGAACATCGTCTCGGCGCGCACCGCCGAACTGAAGGCCACCAACGCCCGCCTGATTCAATCCAACCGGGAGCTCGAGCAGGCCCGCAGCACGGCGCTGGAAATGGCCCAGGCGCGGGCCTCTTTCCTGGCCAACATGAGCCATGAGATTCGCACCCCGCTCAACGGCCTGCTGGGCATGCTGGAGCTGACGCTGGACGGCTCGCTGGACGCCGAGCAGCGCCAACAGCTGGCGATCGCCCATGACTCGGGCAAGGTGTTGGTCGACCTGCTCAACGATATCCTCGACCTGTCCAAATTCGAGGCCGGCCAACTGGAGCTGGAAAGCATTCCCTTCGACCTCGGCGCCCTGGCGGAAGACACCGCCAACCTGCTGTCGCAGAACGCCGGCCCCAAGGTCGAACTGACCTGCCTGATCGATCCGAACCTGCCGGCCCAGGTGCTCGGTGATCCGACCCGGGTGCGCCAGGTGATCAGCAACCTGCTGTCCAACGCCCTCAAGTTCACCCGCGCCGGGCGCGTCGATTTGCGCGTGGCGCCGAGCGCCAAGGGCGTACGCATCCTGGTCAGCGATACCGGCATCGGCATCCCCGAGGATGCGCACCAGCGCATCTTCCAGCCCTTCCTCCAGGCCGGTGCTGGCATCACCCGCCAGTTCGGCGGCACCGGCCTCGGCCTGGCCCTCACCCGTCGCCTGTGCGAGGCCATGCAGGGCCAATTGCAGCTCGAATCCCGGGAAGGCGTCGGCAGCCAGTTCAGTGCCGAGCTGCCTTTGCCGCAACACACCCCGCCGCTCAGCTGGCCGCCGCTGCATGGTCTCGTGGCGGCCTTCTGCGCGACCGGCAGCGGCCTTGCCGAACAGCTGCAGAGCTGGCTGCCGAGCTGGGGGCTGCAGTTCCAGCGGCTCGATGAGAGCGCCTCTGCCGACGCCATAGAAGCCGACCTGCTGATCTGCGCCAACCCCGAGCGCCTGCGTGCCTTGCGGCGAGAGCGGCAGGTACCGCTGCTGCTGGTCTCCGCCTATGGCGCCTTCATTCCATCGGCCCTGGCCAGCGAACTGGCTCCGCTGGAGCAGCTGGCCCGCCCGCTGGCGCGCCACGCGCTGCACCGTGCATTGCAGCGCCTGCTGCGGCAACTCGCCGCCACGGCCGAGCCCAGCCACGCGGAACTGCAGCAGCCAACGCGCCAGCAGGCCAGGGTGCTGCTGGTGGAGGACAACCCGGTGAACCAGATGGTGGCCAAAGCCATGCTAAGCAAGCTGGGTTGCGAAGTGGCAGTGGCCGCGCATGGCGGCGAAGCCATCGGCTACCTGGAGCAGCACCCGGTGGATCTGGTGCTGATGGACTGCAACATGCCGGTGATGGATGGCTACGAGGCGACCCGGCGCATCCGTCAGAGCGGACGCTGGCCCGACCTGCCGGTCATCGCACTGACCGCCAACGCCCTGCCGGACGAACGCGAGCGCTGCCAGGCGGCAGGGATGAACGACTATCTGGCCAAGCCCTTCCGCCGCGAGGACCTGGCCAACCTGCTGGACAGCTGGCTACCGCTCACGAGTGAACCTTGAGCAGGCTCAGCAGCTGCCCGAGCCCCTGACGCAGGCCATCCAGCGCGCCGAGATCGACGCCGCTCTCGCACAGCAGACGCTGCTTGAGCGGCAACACCCGGTCGCGCAGCGCCACGCCCGACTCACTCAGTGCCAGGCACAGCTCGCGTTCGTCGGCACTGGAGCGGCGGCGACATACCAGGCCGAGCTGCTCCAGGCGCTTGAGCAAGGGCGTCAGGGTGCCGGAGTCGAGCTGCAGCCGCTCGCCCAGGGCTTTGACCGTGGCCTGCGGCGGCGACGCCGCCTGCCACTCCCAGAGCACCAGCATGACCAGGTACTGCGGATAGGTCAGGCCGAGCTCATCGAGCATCGGCTTGTAGGCGCGGATCACCGCCCGCGAGGCGGCGTAGAGCTTGAAGCACAGCTGGTTGTCCAGCAGCAGTTGCGCTTCGGCCTGGTCGAATGCACTCATTGCAGCAGGGCTTCGATCTCGGTGCTCAGCTCCTCCGGCTTGGTGGTCGGGGCGAAACGCTTGACCTGGGAACCGTCGCCGCTGATCAGGAACTTGGTGAAGTTCCACTTGATGCCCTTGCTGCCGAGCAGCCCCGGCGCGCGCTCCTTGAGCCGCACATAGAGCGGATGAGCGTCGGCGCCATTGACGTCGATCTTCTTGAACAGCGGGAAGCTGACGCCGAAGTTCAGCTCGCAGAACTCGCTGATGGCACCCTCGTCGCCCGGCTCCTGCTTGCCGAACTGGTTGCAGGGAAAGCCCAGCACCACCAGGCCCTTGTCCTTGTACTGCTGCCAGATGTGCTCCAACCCCTTGTACTGCGGGGTGAAACCGCACTTGCTGGCGGTGTTGACCACCAGTACGGCCTTGCCGCCGAAGTCCTTGAGGGTCTTCTGCTCGCCCTTGATGGTGGTGACGGGGATATCGAAAAGCTTGTCGCTCATGGCTCGCGGCTCCGTTGCGCTGAAGGAGTGAAGAATATAGTGAGCAATTCATTTGCACACAACTTAATTGCCCAATAAGAAGGCCCGCCGGTCGGCGAGCCTCGCGGAACCCTCAGCGCGGCACCAGCTTCAGCGCCACCGAGTTGATGCAGTAACGCAGCCCGGTCGGCTGCGGCCCATCGGGGAATACGTGGCCGAGGTGGGCGTCGCACTTGGCGCACTTGACCTCGATGCGGTGCATGCCGTGGCTGAAGTCCTCCTTCTCGGCGATCACTTCGCCGCTGACCGGCTGGAAATAGCTGGGCCAGCCGCTGCCGGAATCGTACTTGGCATCCGAGTCGAACAGTGCCTCGCCGCAGCAGGCGCAGTGGTAGATGCCGGGCACCTTGCTGTCGTGGTATTCGCCGGTGAAGGCACGCTCGGTGCCGCCCAGCCGACAGACGTGGAACTGCGCCTCGGAGAGCTCGTCGCGCCAGGCTTCCAGGGGTTTCTCGATCTTTTCCATGGGGTGCTCCTCATCGGCGGAATAATGCCCGGCCGGTACCTTTTCCGGATGCCGGGCCACACGTATCATGCGTGCCTCTTTGGACGCCAGTCTGCCTGCCGCGTTACAGCGCAGGCTCCGCATCGGGACACAGGATCATGCAGGTCAGCAAATCGAACAAGCTCGCCAACGTCTGCTACGACATCCGCGGGCCGGTGCTCAAGCACGCCAAACGCCTGGAAGAGGAAGGCCAGCGCATCCTCAAGCTGAATATCGGCAACCCGGCGCCGTTCGGTTTCGAGGCCCCCGAGGAAATCCTCCAGGACGTGATCCGCAACCTGCCCACCGCCCAGGGCTACTGCGACTCCAAGGGCCTGTTCAGCGCACGCAAGGCGGTGATGCAGTACTACCAGCAGAAGCAGGTGGAAGGCGTCGGCATCGAGGACATCTACCTCGGTAACGGCGTCTCCGAGCTGATCGTGATGGCCATGCAGGCGCTGCTCAACAATGGCGACGAAGTGCTGATCCCGGCCCCCGACTACCCGCTGTGGACCGCCGCCGTGGCGCTGTCCGGCGGCAAGCCGGTGCACTACCTGTGCGACGAGCAGGCCGGCTGGTTCCCGGATATCGCCGACATCAAGGCCAAGATCAGCAGCAACACCAAGGCCCTGGTGCTGATCAACCCGAACAATCCGACCGGCGCCGTGTACTCCAAGGAAGTGCTGGAAGAGCTGGTGGAAGTCGCGCGCCAGCACAACCTGGTGCTGTTCTCCGACGAGATCTACGACAAGATCCTCTACGACGAGGCCGTGCACATCTCCACCGCCTCGCTGGCGCCGGACGTGCTGTGCCTGACCTTCAACGGCCTGTCCAAGAGCTACCGGGTGGCCGGCTTCCGCTCCGGCTGGGTGGCCATCTCCGGGCCCAAGCACCGCGCGCAGAGCTATATCGAAGGCCTCGACATGCTGGCCAATATGCGCCTCTGTGCGAATGTCCCCAGCCAGCACGCGATCCAGACCGCCCTGGGCGGCTACCAGAGCATCAACGATCTGGTGCTGCCCAACGGCCGCCTGTTGGAGCAGCGCAACCGCGCCTGGGAGCTGCTCAACGACATTCCCGGGGTCAGCTGCGTCAAGCCGATGGGCGCGCTCTACGCCTTCCCCAGGATCGACCCCAAGGTCTGCCCGATCCACAACGACGAGAAGTTCGTCCTCGACCTGCTGCTCTCCGAGAAGCTGCTGATCGTCCAGGGCACCGCCTTCAACTGGCCCTGGCCGGACCACTTCCGCGTGGTCACCCTGCCCCGCGTCGACGACCTGGAGCAGGCCATCGGCCGCATCGGCAACTTCCTCAAGACCTACCAGCAATAGGCCGGGCATGGACCTGCAGATCGACGAGTTCTACAAGGATGCCGCCGCCGGCATGCTGATGCTCTATCAGGCCTTCCCACGCAAACTGGCACTCTATGTGGAAGACCTGATCGGCCGCGAGGAGCCCGACGAGTTCGGCCTGCCCAGCAAGCGCCACCAGGCCTGTCTGGGCGCCCTGCTGTGGCTGGCCGAGGAAGGCTACATCCGCTTCGACTCGACCATCGCCTACGATGCCCTGGACCAGGCGGTACTGACCGAGAAGGGCTTTATGCGCCTGTCGCGCGGCGTGCCCCACGCCCTGCCCGCCGGCGAGGCCCTGCCGCCCAGCGTGCGCAGGGTGCAGGCCACCCTCGCCTGGCAGCTGCGCGAGGCCCTGGCTCAGCACAACGGCGAGCGTACCGCGCGCCTCGCCCGCCTGCTGTTCGAGAGCAGCCTGAACCCGGCAAGCGACATAGTTTGAAATAGTGCCTCGGTTGAAGCGGTCGCGGGCCAACCTTATATAGCTCGCATACTTAGACCGTCTCTCGCCTGAGGAGAAGCTTTAAACCATGATGCGTATCGTGCTGTTCCTGGCTACCAACCTGGCGGTGCTGCTGATCGCCAGCGTCACCCTGAAACTGCTCGGGGTCGATCGTTTCACCGGCCAGAACTACGGCAGCCTGCTGGTCTTCTGCGCCGTATTCGGCTTCGTCGGCTCCTTCATCTCGCTGTTCCTGTCCAAGTGGATGGCGAAGATGAGCACCGGTACCGAGATCATCACCCAGCCGCGCACCCGCCACGAGCAGTGGCTGTTGCAGACCGTCGAGGAGCTGTCCCGCGAGGCCGGCATCAGGATGCCGGAAGTGGGCATCTTCCCGGCCTACGAGTCCAACGCCTTCGCCACCGGCTGGAACCGCAACGACGCCCTGGTGGCCGTCAGCCAGGGCCTGCTGGAACGCTTCTCGCCCGATGAGGTGAAGGCGGTGCTGGCCCACGAGATCGGCCACGTGGCCAACGGCGACATGGTCACCCTGGCCATGATCCAGGGCGTGGTGAACACCTTCGTGATGTTCTTCGCGCGCATCTTCGGCAACTTCGTCGACAAGGTCATCCTGAAGAACGAGGACGGCCCGGGTATCGGCTACATGCTGGCGACCATCTTCGCCGAGCTGGTGCTGGGCATCCTGGCCAGCATCATCGTCATGTGGTTCTCCCGTCGCCGCGAGTTCAAGGCCGACGAGGCCGGCGCCCACCTGGCTGGCACCGGCGCCATGATCGCCGCCCTGCAGCGCCTGCGCGCCGAACAGGGCGTACCGGTGCAGATGCCCAGCAGCATGACCGCCTTCGGCATCAACGGCGGCCTGAAGAACGGCCTGGCCGGTCTGCTGATGAGCCACCCGCCGCTGGAAGACCGCATCGAGGCCCTGCGCCAGCGCGGTTGAGCCAGCCTAAGCGCACTCCACGAAGGCGGCCCCAGGGCCGCCTTCGCTCGTTCTGGGCTGGACTAGACTGCAGCTAACGCTCGCAGTGCCATGAGGCCGGCATGCCACGAATCCCCGCTCTCTGTCTGCTGCTTCTCGCCCTTGGCAATGCCAGGGCGGAGCTGGCAGAGCCCGTGCGTCTCGATACCAGCACCGAAGAGCCCTACCAGGTGGTCATGGATGGCGAACTCAGCGGGCTGTCGGTCAAGGTACTCGAGTGCATCTTCGGCCGCATGCAGCAACCCTACCGAATCCAGGTGACCTCCTTCAGCAGGGCCCGGCAGAACGTCAGCCGGCGCCTCGCCGACGGCTTCTTCAGCTCGGCGCCGGACAACCAGGTGGACGGCTATGCGCAGCTCTCCGCGCCACTACTGATTGAGAAGTGGTACTGGTACGCCCTCGACCCGCACATGCTCAACCGACCGGTCTGGGACCCTCGGCTGCGCATCGGCAGCGTGCTCGGCAGCAACGCCCTGACCTGGCTGGAGTCGCGCGGTATCTCGGTGACGCAACGGGCATCCCGCCTGAAACAACTGGTGGAGTTGCTGCACCATGAGCGCATCGACCTATTGCTGGCCGACAGCTCGGCCATGAACAGCCTGGTCGAGAGCGATGCGAAGCGCCGCCCGCTGCTGCAGCGCTTCGTGCGCTACTCGCCGATGGGCGTGTACTTCTCCCGCGCCTTTCTCGACGAGCATCCGGACTTCCTCAAGGCCTTCAATCGCCAGGTGGAGAACTGCGCCCCGGACGCAACGCCGCTGAGCGACGGAGAACGCAACTACCTGCAACAGCTGGTCAAGCAACACTTGCAACGCTGGGCCTACCACCCCGACCTGCTCACGGCACTGCGCAGCGGCGCGCAACTGGGCAACAGCGAGGAGCGCATCCGCGAGCTGGACAGGCAGTGGCTACGCGAACGCATCCTCGAAGAGAAGCCGCTGATCAAGCGGGTGCAGCGTACCCAGCCCTCTCGCCTGCTGGTAAGCATCGCCCGCCAGTACCGACCACTGTTCAACGAGCTGTTCGTCAGCGATCGCAGCGGCCAGCTGCTGGCCATGAGCCGGGTGACCAGCGACTACTGGCAGGCCGACGAAGAGCACTTCAGCGTGGCCATCGCGCTGTCTCCGGGTCAGGTACACATCAGTGACATCGAATACGACGGCTCCACCCAGAGCTTCCAGAGCAAGGCCTCGGCGCCCCTGCACGACCCCAAGAGCGGCGAGCTGCTCGGTGTGATCAGCCTGGGCATCAATATCGAGGTGGCGTTCGGCACCCTGCTGCCCTGAAGCAGACTCATCGAGCAGTTCGATAGAATCGACGGGAAAGCTGCGTTATTCATCGAGACCTCTCCGTAGGACAATGGCGCCATCCCCCACTGGAGAACGCCATGCTGCCCAGCCTCTTCGTCTCTCATGGCTCGCCCATGCTGGCCCTCGAACCCGGCGCCAGCGGCCCCGCGCTCGCGGCGCTGGCCGCGGCCCTGCCGCGACCGCGCGCCGTGCTGGTGGTCTCCGCGCACTGGGAGAGCCGCGAGCTGTTGCTCGGCAGCGCGGCCTGGCCGACTACCTGGCACGACTTCGGCGGCTTTCCCGCGCCCCTCTATGCCGTGCAGTACCCGGCCCCGGGCGCGCCCGAGCTGGCTGAACGAGCGGCCTCGCTCCTCGCCGCCGCGGGGCTGCCCGCCGCGCTGGACGAACGGCGCCCGCGCGACCACGGCGCCTGGGTGCCACTGCGGCTGATGTACCCGCAGGCCGATATCCCCGTGCTGCAGCTGTCGCTGCCCAGCCAGGCCGGCCCCGAGTTGCAGCTACGCGTCGGCCAGGCCCTGCGCGAGCTGCGCGACCAAGGTGTATTACTGGTCGGCTCCGGCAGCATCACCCACAACCTCGGCGAACTGGACTGGCAAGCCGGCCCAGACGTCATCGAACCCTGGGCCGCCGAGTTTCGCAACTGGATGGTGGACAGGCTGCAGGCCGACGACCGCGCCGCGCTGCTCGACTACCGGCGCCAGGCGCCGCACGCGGCGCGCAACCACCCCAGCGAGGAACACCTGTTGCCGTTGTACTTCGCCCTAGGCGCCGGCGAGCGCTTCACCCTGGTACACCGTGGCTTCACCTATGGCGCCCTGGGGATGGACATCTACCGCTTCGACTGAGCCCAGGCCGCTGCAATAAAAAAGCAACGCACCGCGGATAAGGTACGCGCAGTTTTTCCGACAGGCCTGCATCAATGCGCGCGACACGAAACATCCGCAAGACCCTGGATCTGGTGGCCAGCCACAACGAAGACGCCGCCCTGGCGGTGATGCGCGCCGCCGAGCGCAGCGGCGACGAGCTGCTCAAGCAGCAGCTGTTCAATGTCATCCACCGCCTCAATCAGGACGCCTGCGATCTGCGCGACCTGCGCGAGCACCTGGAGCTGAGGAGCGCCTGAGCATCCCGCGCAGGCGCTACGCTTCACCTTCCGCTAGAGTGGCGACACCTTCCTCGAGACAGGGACAGTTGCCATGCTTGCCAAGCTCCTGATCACCGTCGGCATCGCCTTCTACGCGCTGGCGGTGCCGATCTTCGAGATCAACGCCAGTCACGTATTCAACCCGCAGTGGACGCCCCACGCGCGCTTGCACGAAGTCTGGCAGCTGGTCACCAACTGCGCCCTGGGCGCCTTCAGCCTGTGGCTGGTGTGGTTCAGGAACGAGATCCGCCTGAGCAGCCTGCTCACCCTGTTCGTCACCGGCGGCTTTCTCTTCGCCTATGCCCTGCGCGGCCAGTACGACGGCTCCATGGTGCTGTCCGACGGCTCGGAAAAGATGATCTTTGGCATCAACCTGGGCCTGTTCGCCTACAGCCTGGCTATCGCACTGGCGGCGATCGCGGTGCTTATCGAGCGGCAGAAAGAAAGCTGAAACGAAAGAGCCCCGCACAGGCGGGGCTCTTGGCACAGCGGCGTAGGACTCAGTCCTCGCGGTAGCGGCGCAGCTTCAGGGCCTTGCCGGCGACGCGGGTGTCCTTGAGCTTGCCGAGCAGGCGATCCAGGCCGTCTTCCGGCAGCTCGACTAGGCTGAAGGTCTCGCGGATCTGGATGCGACCGATGGCATCGCGCTGCAGATTGCCCTCGTTGAGGATGGCGCCCAGCAGGTTCTTCGCGGCGATGCCGTCGCGTGCGCCCAGGGCGGTGCGGCAGCGCACCTTGCCTTCGCTCGGCGCGGCCATCGGCCGGCGCTCGGAGCGCTCGCCACGCTCCGGGCGCTCACCGTCGCGCTCGCGGCGCTCACGCGCCGGCCCGGCAGTCGGTACCAGCGGCTGCTCGCGCTCGACGCTGGCCAGGTCCAGGGCCTGACCCTTGGTGGCAAGCTTGAGTAAGGCTGTGGCCAGGGCGCGCGGGCTGCAGCCGATGTCGCCGACCAGGCGGTCGAGCAGCTCGCCGTGGCTGGCTTCGGCCTCGGCAGTCAGCGGTGCCAGGCTGGCGGTAAGCTTTTTGATGCGTGCGTCCAGCACCTGCTGCGGCGTCGGCAGCTTGACCTCGCCGACCTTCTGCCCGGTGACGCGCTCGATCACCTGCAGCATGCGCCGCTCGCGCGGTGTCACCAGCAGCAGGGCACGGCCGTCGCGACCGGCACGGCCGGTACGGCCGATGCGGTGTACGTAGGACTCAGGGTCATAGGGCATGTCGACGTTGAGTACATGGGTGATGCGTGGCACGTCGATACCGCGGGCGGCCACATCGGTAGCGACCACGATATCCAGGCGGCCATCCTTGAGCGACTCGATCACCCGCTCGCGCTGGTTCTGGGCGATGTCGCCGTTCAGCGCGGCGGCCTTGTAGCCCTTGGCTTCCAGGGCGGCGGCCAGGTCCAGGGTGGCCTGCTTGGTGCGCACGAAGGCGATCAGCGCGTCGAAGTCCTCGACTTCCAGCAGGCGGGTCACGGCATTGATCTTCTGATCGGCGTGGATCATCAAATGGGCCTGCTCGATGCGCGACACGGTCTGGGTCTTGGCCGCGATCTTGACGTGCTTGGGCTCGCGCAGGTGCTTCTCGGCGATCTCGCGGATGGAGTGCGGCAGGGTGGCGGAGAACAGCACGCTCTGGCGGCTTTCCGGCATGGCCTGGAAGATCACTTCCAGGTCGTCCATGAAGCCGAGCTTGAGCATCTCGTCGGCCTCGTCCAGCACCAGGTGGCGGATGGTCGACAGCAGCTGGTCATTGCGGCCCAGGTGATCGACCAGGCGGCCCGGGGTGGCGACGATGATCTGTGCGCCCATGCGCAGGGCCTTGAGCTGCGGGCCCATGGGGGCGCCGCCGTACACGGCGACCACGTTCACGCCCGGCATCTGCTTGGAGTAGGTCTCGAAGGCGGTGGCCACCTGCAGGGCCAGCTCGCGGGTCGGCGCCAGGATCAGCGCCTGCGGCTCGCGCTTGGCCGGGTCGAGCTTGGACAGGATCGGCAGGGCGAAGGCGGCGGTCTTGCCGGTGCCGGTCTGGGCCTGGCCGATCATGTCGTGGCCACCGAGGATCACCGGGATCGACTGGGCCTGAATGGGGGACGGCTCTTCGTAACCCACCGCGGTGATGGCGGCAAGAATGGAAGGATGAAGGCCGAGATCGGCAAAGGTGCCGGTTTCCTGAGTCATGGTATGCCTCTATGTGCATCCGCAAAGACCCAGGAACAAAGGCTGCGCGCGCCGTGAAGGACCTTGTGGGTCACCCTGGCAGCCGATCGACGGGTGTTTGCGAATTCGCGATGGATGAAACGTCAAGGGTAGCCCGCAAGGCAGGCCAGTAGCGAAGCGGCGCTTCGTGGAATTGACGGGGCCGTTTTGGCCGGGCGCGGATCATACAGGAAATTCCGAGAGATTGGGCAGGTTTTTTGCCTAAGGACAACAATCAGCCGGGCAATCGATTATGACTAGACATAAGAAGCCCTTGCTCCAGGCCCCAGCACCGTCTCTCGAACCTAGCAAGGTGGCACCGGACGGGCGCATGGGCGTGTGCAGCATCCCTGTGCAGTCCGGGAGAAATACCCGGATTGCACCTGGCTA
The DNA here is from genome assembly GCF_039888625.1 of Pseudomonas sp. CAU 1711. Lineage (NCBI taxonomy): Bacteria > Pseudomonadati > Pseudomonadota > Gammaproteobacteria > Pseudomonadales > Pseudomonadaceae > Pseudomonas > Pseudomonas sp. CAU 1711. The sequence goes on from NZ_JBDQQT010000017.1 coordinate 38,508, forward strand.
CTAGGCCCTCACCGACTCCCAAGCCACCCGCGCCAGCAGCTCGCGGCAGTCGGCCAGATCGGTGTGGGTGCGTCCGGCCAGCCAGTTGCGGGCGAAGTCGTGGGCCGGGCCGATGATCACCGAGGCGAAGCAGTCGGCCGGCATGGCCTTAAACAGCCCCTCCTCGCGGTAACCGGCCAGGGCATCGAGGATGCGCTGGTAGTGCATGCGATTGGCCTCGCGCAATTCCCCCCCCATCTCGCTGGCCTCGACCCGCCCACGGCTGTGCAGGATGAAGCGTGCCCAGTCCGGGTTGGCCACCACCCAGTCGACATAGCTGGTCACCAGCAGATGCACGCAGGCCTCGGCACTGTCGGCGGTGGCGAAACCCTCGGCCAGCAACGCCGCGTACTCGGCAGTACCGGCCAGGTACAGCGCGCCGATGATGCGCTCCTTGTTGCCGAAATGATGGTAGAGGCTGCCGATGCTGGCGCCGGAGCGGTCGCGGATCATCTCGATGGTGGTGGCATCCACCCCGAACTCGGTGAAGCAGGCCAGGGCGGCCTGGAGGATTTCGTCCTTGCGGGAACGACGGGCCATGGGCTCTCCGATCAGATTAGAATAATTTTCTAGAATTGTTTTCTAGTATACGTATACTGCCTGGCGCGCGCTTCTCTTCAATGATCCACAGGAGCCCCCATGAGTCAGATGATGCAGATGTACCAGCAGGTCGGCCCCGCCCAGTTCAGCACCATGATCGGACAGGTCGCCCCCTACTTCGCCAGCATCGCCCCGCAGTTCGTCGAGCTGCGCCCGGGCTATGCCGAGGTGACTTTCCCCAAACGCCGCGAGGTGCTCAACCACCTCGGCACCGTACACGCCATAGCCCTGTGCAACGCTGCCGAACTGGTCGCCGGCACCATGACCGATGCCTCCATCCCAACCGGCTACCGCTGGATTCCGCGCGGAATGACGGTGGAGTACCTGGCCAAGGCCAAGGGCGACGTGCGCGCCGTGGCCGATGGTAGCGCCATCGACTGGAGCCAGGCCGGCGACGTGAAGGTGCCGGTAGTGGCCTATGTCGAGGACACCCCGGTGCTGCGCGCCGAGATCACCATGTACGTCAGTCAGGCCTGATTCATCCGGAGCTCATCATGATCACCCCACTTTCTCGCTCGCTGGACAATGGCAACGGGCACAGCCTGTCCAGCCACTGGTATCGGCCGCCAGGCGATGCACGCGGCGCCGTGCTGATCGTCCCGGCCATGGGCGTCGAGCAGCGCTTCTACGAGGCCTTTGCCCGCTGGCTGGCCGAACACGGCTACCTCGCCGTGACCTTCGACTACGTGGGCATGGGGCTCTCCCGCAACGGCTCCCTGCGCGCACTGGACGTGGATGTGATCGGCTGGGGCCGCCACGACTGCAGCGTCATGCTCGACGCGGTCGTCGAGGCCGCCGGCGAACTGCCGGTGTATTGGATAGGCCATAGCCTGGGTGGGCAGATCCTGCCTTTCGTGCAGGGCAGCGAACGCATCCGGCGCGCCTTCACCATCGCCACCGGCAGCGGCTACTGGCGGGAAAACACCAGGAGCCTGCGCCACAAGGCCTGGTTGCTCTGGTACTGCGTGGCCCCACTGGTGACGCCACTGGCCGGCTACTTCCCGGGGCGCCGTCTGGGCATGGTCGGCGATCTGCCACGCGGCGTGATCAGACAGTGGCGTCGCTGGTGCCTGAACCCGGAGTACTCGGTGGGCGCCGAAGGGGCGGAAGTCCGCGCTGCCTACTCGGCGGTGCGCACCCCGATCACCTCGATCTCGTTCACCGACGACGAGATGATGTCCAGGCGCAATACCGAGTCGCTGCATGGCTTCTATCGCAGCGCGCCGCAGACGGCCAAGCGCATCGCCCCACAGGACATCGGGGCGAAGCGCATCGGTCACTTCGGATTCTTCCGCAACCAGTTCGCCGACTCGCTGTGGACGGGGTACCTGCTGCCTGACCTGGGCTGACCCACGGCCGGGGCTGCTCAGTCGAGGCTGACCAGCACCCGCCCGACCAGCTTGCCGGCAAGGATCTGCGCGATGGCCTGGGGCAGCTGCTCCAGGCTCACTTCCTCGGCCAGGCTCTCCAGGCTACCGAGTTTCCATTGCAGGGACAGCTTGTCCCACATGGAGGCCTTGACCACCAGGGGCAGCTCGACCGAGTCCACGCCCAGCAGGTTGACCCCGCGCAGGATGAAGGGCGCCACGTTGCCCTTGAAGCCCATGCCGGCGGTCAGACCGCAGCAGGCGGCGCTGGCGCCGTAGCGCAGCGACTTGACCACGTTGAACAGAATGTCGCCGCCGACGGTATCCACCGCGCCGGCCCAGCGCTCCTTGAGCATGGCCTTGTCCGCGCCCTCCTGCAGCTCTTCGCGCGGCACTATCTGCTGGGCACCGAGCTGGCGCAGGAACTCGCCCTGCCCGGCCTTGCCGGTGGAAGCCGCGACGTTGTAGCCGAGACGCGCCAGCAGGGCCACGGCGATGCTGCCGACACCACCGGTGGCGCCGGTGACCAGCACCGGACCGGCGGCAGGAGTCAGGCCGGCCTGCTCCAGCTTGTCCACGCACAGCGCAGCGGTCAGGCCGGCGGTGCCGAGCAGCATGGCCTCGCGCAGGCTCAGCCCCTTGGGCCGCTTGATCACCCAGGCCGCCGGCACACGGACGTACTGGCCGAAGCCGCCGGCGGTGTTCATGCCCAGGTCGTAGCCGGTGATGATCACCTCGTCACCGGCGGCGAACTCGCCCACGCTCGACTGCTCGACCACCCCGGCGGCGTCGATGCCGGGGGTATGCGGGTAGCTCTTGGTCACGCCGCGGTTGCCGCTGGCGGACAGGGCGTCCTTGTAGTTCAGCGAGCTATAGCGCACACGAATCAGCACCTCGCCCTCGGGCAGGTCGCTCAGCGCCCGCTCGACCACGCGCGGCACGAAGGCGCCGTTCTCCTCGTCGACCAGCAGAGCCTTGAAGGCTGTCATGGCTTACTCCTACCAGAAACGTTGTTGATTGAGCCGGCTCCACCAGTTCAGCAGCAGGCGATCCAGGGTGACGCTGGCAGCCAGGCCGAAGCGTTCCGGCAGGCTCTTCTTCTCCGCGTAGTGCAGGTGGAACAGCTCGGCCTCGCGGGCGCGCTCGGCCAGGTATTCGTCACTGGTCTTGAGCTCGTCGACCAGGTGTTTGTTCAGTGCCGAGACGCCCAGCCAGACCTCGCCGGTGGCGATCTCGTCGATCAGCAACTGCGGCCGGTAGCGCGCGACGAAGTTCTTGAACAGCTCGTGGGTGGTCTCCAGATCCTCCTGGAACTTCTCCCGGCCCTTCTCGGTGTTTTCACCGAACACTGTCAGGGTACGCTTGTATTCGCCGGCGGTGAGCACTTCGAAGTCGATATCGTGCTTCTTCAGCAGGCGGTGCAGGTTCGGCAGCTGCGCCACCACACCGATGGAGCCGAGGATGGCGAAGGGCGCGGACAGCACCTTGTCGCCGATACAGGCCATCATGTAGCCGCCGCTGGCCGCCACCTTGTCCACACACACGGTCAGCGGCACGCCGGCCTGGCGGATGCGCGCCAGCTGCGACGCCGCCAGCCCGTAGCCGTGCACCATGCCGCCGCCACTCTCCAGGCGCAGCACCACCTCGTCCTGGGCGTTGGCCAAGCTCAGCAGCGCGGTGACCTCGTGGCGCAGGTTGTCGGTGGCCGAAGCCTTGATGTCACCGTCGAAGTCGAGCACGAACACCCGCGGCTTGGCCTGCCCCTCCTTCTTCTCCTGTTTGGCCTGCTTGGCCTCGGCCTTGCGCCGGGCCTTGAGCTGCGCCTTGTCCAGCAACTCGTGCTCCAGGCGCTGGCGCAAACCCTTGTAGAAATCATTGAGCCGCTGCACCTGCAGCTGGCCATGGCCCTTGCCGCGGCCCTTGCCACGCAGCGCAGCGACGGTCAGCAGCACCACGATGATCGCGACCACTACCGTCAGGGTGCGGAGCAGGAACTCCGCGTAATCCATCAGAAACTCCACAGTTCCCCCTCGTCTATCCTGTCACGGGCCCCATGCAGACGCCCGCTCGCCTCAAGCATAACGGCGCCGGCGCCGGCCGGCCAACCGCGAAGCGCCCTATATCGGCACCCCGAATGAATTCAAACAAGCGTATGTTTTTTCGTTGACAGGGGCCCGGCCGAGCCCCTACCCTCGCGAAACTTCAACCCGCCGGGTAACGCGGACGTGGGCAGCATCTACCTGATTCGACATGGCCAAGCCTCTTTCGGCGCCGACGACTACGACGTGCTGTCGCCGCTCGGCGTGCGCCAGGCCGAAGTGCTCGGCGACCATCTGGCCCAGCTCGGCATCAGCTTCGATCGCTGCCTGAGCGGCAACCTGCGCCGCCAGCAACATACCGCCAGCGCCACACTGCAACGCTGCATCGCCGCAGGCCTGAACGCCCCCGAGCTGGAAGTGGACCCGGCCTTCAACGAATTCGACGCCGACGCTGTGATTCGCGGCCTGCTGCCGGCCATGCTGCCGGACGAGCCGGACGCCCTGGACATCCTGCGCAACCCGGCGCAGAACCGCGCCGCCTTCCAACACCTGTTCGCCCGCATCATCCGCCGCTGGCTCAGCGGCGAACATGATCAACCGGGCCACGAGACCTGGCTGGGCTTCGTCGCACAGGTGCAGGGTGGCCTGAAGCGCCTGCTGGCCCAGGCCGAGAGCAAGCAGAACATCGCCGTGTTCACCTCCGGCGGCACCATCACCGCCCTGCTCCACCTGCTCACCGGCGTGCCGGCGGACAGGGCCTTCGAACTCAACTGGCAGATCGTCAACACCTCGCTGTCGCGCCTGCAATTTCGCGGCAGCGAGGCGACCCTGGCTTCCTTCAACAGCCGTGTGCACCTGGAACTGTTGAAGGCCCCGGAACTCATCACCTACCGCTGAGTACCGGCCCACAAACGGCCCGCAAGGCCGCGAGACCCTCGATAACAAAGGATGAAACCATGAGCTCCGTTGCCGACATCATCAACACCATGCAGTCCAAGTTCAACGCCAGCGCCGCTGCCGGTCTGGATCTGGTATTCCAGTTCAACATCGAAGACGGTGAGAACTACGCGCTGATCGTCAAGGACGGCACCTGCGACGTGCAGCAGGGCGACAACGCCAACGCCAACGTCACCCTGATCATGGACAGCGCCACCCTGGCCGGTATCGCCAGCGGCGAAACCGACGGCATGCAGGCCTTCATGGGCGGCAAGTTGCGCGCCGAAGGCGACATGATGCTGGCCATGAAGCTGGCCGAGCTGTTCCCGGTATAAGCCCCAGGGCACACCGCGAAGCAGAGCAGAACCGGAGCCCCAGGCTCCGGTTTTTTTTCGCCCGTCCACAGGCACAGGACGGCAATCAGGCCTCTTGATCGACGGCCAACAGCCGCATCTATAAAGCTGTGCTTCACTCGATAGCACCATTAGATTAACAAATGATTAGTGGCCCCCATCATCAGCAGAAGGGATAAGCATGACGCTGACAGACCAGTCCACCGGTATCCGCGAAGGCGAGGAACTCGATGCCGCGCAGATCGACCCGTACCTGAAGGCGCATATCCCGGGCCTGACCGGTACGCCGCGCATCAGCCAATTCCCCGGCGGCGCCTCCAACCTCACCTATCTGCTGGAATACCCACAGCAGGAGTTCGTCCTGCGCCGCCCGCCCTTCGGCCACAAGGCCAAGTCGGCCCACGACATGGGCCGCGAGTACCGCATCCTCAACCAGCTCAACGCCGGATTCCCTTACTGCCCCAAGGCCTACGTGCACTGCACCGACGAGTCGGTGATCGGTGCCGAGTTCTACGTGATGCAGCGGGTCAAGGGCATCATCCTGCGCAGCGACATGCCGGCCGAGCTGAACCTCGGCGCCGAGCAGACCCGCGAGCTGTGCAAGAGCTTCATCGACAAGCTGGTCGAGCTGCACAACGTCGACTACCAGGCCTGCGGCCTGGCCGACCTGGGCAAGCCGGAAGGCTACGTGAAGCGCCAGATCGAAGGCTGGAGCGACCGCTACGAGAAGGCCCTGACCCCGGATGCCCCAACCTGGGAACCGGTCAAGGCCTGGCTGCGCGAGAAGATGCCGGCCGACCACCACAAGCCGGGCATCGTGCACAACGACTACCGTTTCGACAACGTGCTGCTCGACCCGACCAACCCGATGCAGATCATCGGCGTGCTGGACTGGGAACTGACCACCATCGGCGACCCGCTGATGGACCTGGGCAATACCCTGGCCTACTGGATCGAAGCGAACGACCCGCAGCCCATGCAGCTGATGCGCCGTCAGCCGAGCAACGCCCCGGGCATGCTGACCCGCCAGGAGTTCGTCGACTACTACGCCGAGCGCGCCGGCATCCAGATCGACAACTTCGACTTCTACTACGTCTACGGTCTGTTCCGCCTGGCCGGCATCGTGCAGCAGATCTACTACCGATTCTTCCACGGCCAGACCAAGGACAAGCGCTTCGCCCAGTTCATCATGATGAACAAGCTGCTGGAGCAGGCCGCCTTGCAGGTCATCGGCAAATCCACCCTCTAACCCGGCTCAGACAAGGTAACCAGAATGTCCAAGACCCACCTGTTCGACCTCGACGGCAAGATCGCTTTCGTTTCCGGCGCCAGCCGCGGCATCGGTGAGGCCATCGCCAAGCTGCTGGCCCAGCAGGGCGCCCACGTGATCGTGTCGAGCCGCAAGATCGACGACTGCCAGAAGGTCGCCGACGCCATCATCACCGACGGCGGCAAGGCCACCGCCATCGCTTGCCATATCGGCGAGATGGAACAGATCGCCAGCGTATTCGCGCAGATCAAGGAGCAGTTCGGCCGCCTCGACATCCTGGTCAACAACGCCGCCACCAACCCGCAGTTCTGCAACGTGCTGGACACCGATCTGGGCGCCTTCCAGAAGACCGTCGACGTCAATATCCGCGGCTACTACTTCATGTCCATCGAGGGCGGCAAGCTGATGAAGGCCAACGGTGGCGGCAGTATCATCAACGTCGCCTCGATCAACGGCGTCTCCCCGGGCGAGTTCCAGGGCATCTACTCGGTGACCAAGGCCGCGGTGATCAGCATGACCAAGGTCTTCGCCAAGGAGTGCGCGCAGTTCGGCATCCGTTGCAACGCCCTGCTGCCGGGCCTGACCGACACCAAGTTCGCCTCGGCCCTGACCAAGAACGACGCCATCCTCAACATGGCCCTGCAGCGCATCCCGCTCAAGCGCGTGGCCGCCCCCAGCGAGATGGCCGGCGCCGTGCTGTACCTGGCCAGCGACGCCTCCAGCTACACCACCGGCGTGGCGCTGAACGTGGACGGCGGCTTCCTGTCCTGATTCGTCCTTAAAAGCAAAAGGGCCCCACGGGGCCCTTTTGCTTTAGGGGGATAGGCTTACTGCCAGTCCCTCAGCGCCTGTTCGGCGGCCTGGTTCATCGGCTGCGCCATCAGGCCGGTCGGACTCAAGCTGACGGCGAACACCGCGCCGTCGGCGATCGGCAGGTAGGTGACCCGCACGGCCTGCGGGTCGAACAGGAACAGGTCGCGCTGGCTCAGACGCAGCCAGCGCCACAGGTCGACGCCGTAGGGGCTCTGCGCCAGCTGTACCTGGGCATGTCGCGCACTCTGCTGCTGCTCGATGGCCAGAAAGCGGCCGGACAGCCTTTCCAGGCGATAGCCCGGCTGCAGGCCGATCAGCCTGGCCAGGCCCTTCCAGCCCAGCAGGCGGGCATCCAGCTGCCACAGATCGCCCTCCAGCAGCACCTCACGCTCCTCGCCGCCTTCCAGCAGGTTGACCCGGTAGCGCTGCTCGCCCTCGGCAGAGAAGCTCAGGGTCACCAGCGGCTTGTCCAGCACCTGGGCGTCGTAGCTGCGCAGGTCGTAGGCGACCACCCCGATCAGGCCGGCCAGTGCCAGGAAGGCCAGGCCCAGGGTGCCGCGCAGCCAGGCCAGAAACCAGTGCGGGGCGAACAGGATGCGGGCGGCGATGATCAAGGCCAGCAGGGCCAGCAGGCCGGTGAACCAGGCCAGGCCGTCGTACTGCATGAATGCGATTCCTTATGCGATTCTTTGCCGGCATTATGCTCAGCAGCCGCGCGGCGAACCAGCAACGCTCCCGCACAATTGAATCCACTTCGAGTTTTTTATGCCCCTGCCCTTCGAGCTGGCCGTCGAACCGAGCACCCTATTGATTCTCGCCCTTGTCGCTTTCACCGCCGGCTTCATCGATGCCATCGCCGGCGGTGGCGGCCTGCTGACCATTCCCGCCCTGCTCACCGCCGGCCTGCCTCCGCATCTGGTACTGGGCACCAACAAGCTATGCGCCACCTTCGGCTCGGCCACCGCCAGCTACACCTTCTATCGGCGCAAGCTGTTCCACCCCAGGCCCTGGCGCAATGCGCTGCTGGCCACGGCCATCGGCGCCGCCATCGGCGCCATCATCGCCCACTGGCTGCCGGCCGCCTGGCTCAACCAGATGCTGCCAGCCGTGGTGTTCGGCTGCGGCCTGTACCTGCTGTTCGGCAAGACCCCGGAGACCCACGGCCAGCAGGACGCGCCCGTCGCCCAGGGCCGGCAGTGGCCGCAGGGCCTCGGCCTGGGCTTCTATGACGGCGTGGCGGGCCCCGGCACCGGCGCGTTCTGGACGGTCAGCACCCTGCTGCTCTACCCCATGGACCTGGTGCGTGCCAGCGGCGTGGCGCGCAGCATGAACTTCGTCAGCAACGGCATGGCCCTGGTGGTGTTCATCATCGCCGGCCAGGTGGCCTGGGTGCTCGGCATCAGCATGGGCCTGGCGCTGATGGCGGGTGCCTTCCTCGGCGCGCGCACGGCCATCAGCGGCGGTTCCAAATTCATCCGCCCGGTGTTCATCCTGGTGGTGCTGGCACTGACCGCGCGCCTGGCCTGGCAACACTGGTTCTGAAAGGGAGCTTCAGCATGCGACTCGGCAACACCACCCCGATCCTGCGCATCTTCGACGAGAACAAGGCGCGGGAATTCTATGTCGACTATCTGGGGTTCCGCATCGACTGGGAGCACCGCTTCGCCCCCGGCATGCCGCTGTACCCGCAGGTGTCGCGCGACGGCTGCGTGCTGCACCTGTCCGAGCATCATGGCGATGCCTGCCCGGGTGCGGCACTGCGGATCGAGAGCGACGCCCTGGACGCGCTGCACCGGGCGCTGGAACAGAAGGGATACGGCTATGCGCGACCGGTCATCGAGGCCATGTCCTGGGGCAGTCGCGACATGAGCGTGCGCGATCCCTTCGGCAACCGCCTGACCTTCACCGACGCCATCAGCACCTAACGCAGCAGCTGCGGTTCCGGCTGCCCCAGGCGGCGCGCCACATAGAGGTCGATCAGGTAGCGGGCGATGGAGCGCGACATCGGCAGGGGTGGCAGCTGGTCGATGGGGAACCAGCGCGCGTCCTCGATCTCGTCCGGCTGCGGGGTGATCTCGCCGCCGGCGTACTCGGCATGGAAGCCGAGCATCAGCGAGTGCGGGAAGGGCCAGCCCTGGCTGCCCAGGTACTGCAGGTTGCCGACCTCGATGCCGACCTCCTCGCGCACCTCACGGACCACGCACTCCTCGGCCGACTCGCCCGGTTCGACGAAGCCGGCCAGGGTGCTGTAGACCCCCGGCACGAAGCGTGGCGAGCGGGCCAGCAGCAGCTCGTCGCCGCGGGTCACCAGCACTATCATGCTCGGCGAGATGCGCGCGTAGCTGTCCAGGCCACAATCCGGGCAGCGCATGCAGCGCTCGCCCGGCACCTGGCGGGTCGGGCTGCCGCAACGCCCGCAGAAGCGATGCTGAGCGTGCCAGGTAGCGACCTGCTCGGCGAAGGACAGCATGCGGAACGTCGGGTAGTCGGCCTGCAGCATGAACTGCCGCAGGCCTTGCCAGAAGCAGCCCGCCAGCTCGGCCGGCTGTTCCAGTTGCAGCAGCCAGACCGGCTGCCCGTCGAACTGACCAAGGCCCTGCTCGCCCGCCAGCGGCAGCTCCTGGCGTTTGAGCCAGTCACGCGGAAACAGCACGCCATTGGCGTCGGCGAGAAAGCCCTGGGGGCCGTGCACCAATGCCCAGCCACCGGGCTGGGCATTGTCCAGCGGCGGCATGGTCTGCCAGCCGGAGGCCATCAGGAAGCGACCGACAGGCCGAGGGCGCGCACGCTTTCCTCGGCCAGATCGAGCACGCTCGGCGTGGTCTCGGGGCGCAGCACGGCGCCACCTTCGAGGTAGTACTCCAGGCTGCTGAGGGCGTCGGCCAGGGTCTCCAGCATCTGCTCGGAGGGCATCTGCCGGGCATCGATCATCTGCGCCTGGATATAGTCGGCACACAGACCGATCAGCTTGGCGGCCCGCTCCTGGCCGAGGAACCAGAGGCCGCCGCGTACCGCCTGCAGGCTGATCGGGACATTGGCCAGGTGCATGCGATCGCCGCTCGCCTCCAGATAGGAGGTGATGGCGCGCTTGGCCAGCGCCAGGCCGCCCTGGGCCTCGTCGATCACCACGATGCGCGCCTCGGTCAGCTGGTGGGCGGCGAAAGCTTCGCCCTCGTCGCCAGGCTGGGACTGGGACGAGCGCTGATTGCGCTGCTCGCCACGCTCCAGGCTGGCCACCATGCTTTCCACATAAAGCACCGCTTCCGCCAACCGGTGCAGCTCGTCGCTCTGCGGCAGGTTGTTCTCGCTCCAGCCACCGACCACGGCCAGCTGCACCTGCAGCGCATTGGCCGCGGAGCTCAGGCCGACCATGCCGAGGGTCTTGGCCAGCTTGCCGAGCTGGGCGTGCAGGCTGCCGAAGCTCTCCGGCTGCACGGTGCCACGCTCGATCAGGTCGAGCAGGTCCTTGACCCCGATCAGCTCCTCGCGGATGGCGGTGGACAGCGAGCGCATCACGCCCTGCCCCGGACCGGACAGACGCCGGTACTCCTCGTCGAGCATATGGTCGGTGAACGGCAGCGGCGCCAGACCGAAGGCATCGCGCACCATGCTGGCATGCGGCCCGCGGCTGTCGGCCAGGGACACCAGGTACAACAGCTCCTTGAGCAGGCTGCGCGGCGCCTCGTAGTTGCCATTGCCGCCCAGCGCCATCCTGATTTCGCGATCCAGGCGGGAAAACAGCTGCTTGCGCGCCTTGCGCGGCAGCAGTTGGCCGTCCAGCTGCGATTCCACGGCGGCGGCCCCCACCCAATACAGGCGCCCGGCCGGCTTGTCGACGAACACCCCGGCGAGGCGCACCAGGGCACGCAGCATCAGCTTGAGGCCGGCCTGGACGTTGTCTTCGCGCAGCAGGCCGAGCAGGCCGATCTGGTACATCTGGCGCAGGCGCCGGACATCCGTGGGGCTGGCCGGCGCCGGCACCCCGGCGGGGCGCGGCTGATCCAGGCGCACGCTGAAGAAGAAGCTCTCCGGCAGCGGCGGCTGGGCGCCGGCCTGACGCAGGTCGTTGATCGCCGGCAGCAGCAGCTCGGGCATTTCCTGGCGATGAGCGTCGACGTTTTCCAGGTAGCGGCGCAACACGTAGAGGGCGTTGCTCAGGGCGGCCAGCTGGCCGTCGCGCTCCTCGCCGGCGCCGGCGGGGATATCGGTGGCCTGCTGCAACACTTCCTGGGCCAGCAGCTCGGCGCCGGCCAGCTCGATCAGGTTGAGGGTGCCGCGCACCTGCTGCAGGTTCTCCACCGCCTGCTGCAGCAGGCTGCCGTTGTTCCGTTCGGCAATGAACTGTTCGAGACTCTGCTCGGTCTCCTCCATGGTGGTGAACAACTCGTCACGCACCAGGCTCAGGGATGTCGCTCCAGTGACCATGGGTCTGCTGAACCTCTTCTTGGCTAGGTCAGTCGGCGAATTCGGGCTTCTGCTTGCTCATGTGCGCGGCCATGGCCACGCGCAGATCGGCGGACTGCAGCATGGCGCCGTTCCAGTTGGCCACGTACTCCAGGCCATCGTCGACCCGGTGGTCGCGCATGTAGCGAATCATGTGTTTGGTGCCGCGAATGGCGATGGGCGACTTGGCGGCGATGTCGCGGGCGATCTCGAACACGCCGGCCAGCAACTCTTCCTGGCTGGCATAGGTACGGTTGACCAGGTTGATGCGCTGGGCCTCGACGCCATCGATGGTGCGCCCGGTATAGGCCAGTTCGCGCATCATGCCGTCGCCGATGATGCGCGGCAGCCGCTGCAGGGTGCCGACGTCGGCGGCCATGCCCATGTCGATTTCCTTGATGGAGAACTGCGCATCGATGGTGGAATAACGCATATCGCAGGCCGAGATCAGGTCGATGGCGCCGCCCAGGCAGTAGCCCTGGATGGCCGCCAGCACCGGCTTGCGGCAGTTGTCGACGGCGTTGAAACTGCCCTGCAGCTGCAGGATCTTGCGCCGCAGAGCCTCGACATTGCGCCCGACGTCCTTGCCCAGGGCGCTGCCGGCCTGGGCCAGCAACATCAGGTCGATGCCCGAGGAGAAGTGTTTGCCGGCGCCGGAAAGCACCACCACGCGGACCTCGTCGGTGTCATCGGCCCAGCGGAAGATATCGATGATCTCGGTCCAGAAATCCGCGTGCATCGCGTTGACCTTCTCCGGACGGTTGATCTGCACATGGGCGATCTTGTCCTGCAACTCGACGCGGAAGGCTTTGTAATCGGACACGCAGATCATCCTCAAAGGCAAGGCGCAGCGGAGTGCGCACAGATGTATTGTTTTGGAATAGATCAGCCCACTATAACAAGCACGCGATAAAAGTCGATGCCGTCCACTGTGATGCAGAACACGCTGGTAAAGCTAAGAAGAATTCTGACTATCTCCGTTAAACGCTTGATCTTTTTGGAACTGAGCTGGGATGCTCGGCCTTTGACCTAGGGGAAACACAGATGCAGAGATCACTCTCCAGCGCCCTGATGCACAACTTTCTGGGCAACTCGCCGCACTGGTACAAGCTGACCATCCTGTTCTTTCTGATCGCCAACCCTATGGTGTTATGGAGCCTCGGCCCCGCCGTGACCGGCTGGCTGCTGGTCGGCGAGTTCATCTTCACCCTGGCCATGGCACTGAAGTGCTATCCGCTACAGCCCGGTGGTTTGCTGGTGTTGCAGGCGCTGCTGCTGCAGCTGACCACACCGCAGTCGCTGTACGAGGAGCTGGCGCATAACTTCCCGGTGCTGCTGCTCCTGATGTTCATGGTGGCCGGCATCTACTTCATGAAGGACCTGCTGCTGTTCATCTTCTCCCGCCTGCTCCTGGGCGTGCGCTCCAAGGCCCTGCTGTCCCTGCTGTTCTGCCTGTTCTCGGCCTTCCTCTCGGCCTTCCTCGACGCACTGACGGTGACGGCCGTGATCATCAGCGTCGGCGTCGGCTTCTTCTCCGTCTACCACCGGGTCGCCTCGGGCAAGAACCCCCGCGAGGAAAGCGGCGTGCACAACGACAACGAGGTGGTAGAGCTGCACCGCGATGATCTGGAGCGTTTCCGCGCCTTCCTGCGCAGCCTGCTCATGCATGGCGCCGTCGGTACCGCACTGGGCGGCGTCTGCACCCTGGTAGGCGAACCGCAGAACCTGCTGATCGGCCACGAGGCTGGCTGGCATTTCGGTGAGTTCTTCGCGCGCATGGCACCGGTATCCATGCCGGTTCTGGCGGCCGGCCTGGTGACCTGCGTGCTCCTGGAGCAACTGCGCTGGTTCGGCTACGGCACACGCCTGCCATCGGCGGTGCGCCAGGTCCTGGCCGACCACGCCCGCGAAGACGACAGCCACCGCACCCACAGCCAACGTGCGGCACTCCTAGTGCAGGGGGCTGCGGCGCTGATCCTGATCCTCGGCCTGGCCTTCCATGTCGCCGAGGTCGGCCTGATCGGCCTGCTGGTCATCGTGCTGATCACCGCCTTCAACGGCATCACCGACGAGCACCAGATTGGCCGGGCCTTCCAGGAGGCGCTGCCGTTCACCGCACTGCTGGTGGTGTTCTTCGCCGTGGTCGCGGTGATTCACGAACAGCACCTGTTCAGCCCCATCATCGAGGCGGTGCTGGCCATGCCCGGCGAGCAGCAGCCGGGCATGCTGTTCATCGCCAACGGCCTGCTCTCGGCCATCAGCGACAACGTGTTCGTCGCCACCATCTACATCACCGAGGTCAAGCAGGCCTTCCTGGCCGGCAACATGACCCGCGAGCATTTCGACACCCTGGCGATCGCCATCAATACCGGCACCAACCTACCCAGCGTGGCCACGCCCAATGGCCAGGCCGCCTTCCTGTTCCTCCTCACCTCGGCCATCGCCCCGCTGATCCGCCTGTCCTATGGGCGCATGGTGTGGATGGCGCTGCCCTATACCCTGGTCATGGGCGGCCTGGGTTGGTGGGCGGTCAGCCACTGGCTGTGAGCGCGGCCTTACTGGCTAGCGGATAGCAGGCGGCCTGGAACACCAGGCTTCCATGCTGTTCCAGGCCGCGAAGGCGTCAGGTGAAGGCCGCCGCTGCGCAGCGGCCGCCCCCTACTCCTTGATGCAGTCCACCGTATAGCTCGCCCCCTCGCGCTGCAGGCCATGCACGTCGGCATCGAAGCCGGGGAACTGGCTGTCGAAGGTGCGGGCGAAGTGCAGGTAGTCGATGATCGAGCGGGTCTCGGGCGTGAAGCGTTCGCCCGGCATGATCAACGGAATGCCCGGCGGATAGGGCACCAGCATCACCGCCGCCAGGCGCCCCTCCAGGCGCTCGATGGGCACCGCCTCGACCTCGCCACGCACCAGCTTGTCATAGGCCTCGGCCGGCTTGATCGCCACCTGCGGCAGCACCGTGTACATGCGCTTGAGCGCCTTGGCCGTGGCGTTCTCGCGGTAGCAACCGTGCAACTGGTCGCACAGGTCACGCAGGCCCATGCCGGCATAGCGCGCCCCGCCCTCGCGGGCGATCGAGGGCAGCGCATCCATCAACGGCACGTTGGCGTCGTACAGGCGCTTGAACTCCAGCAGCTCGGTGAGCAGGGTGCTCCACTTGCCCTTGGTGATGCCCATGGAGAACAGCACCAGGAAGGAGTACAGGCCGGTCTTCTCCACCACCAGGCCGCGCTCCCAGAGGAACTTGCTGACCACCGCCGCGGGAATGCCGGCCTCGGTCAGCTTGCCGTCGGCGGACAGCCCCGGCATCACCAGGGTGACCTTGATCGGGTCGAGCAGCACGTAGTCCTCGGCCACCTCGCCGAAGCCGTGCCAGCCGGCGTTGGGCTGCAGCAGCCAGTCGCCGGTCTGCACCGCCTCGCCGCCGGCCTGCTCCGGCTGCCAGATACTGAACCACCAGTCGTCGGCCGCCAGGTTCTGCCGCAGGTTGGCCAGGGCGCGGCGGAAGCTCAGCGCCTCGTCGAAGGTCTCCTGGATCAGCGAGCGCCCGGCCGGCCCCTCCATCATCGCCGAGGCCACGTCCAGCGAGGCGATGATGCCGTACTGCGGCGAGGTGGAGATGTGCATCATGAAGGCTTCGTTGAAACGATCACGATCCAGCTGACGCACGCCGCCGTCCTGCACGTGGATCATCGAGGCCTGGCTGAAGGCCGCCAGCAGCTTGTGCGTGGAATGGGTGCTGAACACCAGCGGCGAGTGCTCGTCGCAGCGGGTGCCCATGCCGTAGCGCCCGGCGTAGAACTCGTGGAAGGCGGCGTAGGCGTACCAGGCCTCGTCGAAGTGCAGCACTTCCACCGAGTCGCCCAGGGCCTGCTTGACCATCTCGGCGTTGTAGCAGAGGCCGTCGTAGGTGGAGTTGGTCACCACCGCCAGCTTGACCTTGGGCGCGCGGCCGCGGGCCAGCGGGCTGGCGTCGATCTTGGCCTGGATCGACTCCTTGCTGAACTCACTCAGGGGAATGGGCCCGATGATGCCCAGCTCGTTGCGCTCCGGACACAGGTAGAGCGGGATGGCGCCGGTCATGATGATCGAATGCAGGATCGACTTGTGGCAGTTGCGGTCGACCAGCACCAGGTCGTCGCGGCCGACCATGGAGTGCCAGACGATCTTGTTCGCCGTCGAGGTGCCGTTGATCACGAAGAAGGTGTGGTCGGCGCCGAAGTTGCGCGCGGCGCGCGCCTCGGCCTCGGCCAGCGGGCCGGTGTGGTCGAGCAGCGAGCCCAGCTCGGGCACCGATACCGAGAGGTCGGAACGCAGGGTGTTCTCGCCGAAGAACTGGTGGAAGGCCTGCCCCACCGGGCTCTTGCGATAGGCCACGCCGCCGCCGTGGCCGGGCGTGTGCCAGGAATAGTTGGACTGCGCGGTGTGCTGCACCAGGGCCTTGAAGAAGGGCGGCAGCAGGCCGTCCAGGTAGTTGTGCGCGGCGCGCGCCACCTGGCGGGCGAGGAAGGACACGGTGTCCTCGTACAGGTAGAGGATGCCGCGCAGGTGGTTGAGGTCGGCCATGGCGTCGGCCGGCGCGTTCTCGATGGTGACCTGCTCGCCGAGGGCGAAGATCGGCAGCTGCGGCGCGCGCACCCGCGCCACGCGGATCAGCTCGACCATGTCCTGCAGCAGGCGGCTGTTCTCCCCCGCTCCTTCGGCGGCCACCAGAATGCAGGCCAGGCCGTGGTGGGTCGAG
Source organism: Pseudomonas sp. CAU 1711 (assembly GCF_039888625.1). Taxonomy (NCBI): domain Bacteria; kingdom Pseudomonadati; phylum Pseudomonadota; class Gammaproteobacteria; order Pseudomonadales; family Pseudomonadaceae; genus Pseudomonas; species Pseudomonas sp. CAU 1711. The sequence goes on from NZ_JBDQQT010000017.1 coordinate 55,109, forward strand.
GCGACGATGCGGCCCTCGGCGGAGCTGGCGGTGGAGAGGATGGTGAAGCCGTCCTTGCCCAGCTCCTGGGCAATGGCGCGGACGCGCTCGCCGGCAACGGTGTCGGCCTTGATGTCGCGGTGAACGATGAGGATGGGGAAGTTCAGGTCTTTATACATTGTGTCTTCCTGAGGGGCATGGTGCTCTCGGGCACCTATCCCCTCAGGTTAGAAGTTCGCCCGTACGGGCGGAACCCCCCGTGCGGAAGGCTGTACGAAAAGGTCGCAATAGCTGCAAGCTGCAAGCTGCAAGCTGCAAGCTGCAAGCCTGACCAGCATGCGCCCCTGCCCCGCCCACTGTCTGGGCTTTTGCTCTGGCTTTTACTTGTGGCTTGTGGCTTGCCGCTTGTAGCTGCCGGCGACCGGCTTACGCCTGCTCTTCCAGCTTGGTCCATAGCGAGGGGCCGCCGGCGGACTTCTCGATCACCGCCAGGCGCGCGGCATGGGCGGCCAGCTCTTCTTCGCTGGCGCGCAGCACGCGGGTCGGCGTGCGGTTCGGATCGAGACGCCGGATCGGGCTGGGCAGCACCCGACCGGAGCCATCGCCACCCTCGCCGGCCAGCGACAGGTGGGTCTGACCGCCGGTCATGGTCAGGTAGACGTCGGCGAGGATCTCGGCGTCGAGCAGTGCGCCGTGCAGATCGCGGCCGGAGTTGTCGACACCATAGCGCTTGCACAGTGCGTCGAGGTTGTTGCGCTGGCCCGGATGGCGCTCGCGGGCCATCAGCAGGGTGTCAAGGATCGAGCAGTAGTCGCTGACGTCGCTGCGCTCGCTCTGCCCCAGCAGGGCGAACTCGTTGTTGATGAAGCCGACGTCGAACGCCGCGTTGTGGATGATCAACTGGGCGCCAGTGATGAACTCGAAGAACTCGTCGGCCACGTCCTTGAAACGCGGCTTGTCGGCGACGAACTCGTTGGTGATGCCGTGGACGGCGATCGCACCCTCGTCGATCTCGCGATCCGGATTGAGATAGACGTGGAAGTGGCGCCCGGTCAGGCGCCGACCCTCCAACTCGACGCAACCGATCTCGATGATGCGGTGGCCATCGGTGACCGGCATGCCGGTGGTTTCGGTATCCAGTACGACGCTACGCACGCTTCATTGCCCTCGCTTCTTCGACGCCACGGTTGGCCAGCTGGTCAGCCCTCTCGTTGCCCGGGTGGCCGGTGTGGCCGCGCACCCACTGCCACTCGACCCGGTGACGGCTGACCTGCTCGTCCAGCGCCTGCCACAGGTCGGCGTTCTTCACCGGCTCCTTGCTGGCGGTCTTCCAGCCGCGCTTCTTCCAGTTCGGCAGCCACTCCTGGATGCCCTTCATCACGTACTGCGAATCGGTGGTCAGGCGTATCGTGCAGGGCCGGGTCAGGGCGATCAGCGCGCAGATCGCCGCCATCAGTTCCATACGGTTGTTGGTGGTGTTGGGCTCGCCGCCCCACAGCTCCTTCTCCGCGCCCTTGTAGATCAGCAGCGCGCCCCAGCCACCGGGGCCGGGGTTGCCCTTGCAGGCACCGTCGGTATAGATCTCGACTATCTCTTCGCTCATTCGCTTCGTTCTTGCCAATTCTTCGATTCGCGCCGACTGACCTTGGCCACCGGCAGCGGCAGCAACTTGCCCATGCTGGCCCGCGGCACCGGGCGCAGCGGCCGCAAGCCGACCACCAACTTGCGCGCCACCAGCAGGTAGAAGCCGCCACCCGGGGTCTGCAGACGCGAGCCCCAGCCCTCCATGCCAGCCAGGCGCATCTGCCAGGCCGGCGCGGAAAGCGGCGGACGATAGCACCCGAAGCGGCGTTTCTCCAGCGCGAAACCCAGCAGGCTGAGCCAGTCCGCCAGGCGGCCGGGGGCGATGCAGCGGGCCCGGCGGAAACCGTCGCGAGCGAAATAGTGACGCAGGCCCCAGGCGCTCCAGGGATTGACCCCGGTGATCAGCAGATAGCCACCCGGGCGCACGCTGCGCGCCGCCTCGCGTAGCAGGCCGTGGGGCGACAGGCTGAAATCCAGGCCGTGCTGCAGCACCACCACGTCGGTCGCGTGCTCGCCGAGCGGCCAGGCCTGCTCCTCGCAAGCGATATGCACGCCGGCCAGCGGTGCTCCCAGGCGCACGTTGCAGCGGATCTGCGGCGCCCTCGGCGGCTCGGCCTGGGCCGGCCCGTAGTGCACCAGGTAACCGCCGAAGCAGCGCGCCAGCTCCTCGTCCAGCGCCCGGCGCTCCTCGCCCAGCAGCAATTCGCCCAGCGGCGAAGCCAGCCAGGCGCGCGCCATCGCGGTCAGCTCCAGCCACTCGGCATCGGCCTGGGCGAAAGGTTGTTCGCTCATCGGGACCTCCCGTGACAAAAACCCGTCTTTGCCGCTTAAGATGCGACATTAACTCCCAATTGGCGACCCCGAATATGCTCCGGATCGATGCCCTGCCCGCCTTCAGCGACAACTACATCTGGCTGCTGCAGGATAGCGCCACGCGCCTGTGCGCCGTGGTCGACCCGGGCGACGCCCGGCCGGTGCTGGACTGGCTGGCCGCCCATCCCGACTGGCGCCTGAGCGACATCCTGATCACCCATCACCATCCCGACCACGTCGGCGGCGTGACGCAGCTCAAACAGGCCACAGGCGCGCGGGTCTGCGGCCCGGCGCGGGAGATCATCCCCGCCCGCGAGCTGGCGCTGGACGAAGGCGACCGGGTCGAGGTGCTCGGCCGCAGCTTCCTTATATATGCGGTGCCCGGCCACACCCTGGGGCACATCGCCTACCATCAGGCCGAGGAAGCGCTGCTGTTCTGCGGCGACACCCTGTTCGCCGCCGGTTGCGGCCGGCTGTTCGAGGGCACGCCGGCGCAGATGCACGACTCCCTGCAGCGCCTGGCCGCCCTGCCGGACACCACCCGAGTCTACTGCACCCACGAGTACACCCTGAGCAACCTGCAGTTCGCCCGCGCGGTGGAACCGCACAACCCCGAGATCGCCGCCCGCTTCGCCGAGGTCAGCGCCTGGCGCGCCGCCGGGCGCATCAGCCTGCCCTCGAACATCGCCCTGGAGAAGGCCACCAACCCCTTCCTGCGCTGCAACAAAACATCCGTTAAAGAAAAAATCGACGAACGGGAAGGCACCTCACAGGCCAGCGGTGAAGGGGTGTTCGCCAGCTTGCGGCGCTGGAAGGACGGCTTCCGCGCCGGCTAGCAGGACTGATTAAAACTTGACCAGCCCGGAGGACCATTTCTAGAATCCCGGGAATTTTTAGCGCCGGAAAACATACCAACCGATGTTCTTATTACCTTTCAGAACCCTTGATTCAGCAGCTTTGCCACGGGGAGCAAGGGCTCTGGCGGTGTTGTTGTGCATCGGCCTAGCCGGCTGCCAGAGCAATGCGCGGCACGACGATATCGGCAGCGATACCGACCGTGCCGTCGGCCTCCAGCAGGAACCGGAGTGGCTCGACGGCAGCGTGCAGGAAGAGGAACCCAGGGACATCTGGGAGCGCATGCGTGGCGGCTTCAAGCTGCAGGACGAAATCGGCGTCAACCCGCGCATCGAGAACCAGCGCCTGTGGTTCGTCGCCAACCCCTCCTTCATGGAGAAAGCCAGCCTGCGTGGCAGCCGCTATATCCACTATGTGGTTGAGCGCCTGGAAGAGCGCAACATGCCGATGGAACTGGCGCTGCTGCCGGTGATCGAGAGCGCCTACAACCCCTACGCCTATTCGCCCAGCCACGCCGTCGGCATCTGGCAGTTCATCCCCTCCACCGGCCGCCATTTCAACCTGCGTCAGACCAACTGGTACGACGGCCGCCGCGACATCACCGCCTCGACCAACGCCGCGCTGAACTACCTGAGCCGCCTGCACGACATGTTCAACGGCGACTGGCTGCTGGCCCTGGCCGCCTACAACGCCGGCGAAGGCACGGTCAGCCGGGCCATCGAGCGCAACCAGAAGCTCGGCCTGCCGACCGACTACTGGAACCTGCCACTGCCCCAGGAAACCCAGAACTACGTGCCCAAGCTGCTGGCCCTTTCACAGATCGTGCAGGCACCGGAAGCCTACGGCGTGAGCCTCAGCCCCATCGCCAACGAGCCCTACTTCGAGCAGGTGGCGAGCAGGCCGGGTCTCGACCTGGCGCGCATCGCCGAGCTGGTCGATATGGAAGAGGAGGAGCTGGAGAGCCTCAACCCGGCCTTCAAGCGCGGCGTCACCCTGGACGGCCCGCAGCACCTGCTGGTGCCCATCGACAAGGCCGAACTGTTCAACGCCAACCTGGCCCTGATCAAGACCCAGGCGCCGGTGCAGTGGCAGGAATACCGGGTCAAGTCCGGCGACAACCTGCACAGCATCGCCAACCGCCATCAGCTGACGGTGAATCTGCTCAAGGAGGTCAACCGCCTGCGCAGCAACCACCTGCGCGTCGGCCAGGTACTGAGCATCCCGAGCGCCGCCGGCGGCGCCCGCGAGCCGGCGCTGCACCAGCAGACGACCAAGGCCCCGACCGGCCAGACGCTGCGCTACAAGGTCAAGCGTGGCGACACCCTGTGGCAGATCGCCAACGCCCACGGCGTCTCGCTCAAGGACCTGCAGCGCTGGAACGGCCTCAACGCCCGCAGCAAACTGAGCCTGGGCCAGACCCTGGAAATTCGCGGCGGCACCTCCAGCAAGCTGGCGACAACCAAGCGCGAACAGCGCCAGAAGGTCACCTACTACCGGGTCAAGCAGGGCGACTCGCTATACCTGATCGCCCAACGCTTCAAGGTCGACCTCAAGCGCCTGCAGAGCTGGAACCCGCGCAGCACGGCGGCCTCGCTCAAACCCGGACAGACGCTCGCCCTCTACCTCAATTAAGAGAAAGGTCGCCCTAGGGCGTATGCTGTTCACTTAAGAAAACGCCGCGATTTCTTGACAGAGTCGCGGCGTTTTTCTGGCTTGGCCAGCAGAGAAGGACACTGCGCAATACCATCGCTTGGATGTCGCGGTGTCTTGACAGCGCGCCCCTCTCCCGCCGGGAGAGGGGCTGGGTATCGCCGACTCGTTGCCTGGCCCTCACCCCGACCCTCTCCCAAAGGGAGAGGGAGAACAACAGCCGCGGTGCCGACTCAATCAACGTTCGGCCGAGTGCGATGCCGCTAAGTGAACAGCATTACGCCCTCGGACGGCTTTTTCGTCAGCGCTTGCTCAGCGCCTCCAGGCAGCGCCCGGTCAGCTGGGTGAAACGCTGGAAGGCGACGAACTGCTCATGCTTGAGCGCCCGCCCCGAGACCCGGCTGTCGGCGTAGAGCACGCCGATCTCGCGGGTGCCGGCCATCAGCGGCGCGATGAAGAACATGCCGTGGCCAAGCAGCTGGCGCATCGGCAGGGTCACCAGTTCGGCCAGGTTGTAGCTGGCCGGCACCCCCATCCAGATCGCCTCGCGATTGCGCAGCACATAGCTGAAGATATGCGGCGGCTCAGCCTGCTTGGCCGGCAGCAGGAAGTCCTCCAGCCAGTTTTCGGTGCCCTCGCCCATCACCCGCTTGGCACGGAAGCTGGTCTGGCCGTCGGCCAGTACGGCCAGCATCACCCGCTCCAGCCCTGCTCCCTGGTGCAAACCTTTGAGCAGGGTATCGAGTATCGGGCCGACGCCGCCCTTCTGGTTGACCATCATGCCCAGGTCCTGGAGCGCCTGCTGCATCACCAACAGGCTCGGTTGCAGCAGGCGTGCCTTGCGTTCCTCCTGCTGCAGCTTGATCTGCTCCGGGTCGGTATTGGGGATCAGCCGACACAGCTGGCTGGCGCCGAAGGTCGCAGCCACCTCGACGGCCTCCTCGGCGCTTTCCAGCACCTGCTTGAGCGCATCCTCCGGGCTGACCCCGGTGAAGTCCGCCAGCTGCTGCACCAGCTTCTCCATCTCCGGTGAGTCCCAGCCGTCCAGCGCCGCCTCGCTGATCTTCACCCCCAGCGTCACCGAGCGCACCGCCGGGTCGTGCTGGTTGCCGCTGCCATGGGCGAAGCTGGCCAGCTCGCCCAGGTTCCAGCTCTTCACCAGGCCGAGCGTGAGCTGGCGGAAGCTGGTGCCGAGCACCTCGCGCACCGCCTCGTCCACATCCACATCGGGCCGCTCCAGGGCATCGGCCAGCTCGTCGGCCTGCTCGCCACCGCAGGCCCAGAACGCCAGTTCGCCCACCGTGTGCAGCAGCGCGGCGATGAACACCTCTTCCTGGTTCTTGGTCAGCACATAGCCGGCGATGTTGCGCGCCTGCACCGCGGCGTGGAAGGAGCGGGCCAGCAGCGTCTGCAGCTGCTCGCGCGGCACCTTGGTCAGCAGGGTGTCGATCAGGCTCACCGACATGCCGATCAACCGCACATTGTCGAAGCCGATCAGCACTATGGCCCGCGAGATGGTGCGGATGCTTTCCTGGGAGGGGTTGTAGTAGACGCTGTTACCGACCCGTAGCACCTTGGAGGTGAGGGAGGCATCGCGCAGCAGCACGTCGGCCAGCTGCTGCACCGAGGCCCGGTCGGCCTGGGACAGCCGATGCAGGTCCTGCACCACGGAGGCTAAGGCAGGCAGCTCGGCCTGATTCAATCGATCTATCCATGCTTGCAAACCGATACTGCGATCCGCCAAGTCAGCAACCCCGTTTCATTTTGTTTCAGTGTAATCAAACTGATGGCACACGCCGTGAAAAAGGCACTCTTTTTCCTGCGGATACAAGCTGTTACTGTACCTGAAAGTCAAACAGACGACGGGCGGACACGCGCTGAGGCACGTTCCTGAACCCGTGGTCAGAAAGCCCCATGGACTGGACCCCTCCCGATGCGTCCTCTGCTCTCGCTGATTTTCGGCCTGGCCATGAGCTTTCCCGCCTTCGCCACTCTGGTCGAAAGCCATGGCTACGCCCAGTTCGGGACCCTCAAGTACCCGGCCAGCTTCACCCATTTCGACTGGGTCAACCCCGACGCGCCCAAGGGCGGCACTCTGCGGGTGATGGCCTACGGCACCTTCGATACCCTCAACCCCTATAGCTTCAAGGGCAGCAGCCCGGCTGCGGCGCCCAATTTCCTGAACTACGGGGTCAGCGAGTTCAACGAGCCGCTGATGGCTGGCAGCGGCTCCTACGACCCCTCGGGCGACGAGCCGGCCGCGAGTTACGGGCTGATCGCCAAGAGCGTGGAGTACAGCGAGGATCGCAGCTGGGTGGTGTTCAACCTGCGCCCCGAGGCACGCTTTCACGACGGCAAGCCGATCACCGCCTACGATGTCGCCTTCTCCTACCGCACCCTGGTCCGCGATGGCCACCCGCAGTACCGCACCGACCTGCAGGAGGTCGAGCGGGTCGACATCCTCAATCGCCACCGCATCCGCTTCGTCTTCAAACGCGCCGGCAACCCGCTGCTGATCCTGCGCCTGGGCGAGCTGCCGGTGCTGTCCCAACACTACTGGAAGAGTCGCGACTTCAAGGCCACCAGCTTCGAGCCGCCGCTGGGCAGCGGCCCCTATCGCATCGTCAAGGTGGAGCCGGGACGCAGCCTGGTGTTCGAACGGGTCAAGAACTGGTGGGGCGAGAAGCTGCCGATCAATCGCGGCAAGTACAACTTCGACCGCGTCGAGGTGGAGTTCTACCGCGACAGCAGCGTCGCCTTCGAGGCCTTCAAGGCCGGCGAGTTCGACTTCTATATCGAACATCAGGCGAAGAACTGGGCCACCGGCTACCGCTTCCCGGCCATCGCCCGTGGCGAGGTGATACGCGCCGAGATTCCCCACCAGATTCCCACCCAGACCCAGGCGCTGTTCATGAACACCCGCCGCGACACCTTCGCCCAGCGCAAGGTGCGCGAGGCCCTGGGGCTGATGTTCGACTTCGAGTGGACCAACCGCACCCTGTTCAACAGCGCCTACCAACGCAGCGGCAGCTATTACCCGAACAGCGAGTTCGCCGCCACCGGCATTCCCGAGGGGCAGGAATGGCTGCTGCTGTCGCCCCATCGCAAACAGCTGCCGGCCAAGCTGTTCAGCGAACCCTTCGTCCTGCCCGTCACCCAGGGGCGCGGCATCCCGCGCGAGACCCTGCGCCGCGCCTTGAAGCTACTGGGCGAGGCCGGCTGGAAACCTTCCGGCCAGCGCCTGGTCAATGCCAGGGGCGAGCCACTGCGCTTCGAGATACTGCTGGTCAACCCCAATCTGGAGCGCATTCTCCAGCCCTATACCGAGAACCTTGCCAGCATCGGCATCGACGCCCGTCTGCGCACCGTGGATCGCGCCCAGTACAAGCAGCGCCTCGACCACTTCGATTACGACATGATCCTGATGACCCTGTCGCAGAGCCTCAGCCCCGGCCTGGAACAATGGCTGTACTTCCACTCCAGCCAGGCCGGCGTGAAAGGCAGCAAGAACTATGCGGGCGTGCGCCACCCGGTGATCGACCAGCTGCTGGACCAGCTGCTGGCGGCGCAGACCCGCGAACAGCAGGTCGCCGCGGCCAAGGCCATGGACCGGGTCCTGCTCTGGCAGCACTACAGCATTCCCAACTGGTACATCAGCCATCACCGCCTGGCGTATCGCAATCGCTTCGCCTTCGTCACCACGCCGCCCTATACCCTTGGGCTGCGCGCCTGGTGGCTGAAGCCCACGGAGAGCACCCGATGAATCCAGCCCTGCGCACCCTGGGGGCCGCCCTGCTGATGCTGGCCGGCGCCGCCCAGGCCGAACCGCGTCATGCCATCACCCTGTATGGCGAGCCGCCGAAATACCCGGCCGACTTCCAGCACTTCGACTACGTCAGTCCGGATGCGCCCAAGGGTGGTCTCCTGCGCCAACGCGACATCGGTGGCTTCGACAGCTTCAACCCCTTCATCCCCAAGGGCAATGCCGTGAGCATGGGGCTGATCTACGACAGCCTGACCTACCACTCGCCGGACGAGCCCTTCACCGAGTACGGCCTGCTCGCCGAGAAGATCGACCGCGCCGCCGACAACAGCCATGTGCGCTTCCTCCTCAACCCCAAGGCACGCTTCCACGACGGCACGCCGGTGACCGCGGAGGACGTGATCTTCACCTTCAACATCCTGCTGGAGAAAGGCGACCCCATGTACCGCCACTACTACGCCGACGTGGCGCAGGTGGTGGCCGAGGACAAGCTGACGGTACGCTTCGACTTCAAGCACAAGGACAACCGCGAGCTGCCGCTGATCCTCGGCCAGCTTCAGGTACTGCCCAAGCACTGGTGGGCCACCCGCGACTTCGCCAAGACCGACCTGGAGCCGCCGCTGGGCAGCGGCCCCTACCGTATCGGCAAGGTCTCGCCAGGCAGCAGCGTGCGCTTCGAGCGGGTCAAGGACTGGTGGGCCAAGGACCTGCCGGTGACCCGCGGCATGTACAACTTCGACCGCATCCGCATCGACTACTACCGCGACACCCAGGTCGCCCTGGAGGCCTTCAAGGCCGGGCAGTTCGACTTCAACCTGGAGTACTCGGCCAAGGACTGGGCCACCGGCTACGACAGCCCGGCCCTGCGCGAGGGGCGCTTCATCCTGGAGTCCATCACCAACCACAACCCGGCCGGCATGCAGGGCTATGTGTTCAACCTGCGCCGCCCGCTGTTTCAGGACCGCCGGGTGCGCGAGGCCATCGCCCAGCTGTTCGACTTCGAATGGGCCAACAAACAGCTGTTCTACAACTCCTACAAGCGCACCCACAGTTACTTCGAGAACTCCGAGATGGCGGCTCGCGGCCTGCCCAGCGAAGCCGAGCTGAAGCTGCTGGAGCCGCTGCGCGAGAAGCTGCCGGCCGAGGTCTTCAGCCAGGAGTTCCAGCCGCCGGTCAGCGACGGCAGCGGCATGATCCGCGAGCAGAGCCGCCGGGCCTATCAACTGCTCACCGAGGCCGGCTACCGTATCGACCACGACAAGATGATGGGCCCGGACGGCAAGCAGCTGGCCTTCGAGTTCCTCAACTTCCAGCCCAACCTGGAGCGGGTCCTGCTGCCGTTCAAGCGCAACCTGGCCGAGCTGGGCATCGACATGCAGATCCGCCGGGTCGACGTCTCCCAGTACATCAATCGCCTGCGCTCGCGCGACTTCGACATGACCTCGGCGGTCTGGCCGCAGTCCAGCTCGCCGGGCAACGAGCAGCGCGAGTTCTGGCACTCCAGCAGTGCCGACAACCCCGGTAGCCGCAATCTCATGGGCCTGCGCGACCCGGCCATCGATCAGCTGGTCGAGGGCCTGATCCGCGCAGGCTCGCGCGAGGAGCTGGTGACCCATGCGCGCGCCCTGGACCGCGCCCTGCTCTGGGGCCACTACGTGGTGCCCAACTACTACGTGGACACCTGGCGCGTCGCCTACTGGAAGCGCCTCGGCCGCCCGGCCGCCCCCCCGCAATACGACGTCGGCCTGATGACCTGGTGGGAAGAGGCGCCACTCGGCAAAGGCGACGGCCAGGCGCCGGAACAGGGCGAAGAGCCGCAGCCCGCACAGGACGCCGAATGATGCTGGCCTATATCGTCCGCCGCCTGCTGCTGATCCTGCCCACCCTGCTCGGCATCCTGCTGATCAACTTCATCATCGTCCAGGCCGCCCCCGGCGGGCCGGTGGAGCAGATGATCGCCAAGCTGGAAGGCTTCGACGCCGCTTCCGGCGGCGCCACCGGGCGGGTCTCAGGCGGCGGCGGCGAGGTCTCGGTGGCCGGCTCCAACTATCGCGGCGCCCAGGGCCTGGACCCCGACCTGATCGCCGAGATCGAGAAGATGTACGGCTTCGACAAGTCGGCACCCGAGCGCTTCTGGCTGATGATCAGCAGCTACGCCCAGCTGGACTTCGGCCAGAGCTTCTTCCGCGACGCCAGCGTCATCGACCTGATCCTGGAGAAGATGCCGGTATCCATCTCCTTGGGGCTGTGGAGCACCCTGATCACCTACCTGGTCTCCATTCCCCTGGGCATCGCCAAGGCCACCCGCCACGGCAGCGGCTTCGACGTCTGGACCAGCTCGGCGATCATCGTCGGCTACGCCATCCCCGGCTTCCTCTTCGCCATCCTACTGATCGTGCTGTTCGCCGGCGGCAGCTACTGGGACTGGTTCCCCCTGCGCGGGCTGACCTCGAGCAACTTCGACCAGCTCAGCCTGGGCGGCAAGATTCTCGACTACTTCTGGCACCTGGCCCTGCCGGTGACCGCACTGGTGATCGGCAGCTTCGCCACCCTCACCCTGCTGACCAAGAACAGCTTCCTCGACGAGATCGGCAAGCAGTACGTGGTCACCGCCCGCGCCAAGGGCCTGACCAACCGGCGCGTGCTCTACGGCCATGTGTTCCGCAATGCCATGCTGATAGTCGTGGCCGGCTTCCCGGCCGCCTTCCTCGGCATCTTCTTCTCCGGTTCCATGCTGATCGAGGTGATCTTCTCCCTCGACGGCCTCGGTCTGCTGGGCTTCGAGTCCATCGTCAACCGCGACTACCCGGTGGTGTTCGGCACCCTGTTCATCTTTTCCCTGTTCGGCCTGCTGGCCAAGCTGTTGAGCGACCTGATGTACACCCTGATCGACCCGCGCATCGACTTCGAAACCCGGGAGCACTGAGAATGGCGCTCTCCCCTCTCAATCAACGGCGCTTCGCCCTGTTCAAGGCCCACAAGCGCGGCTGGTGGTCGCTGTGGCTGTTCCTCGGCCTGTTCGTCCTCAGCCTGGGCGCCGAACTGGTCGCCAACGACAAGCCGCTGGCCGTGCGCTACGACGGCCAGTGGTACTTCCCGGTGTTCAAGCGCTACCCGGAGACCACCTTCGGCGGCGAGTTCCCGCTTGCCGCCAACTACAAGAGCCCCTATATCCAGGGGCTGATCGCCGAGAAGGACGGCTGGATGCTCTGGCCGCCGATCCCCTTCGACTACTCCAGCATCAACTACGAGCTGCAGGTACCGGCCCCCGCGCCGCCCTCGGCGCAGAACTGGCTGGGCACCGACGACCAGGGCCGCGACGTGCTGGCGCGGGTGATCTACGGCTTCCGCGTGTCGGTGCTGTTCGCCCTGGCCCTGACCCTGTTCAGCTCCGTCATCGGCGTGCTGGCCGGCGCCCTGCAGGGCTACTACGGCGGCTGGGTCGACCTGGCCGGCCAGCGCTTCCTGGAGGTCTGGTCCGGCCTGCCGGTGCTCTACCTGCTGATCATCCTGGCCAGCTTCGTGCAGCCGAACTTCTGGTGGCTGCTCGGCATCATGCTGCTGTTCTCCTGGATGAACCTGGTCGACGTGGTGCGCGCCGAGTTCCTCCGCGGCCGCAACCTGGAGTACGTGCGCGCGGCGCGCGCCCTGGGCATGGGCAACGCCGGCATCATGTACCACCACATCCTGCCCAACGCCATGGTCTCGACCATGACCTTCATGCCCTTCATTCTGACCGGCGCGATAGGTACCCTGACCTCGCTGGACTTCCTCGGCTTCGGCCTGCCGGCCGGCGAGCCCTCGCTGGGCGAGCTGGTAGCCCAGGGCAAGGCCAACCTGCAGGCCCCCTGGCTGGGCATCAGCGCCTTCGCCGTGCTGGCCCTGATGCTCAGCCTGCTGGTGTTCATCGGCGAGGCCGCGCGCGATGCCTTCGACCCGAGGAAATGAGATGACCGAGCAGAACACCCTCATCGAAGTACGCGACCTGGCCGTCGAGTTCGTCCTGGGCGACCAGGCCCAGCGGGTGATCGAAGGCGTCAGCTTCGATATCCGCCAGGGCGAGACGCTCGCCCTGGTCGGCGAGAGCGGCTCGGGCAAGTCGGTCACCGCACACTCCATCCTGCGCCTGCTGCCCTACCCGCTGGCCCGCCACCCGGCCGGCAGCATCCACTACGGCGGCCAGGACCTGCTGCAGCTGCCGCAAGACAAGCTGCGCGGCATCCGCGGCAACCGCATCGCCATGGTGTTCCAGGAGCCCATGACCTCGCTCAACCCGCTGCATAGCATCGGCAAGCAGATCGGCGAGGTGCTGGCCTGGCACAAGGGCCTGACCGGCGAAGCCGCCAAGGCGCGCATCATCGAGCTGCTCGAACTGGTCGGCATTCCCGAGCCGGCCAAACGCCTCAAGGCCTACCCGCACGAGCTGTCCGGCGGCCAGCGCCAGCGGGTGATGATCGCCATGGCCCTGGCCAACGAGCCGGAACTGCTGATCGCCGACGAGCCGACCACCGCGCTGGACGTCACCGTGCAGCTGAAGATCCTCGAGTTGCTCAAGGAGCTGCAGGCGCGCCTGGGCATGGCCATGCTGCTGATCACCCACGATCTCAACCTGGTTCGGAGAATCGCCCATCGCGTATGTGTCATGCAGCGCGGTCGCATCGTCGAACAGGCGTCGTGTGACGAATTGTTCCGCGCTCCGCAGCATCCCTACACCCAGGAGCTGCTCGGCGCCGAGCCCAGCGGCGAGCCGGCGAGCAACCCACCCGGCGAGCCGTTGCTGGAAGTGGACGACCTGCGCGTGTGGTTCCCGATCAAAAAGGGCGTGCTGCGGCATACGGTCGATCATGTGAAGGCGGTGGACGGAATCGACTTCAGCCTGCTCCGGGGCCAGACCCTGGGCATAGTCGGCGAGAGCGGCTCCGGCAAATCCACCCTCGGCATGGCGATCCTGCGGCTGCTGTCCAGCCGCGGCGCCATCCGCTTCCAGGGGCAGACGCTGGACGGCCAGTCGCAGCACGCCGTAAGGCCGCTGCGCAGGCAGATGCAGGTGGTCTTCCAGGACCCCTACGGCAGTCTCAGCCCACGCATGTGCGTGAGCCAGATCGTCGGCGAGGGCCTGCGCATCCATGGCATGGGCACTGCGGCGGAGCAGGAACAGGCCGTCATCGACGCGCTCACGGAGGTGGGGCTGGATCCGGAGACCCGGTTCCGCTACCCCCATGAGTTTTCCGGCGGGCAACGGCAGCGGATTGCCATTGCTCGAGCACTGGTGCTGAAGCCGGCGCTGATACTGCTCGACGAGCCCACCTCGGCGCTCGATCGCACGGTCCAGCGTCAAGTGGTGGAACTGCTGCGCTCGCTGCAGGCCAAGTACAACCTGACCTACCTGTTCATCAGCCATGACCTGGCGGTGGTCAGGGCCCTGAGCCACCAGCTGCTGGTGATGAAAGAGGGCAAGGTGGTTGAACAGGGGCCGGCCGAGCAGGTGTTCGCCGCGCCGCAGCACCCCTATACCCGGCAGTTGCTGGAAGCCGCATTCATGGCTCCGGCAGCCGCCGACTAACCAACAGAGGAACAATGCACATGGGTTTTCTCGCCGGTAAGCGCGTACTGATCGTTGGCGTGGCCAGCAAACTGTCGATCGCCTCGGGCATCGCCGCCGCCATGCACCGCGAGGGCGCCGAGCTCGCCTTCACCTACCAGAACGACAAGCTCAAGGGCCGCGTCGAGGAATTCGCCGCTGGCTGGGGCTCCGGTCCCGAGCTGTGCTTCCCCTGCGACGTGGCCAACGACGAGGAGATCGCCCAGGTCTTCGCGGAGCTGGGCAAGAAATGGGATGGCCTGGACTGCATCGTCCACTCGGTCGGTTTCGCCCCGGGCGACCAGCTGGACGGCGACTTCACCGAAGTCACCACCCGCGAGGGCTTCAAGATCGCCCACGACATCAGCGCCTACAGCTTCGTCGCCCTGGCCAAGGCCGGCCGCGAGATGATGCGGGGCCGCAACGGCAGTCTGCTCACCCTCTCCTACCTGGGCGCCGAGCGCACCATGCCCAACTACAACGTGATGGGCATGGCCAAGGCCAGCCTGGAGGCCGGCGTGCGCTACCTGGCCGGCAGCCTCGGCCCGGAAGGCACCCGCGTCAACGCCATCTCCGCCGGCCCCATCCGCACCCTGGCGGCCTCCGGCATCAAGAGCTTCCGCAAGATGCTCGCTGCCAACGAGAAGCAGACCCCGCTGCGCCGCAACGTGACCATCGAGGAAGTCGGCAACGCCGGCGCCTTCCTCTGCTCCGACCTGGCCTCGGGCATCAGCGGCGAGATCCTCTACGTCGACGGCGGCTTCAATACCACCGCCATGGGCAATATCGAAGACTGATCCGCCCCGCGACAAGCCCGGCGTGCCGCCGGGCCTCGCACAAACGAAAAGGCCGCTGAGCGATCAGCGGCCTTTTCGCATCTGTCGAGCCCGACTTCAGAAACGCTCGATATCGGCCTCTTCCTGCAGCTGCGCGCGGTAGGCGGCGAAGTCCTGCTGACCGGCGCGGGAGGCCAGGAAGCGACGATAGCTGACCTTCTCCTCCTCGCTCAGCTCGGCCTGGGCCTGACCGACGCCATCCAGGCGCAGCACCACGTAGTCGCCATTGTTCAGGCTGACCCCGGCATAGCTCGGCTTGCCCGCCTCCGGCTTGGGCATGCGGAACAGCGCCTGCAGCACTTCCGGCTCGACGCCCTCCTGGCTGCGGCTGGCGGCCTGCACGACCTTCCAACCCTCGCCCTGGGCATCGCCCTTGCGCAGCCCGGCCAGCAGCGTCTCACCCTCGACCTTGGCAGCCTCGCGCGCCTGCTCCCGGGCCAGCGTCTCGCGAATCGACGCGGACACCTGCTCCAACGGCAGCAGTGCGGGCTTCTTGTGCTCCTTCACCCGCAGCACCAGGACGGTGTCCGGATCCAACTCGATGGCATTGCTGCTGCGCTGGTCTTCCAGAACCTCGGGGCTGAAGGCGGCCTGTACCACCTGGCGGTTGGCCGCGATGCCCTCACCACCTTCGCGACCGAAGGCAGCGCTGGTCTGCACCTGCAGACCAAGCTCCTCCGCCGGCTGCGACAGATCGGACGCCTCGTAGCTGGACTCTTCCAGCTGCTTGGCGGCCTCGACGAAGCGCTGTTCGACCTGTTGCGCCTTGACCTCGCGCTCCAGCTTGGCCTTGAGGCTGTCGAAGCTCGGCACTTCCGGCGCCTGCACGCCCAGCAGCTTGATCAGGTGCCAGCCGAATTCGCTGCGCACGGGCGCGGAAACCTCGCCCTGCTTGAGCGCGTAGAGGGCCTGTTCGAAGTCCGGATCGTAGACACCCGGGCCGGCGAAACCGAGATCGCCGCCATTACCGGCCGAGCCTGGGTCCTGGGAGACTTCCTTGGCCAGCTTGGCGAAGTCCTCGCCTTGCTCCAGCCGCTGCTTGACCTCTTCCAGCTTGGCCTTGGCCTGCTCGTCGTTCAGCTTGTCGCCGACCTCCAGCAGGATATGCGCGGCATGGCGCTGCTCGGCCAGATTGGCGATTTCCTTCTTGTACAGCTCCTGCAGTTCCTCGTCGCTGGCTTCGGCCTGGTCGAAGAAGACGTCCTTCTTCAGCTCGACGTACTCGACCACGACCTGCTCGGGGCTCATGAAGCGCTCGCCGTGCTGCTTGTAGTAGGCCTCGACCTCGTCATCCTTGGGCTGGGTAGCCTGAGGGGCCGCCGCGATCTTGCGGCTGGCGAAATCGCGGGTCTGCTTGTCCAGGGCGACGAAGGCCTGCAACTCGGCATCGGTGATGAAGTTGCTACCGGCCACGGCCGCCTGCAGCTGACTGATCAGCACATCCTGCTTGAGGCGCTCGCGGAACTGCATGCGAGTGAAGCCCTGCTGCTGCAGGATCTGATCGTAGCGCGCGGAGTCGAACTTGCCATCGATCTGGAACACCGGCATCTGCAGGATCAGCTGATCCAGCGCGGCATCGGAGATCGCCATCCCGCTGTCCTTGGCGCCCTGCAGCAGCAGGGTGCGCTCAATCAGCGCATCCAGCGCGGATTTGCGCAGCAGCTTGTCGTCCAGCAGCGAGGCATCGAAGTCCTTGCCGAACTGCTGAATCAACTGGCGACGCTGGACGTCGACCGCGGCGCTGACACTGGTCAGGGGAATGTCTTCGCCATTGACCTCGGCCGCATTGCGGCTGTTGCTGGTGGACTGGATGATGGCATCGAAGCCGGTGAGCGCCAGCAGCATGACGATGATGCCGATGATGGTCTTGGCGATCCAGCCCTGGGAATTGTCCCTGATGTTCTGCAGCATGCTTCCCCCGAAACGGCTGCACTGAACAAGCAGCCATGCAGCGTGGGTGAGAAATCCGGATAAAAGAAAGGCGCATCCGAAGATGCGCCTTCTCGTAACTGTCGGAGCGCTTTCGCCGCTCCTGCCGGATCGGGTCGCCCCGGCCCGGCATGGGCCAAGCCCGGAGAGACGCTTAGTTGACGGCGTCTTTCAGAGCCTTGCCAGCCTTGAAGCCGGGGATCTTGGCAGCGGCGATCTTGATCGGCTTGCCGGTCTGCGGGTTGCGGCCGGTGCGGGCAGCACGCTCTTTGACAGCGAAGGTGCCGAAGCCAACCAGCACCACGGAATCACCAGCCTTCAGAGCGCCAGTGACGGATTCGATCACTGCGTCCAGCGCGCGGCCGGCAACAGCTTTCGGGATATCAGCGGATGCGGCGATGGCATCAATCAGTTCCGACTTGTTCACTCTTAAGTCCCCTTATTTCTGTTGAGTTTGTTTCTTAGTTTTTGGTGTAAGCAAAAGCGGGTGCCGAAGGGCCTGCCGACACATAGGAGCCGCTTTATAACAAGGGCTCGAAAAAAGTGTCAAGGAAGCCTTCGACCTAATGCGTGCTGATTCGCTCCTTGGAATCAGTCTCGCGTGAATCATCCTTTGCAACCATCTCGGGAGCCGCATCGGGCAAGGGCTCCGGGGCGTATTGCAGCGCAATTTGCAGGACCTCGTCAATCCATTTAACCGGCTTGATGGTCAGGTCTTGCTTAATATTTTCCGGAATTTCCTTGAGGTCGCGAACGTTCTCTTCCGGGATGATCACGGTCTTAATTCCACCGCGATGGGCGGCCAGCAACTTCTCCTTCAGGCCGCCGATGGCCAGCACCTGTCCGCGCAGGGTGATCTCGCCAGTCATGGCCACGTCGGCGCGCACCGGAATCTGGGTCAGGGCGGAAACCAGCGCGGTGCATAGGCCGATGCCGGCACTCGGGCCGTCCTTGGGCGTGGCGCCCTCGGGCATATGGATGTGCACGTCGCGTTTCTCGTGGAAGTCCGGCGCGATGCCCAGGCTCTTGGCGCGGCTGCGCACCACGGTCAGGGCGGCGGTCATCGACTCGGCCATCACGTCGCCCAGCGAGCCGGTCTTGATCAGCTGGCCCTTGCCCGGCACCACGGCGGTCTCGATGGTCAGCAGCTCGCCGCCGACCTGGGTCCAGGCCAGGCCGGTGACCTGGCCGATCTGGTCCTGCTGCTCGGCCAGGCCGAAGCGGTAGCGCCGCACGCCCAGGTAGTGCTCCAGCGACTCGGCCGTCACCTGCACCTTGATGCGCTTGTCCTTGGCATGCTCCTTGACCACCTTGCGGCAGACCTTGGAGATCTGCCGCTCCAGGCTGCGCACGCCGGCCTCGCGGGTGTAGTAGCGAATGGTGTCGCGAATGGCGGCCTCGTCGAACTCCAGCTCGCCCTTCTTCAGGCCGTTGGCCAGCACCTGCTTGGGGGTCAGGTACTTAATGGCGATATTGACCTTCTCGTCCTCGGTGTAGCCCGGCAGGCGGATCACCTCCATGCGGTCCAGCAGCGGACCGGGGATGTTCATGGAGTTGGCGGTGCAGATGAACATCACGTCCGAGAGGTCGTAGTCGACCTCCAGGTAGTGGTCGTTGAAGTTGTGGTTCTGCTCCGGATCGAGCACTTCCAGCAAGGCCGAGGCCGGATCGCCACGCATGTCGCTGCCCATCTTGTCGATCTCGTCGAGCAGGAACAGCGGGTTGCGCACGCCGACCTTGGTCAGCTTCTGGATCAGCCGGCCGGGCATGGAGCCGATGTAGGTGCGCCGGTGGCCACGAATCTCGGCCTCGTCGCGCACGCCACCCAGGGCCATGCGCACGAACTTGCGGTTGGTGGCGCGGGCGATGGACTCGGCCAGCGAGGTCTTGCCCACGCCGGGCGGGCCGACCAGGCAGAGCACCGGGCCCTTGAGCTTCTTCACCCGCTTCTGCACGGCGAGGTACTCGAGAATGCGCTCCTTGACCTCCTCCAGGCCGAAGTGGTCGGCCTCGAGGATATCCTCGGCCTTGGCCAGGTCCAGGCGCACCTTGCTCTCGGCCTTCCACGGCACATTGGTCAGCCAGTCGATATAGGAGCGCACCACGGTGGCCTCGGCCGACATCGGCGACATCTGCTTGAGCTTGTTCAGCTCGGCAGTGGCCTTGGCATGGGCCTCCTTGGTCAGGCCGGCGTTCTCGATGCGCTTCTTCAGCTCGTCGATCTCGTTGTGGCCCTCGTCGATGTCGCCCAGCTCCTTCTGAATGGCCTTCATCTGCTCATTCAGGTAGTACTCGCGCTGGCTGCGCTCCATCTGCTTCTTGACCCGGCCACGGATGCGCTTCTCGACCTGCAGCAGGTCGATCTCGGCGTCCAGCAGGGCCAGCACATGCTCGACACGCTCGGCCAGGCCGGTGATCTCGAGGATCTCCTGCTTCTGCTCGATCCTCAGCACCATGTGCGCGGCCATGGTATCGACCAGACGCGCCGGCTCGTCGATGCCGTTCAGCGAGGACAGCACCTCGGCCGGCACCTTCTTGCCGAGCTGCACGTACTGTTCGAACTGGCTGAGCAGGCTGCGAGTGAAGACTTCCGACTCGCGCTCGGCGACCTCGGCCTCCTCCAGTAGCCTCACCTCGGCCCGGCAATGGCCGTCCACCTCGATAAATTTCTGGATGGCGCCGCGCTGCTCGCCCTCCACCAGTACCTTGACGGTGCCGTCCGGCAGCTTCAGCAGCTGCAACACGGTGGCCACCGTGCCCATGCGGTACAGGGCATCTTCGCCCGGATCATCGTCTGCCGGGTTGCGCTGCGCCAGCAGGAGAATCTGCTTGTCGCCGGTCATCGCGGCCTCCAGGGCCTCGATGGACTTCTCGCGGCCGACGAACAGCGGGATGACCATGTGCGGATAGACCACGACATCACGCAGCGGCAAGAGAGGCAATTCGATGGTTGTCTTCATGATTTCAGCTCTACGGCGGCCATTCGGCCGTAAACGGACGGGGTACCCTTGGCCCTAAGATGGGGCCACCCCTGGGAAAAAACAAGCAAGAAAGGCACAAAGGCAAAGGGCCCCGCGGGGCCCTTTGTTTCATCAAGCGTCAGGCGCGGCCTTGGCCGGCGGCTCGCTATTCTCGTAGATCAGCAGCGGTTTGGAGGCACCGTCGATCACGCTCTCGTCGATCACCACCTTGCTGACGTCGGACTGCGAGGGGATCTCGTACATGGTGTCGAGCAGCACGCCCTCGAGGATCGAACGCAGGCCGCGGGCGCCGGTCTTGCGCTCCAGGGCCTTGCGCGCGACGGCCTTGAGCGCGTCGGCACGGAACTCCAGATCCACGCTCTCCATCTCGAACAGCTTGGCGTACTGCTTGGTCAGGGCGTTCTTCGGCTCGGTGAGAATCTGCATCAGCGCCGCCTCATCCAGCTCGTCGAGGGTGGCGATGACCGGCAGACGACCGACGAACTCAGGGATCAGGCCGAACTTGACCAGATCGTCCGGTTCCACCTCGCGCAGGGCCTCGCCGACCTTCTTGCCCAGGTCCGGGCTGCGCACCTCGGCGTTGAAGCCGATGCCGCCCTTGGTGGAGCGGGCCTGAATGACCTTCTCCAGGCCGGCGAAGGCGCCGCCGCAGATGAACAGGATGTTGCGGGTATCGACCTGCAGGAACTCCTGCTGCGGGTGCTTGCGCCCGCCCTGGGGCGGCACCGAGGCGACGGTACCCTCGATCAGCTTGAGCAGCGCCTGCTGCACGCCCTCGCCCGACACGTCGCGGGTGATGGACGGGTTGTCCGACTTGCGCGAGATCTTGTCGATCTCGTCGATGTAGACGATGCCCATCTGGGCCTTCTCGACATCGTAGTCGCACTTCTGCAGCAGCTTCTGGATGATGTTCTCCACGTCTTCGCCCACGTAACCGGCCTCGGTCAGGGTGGTGGCGTCGGCGATGGTGAACGGCACGTTGAGCAGGCGGGCCAGGGTCTCGGCCAGCAGGGTCTTGCCGGAGCCGGTCGGACCGATCAGCAGGATGTTGCTCTTGCCCAGTTCGACGTCGTCCTTCCTGTCGCGCTGGTTCAAACGTTTGTAATGGTTGTAGACGGCGACCGACAGCACCTTCTTGGCGCGCTCCTGGCCGATCACGTACTGATCCAGGATGCCGCTGATTTCCTTGGGTGCGGGCAACTTGTGAGCGCTGCTCTCGGCCTGCGCTTCCTGCACCTCCTCGCGGATGATGTCATTGCACAGGTCGACGCACTCGTCGCAGATAAAGACCGAGGGACCGGCGATCAGCTTGCGCACTTCGTGCTGGCTCTTGCCGCAGAAGGAGCAGTAGAGAAGCTTGCCGTTGTCCTCGCCGTTGCGGGTGTCAGTCATTAGATCGATCCAATACGGTAGGCATGAAACACAAGATGAAGGCAATTGCGGGCATTTTCAACCCTGCGGGACGGCCGGGAGAGCCCGGCCGCTGCGCTGAAGCGCTGATCAGACGGGACGCTTGTCCAGAACCTTGTCGATAAGGCCGTATTTGACCGCTTCCTCGCCGCTCATGAAGTTGTCGCGGTCGGTGTCCTTGGCGATAACCTCGATCGGCTGCTTGCAGTGGTCGGCCAGAATCTTGTTCAGACGCTCGCGGATGGTGAGGATCTCGCGGGCGTGGATCTCGATGTCCGAGGCCTGGCCCTGGAAGCCGCCCAGCGGCTGGTGAATCATCATCCGCGAATGCGGCAGGCAGTAGCGCTTGCCGGCGGCGCCGCCGGCCAGCAGCAGGGCCCCCATGCTGCAGGCCTGGCCGATGCAGATGGTGGACACGTCGGGCTTGATGAACTGCATGGTGTCGTAGATCGACATGCCGGCAGTCACCGAGCCACCCGGGGAGTTGATGTACAGGTGCACGTCCTTGTCCGGGTTCTCGGCCTCGAGGAACAGCAGCTGGGCCACCACCAGGTTGGCCATGTAGTCCTCGACCGGGCCGACCAGGAAGATCACCCGCTCCTTCAGCAGGCGGGAATAGATGTCGTAGGCGCGTTCGCCACGGGCGGACTGCTCTATCACCATCGGCACGAGGCCGCCGGCGGCTTGGATATCGGGCATGGTGTTCATGAAAGAGTGGTGCGACATGTCTAGCGATCTCTCCCTAATAGTCATGTCTCTAAAGACGCATAAGCCAGCGCGAAGGCTGGCTTATGGTGTGCTCTAACGAGGCGAGGGATCAGGCAGCTTGCGGGGCTTCCGCCGGCTTGACCGCTTCTTCGTAGGAGACCGCTTTATCGGTCACTTTGGCCTTCTGCAGGACAGTATCTACAACTTGTTCTTCCAGTACAACCGAACGCACTTCGTTCAGCTGCTGGTCGTTCTTGTAGTACCAGGCCACGACCTGTTGCGGCTCCTGGTAGGCGGAGGCCATTTCCTCGATCAGCTCGCGCACGCGGGCCTCGTCGGCCTTCAGCTCGCCCTGCTTGACCACCTCGGCGACGATCAGACCCAGCACCACGCGGCGCTTGGCCTGCTCCTCGAACAGCTCGGCCGGCAGTTGGTCCGGCTTGATGTTGCCGCCGAACTGCTGAACGGCCTGCACGCGCAGGCGGTTCACTTCGTTACCGATCAGGGCCTTCGGCACTTCGACCGGGTTGGCGGCCAGCAGGCCTTCCATCACCTGGTTCTTGACCTTGGACTTGATGGCCTGGCGCAGCTCGCGCTCCATGTTCTTGCGCACTTCGGCGCGGAAACCTTCCAGGCCGCCTTCCTTGATGCCGAACAGGGCGAAGAACTCGTCGTTCAACTCCGGCAGCTGCGGGGCGGACACGCTGTTGACGGTGACGGTGAACTCGGCGGTCTTACCGGCCAGGTCCAGGTTCTGGTAGTCGGCCGGGAAGGTCGGGTTGATCACGCGCTCTTCGCCGGCCTTGACGCCGACCAGGGCATCCTCGAAGCCCGGAATCATGCGACCGGAACCCAGCACCAGCGGAGTGCCCTTGGCGCTGCCGCCGGCGAAGGCTTCGCCGTCGATCTTGCCGACGAAGTCGATGTTCAGCTGGTCGCCGTTCTCGGCGGCACGCTCGACGGCCTCGAAACGAGTGTTCTGCTTGCGCAGGATTTCCAGCATGTTGTCGAGGTCGGCGTCACTCACCTCGGCCTGCAGGCGCTCGACTTCGATGCCTTCGAAACCGGCCAGCTTGATCTCCGGGAACACTTCGAAAGTAGCGATGTACTCGAGGTCCTTGCCCTTCTCGAAGGTCTTCGGCTCGACGGACGGTGCGCCGGCCGGGTTCAGTTTCTGCTCGACGATGGCCTCGTAGAAGGTGGCCTGGATCAGGTCGCCCAGGGCTTCCTGGCGGGCGGAGTCCTCGTAGCGCTGGCGGATGACGTTCATCGGCACCTTGCCCGGACGGAAGCCGGGAACCTTGGCGCGGCGGGCAGTCTGCTGCAGGCGCTTGGTCACTTCGGTCTCGATGCGCTCGGCCGGTACGCCGATGGTCATGCGGCGCTCGAGAGCGGAGGTGCTTTCAACAGAAACTTGCATGGATATTCCTCGTTGCACAGACATAAGCCGGCCGTTCCGGCCCCAGAATCAAAGGCGAGCATTCTAGTGGCTCGAACGGCAGAAGTCACCTGCGCAAACGGACACAAGAAATGACGGGATATATAAGGAAAGGAATAGCAGGAGAGATGGTGCGGACGGAGAGACTCGAACTCTCACACCTTGCGGCGCCAGAACCTAAATCTGGTGTGTCTACCAATTTCACCACGTCCGCGTGGTAACGCTTGAAACGAAAACGCCAGGCTTGGGGCCTGGCGCTTTCTCGAATATGGGGTGGACGATGGGAATCGAACCCACGACACCAGGAGCCACAATCCTGTGCTCTACCAACTGAGCTACGCCCACCATATTGCAGTGCTTGTGCCTGATTCGCCAAATGGCGCACCCGGCAGGACTCGAACCTGCGACCATCCGCTTAGAAGGCGGATGCTCTATCCAGCTGAGCTACGGGCGCTTAATCATCTGCGAAACAGACTCTAAAGCTACAGCTCCAACCGCTTCCGGTCGTTGCCATCTTACCCAGCGGCTGGCTGTGCTCGACAAGCGGGGCGAATCTTATAGAGGCCGCCGCCAAGCGTCAACACGAGAATGAAAAAAATCCTGCTGGATAAAGGAGTTACGGGAACTGGCCGCGCACGCGCCTTTGCCCGGGCGGCCCGGCGTGCGAAAATGCGCGACCTTTTTCCACCCTCCCCATGGTTAACCAAGCGTCATGACCGCACAACTGATCGACGGCAAAGCCATTGCCGCCAACCTTCGCCAGGACATCGCCCAGCGCGTCGCCGAACGCCGCCAGCAAGGTCTGCGCGCCCCAGGCCTGGCCGTGATCCTGGTCGGCAGCGACCCCGCCTCCCAGGTATATGTCTCGCACAAGCGCAAGGACTGCGAGGAAGTCGGCTTCGTTTCCGTGGCCCATGACCTGCCCGCCAACACCAGCCAGGGCGAGCTGCTGTCGCTGATCGACCGGCTCAACCGCGACAACGCCATCGACGGCATCCTGGTGCAACTACCCCTGCCCGCCCACCTGGACGCCTCGCAGCTACTCGAGCGCATCAGCCCGGACAAGGACGTCGACGGCTTCCACCCGTTCAATGTCGGTCGCCTGTCACAGCGCATTCCGCTGCTGCGCCCCTGCACCCCGAAGGGCATCATGACCCTGCTGGAAAGCACCGGCATCGACCTGCATGGCCAGCATGCCGTGATCGTCGGCGCCTCCAATATCGTCGGCCGGCCGATGGCCCTGGAGCTGCTGCTGGCCGGCAGCACCGTGACCGTCACCCACCGCTTCACCAAGGATCTGCCGGGCCATCTGGCCCAGGCCGACATCGTAGTGGTGGCCGCCGGCAAGCCGGGCCTGGTCAAGGGCGAGTGGATCAAGCCGGGTGCCATCGTCATCGACGTGGGCATCAACCGCCAGGCCGATGGCAAGCTGGTCGGCGACGTGGAGTACGAGGCGGCCGCCGAGCGCGCCAGCTGGATCACCCCGGTGCCGGGCGGCGTAGGCCCCATGACCCGCGCCTGCCTGCTGGAGAACACCCTGTACGCGGCCGAGCACCTGCACGCCTGAGTGTCGCCCCGGCAATGAAAAACGGCGCCCGAGGGCGCCGTTTTCGTTTCCACCGCAGCCTTACTCGGACTTCTGCCAGGACTTCACCAGCTCGTCGTAGCTCACGGTCTCGCCTTGCGGCTTCTCGTTTTCCAGCTTCGGCTTGGGCGCGCCCGGCTGGTCCAGCCAGTACTGCGGATCCTTCTTCTCGTTGAGTTTCGGGCCGCAGTCACCCTGCACGCCGGAGCGCTCGATACGCCCCATCATGGTGTCCTGGGCGGCGGCCAGGCCATCCAGCGCCTCCTGCGGGGTCTTGTCGCCACTGGCCGCCTCGGCGATGAACTGCCACCACAGCTGCGCCAGACGCGGGTAGTCCGGCACGTTGGTGCCGGTCGGCGTCCACTGCACCCGCGCCGGGCTGCGGTAGAACTCCACCAGACCGCCCAGCTTGGGCGCGGCGTCGGTCATGGCCTGGGAGTTGATGTCCGACTCGCGGATCGGCGTCAGGCCGACCAGGGTCTTCTTCAGCGACACGGTCTTGGAGGTGACGAACTGGGCGTACAGCCAGGCCGCCAGGCGCTGCTTCTCCGGGGTCGACTTGAGGAAGGTCCAGGAACCGGCGTCCTGGTAGCCGAGCTTCATGCCCTCCTCCCAGTACGGCCCCTTGGGCGAAGGCGCCATGCGCCACTTCGGCGTGCCGTCCTCGTTGACCACCGCCAGCCCCGGCTTGGTCATGTCGGCGGTGAAGGCGGTGTACCAGAAGATCTGCTGGGCGATGTTGCCCTGCGCAGGCACCGGACCGGCCTCGGAGAAGGTCATGCCCTGTGCCTCCGGCGGCGCGTACTGGCGCATCCAGTCGACATACTTGGTGGTGGCGTAGACCGCCGCCGGGCCGTTGGTGTCACCGCCACGCTCCACGCTGGAGCCCACCGGACGGCAGCCTTCGACGCGAATGCCCCACTCGTCCACCGGCATGCCGTTGGGCAGGCCCTTGTCGCCGCTACCGGCCATGGAGAACCAGGCGTCGGTGAAGCGCCAGCCCAGCGACGGGTCCTTCTTGCCGTAGTCCATGTGGCCGTAGACGCGCTTGCCGTCGATTTCCTTGACGTGCTCGGTGAAGAACTGGGCGATGTCCTCGTAGGCCGACCAGTTGACCGGCACGCCCAGCTCGTAGCCGTAGATTTCCTTGAACTTGGCCTTCAGCTCCGGCCGCTCGAACCAGTCGGCGCGGAACCAGTAGAGGTTGGCGAACTGCTGGTCGGGCAGCTGATACAGCTTCTTGTCCGGCCCGGTGGTGAAGGACAGGCCGATGAAATCCTCGAGGTCCAGGGTCGGCGAGGTGAAGTCCTTGCCCTCGTTAGCCATCATGTCGCTGATGGCCACCGCCTTGCCGTAGCGGAAGTGGGTGCCGATCAGGTCCGAGTCGTTGACCCAGCCGTCGTAGATGTTCTTGCCGGACTGCATCTGGGTCTGCAGCTTCTCCACCACGTCGCCTTCCTGCATCAGGTCGTGGGTCAGTTTGATCCCGGTGATCTCGCTGAAGGCCTTGGCCAGCACCTTGGATTCGTACTCATGGGTGGCGATGGTCTCCGAGGCGACATTGATCTCCATGCCGCGGAACGGCTCGGCCGCCTTAATGAACCACTGCAGCTCGGCGAGCTGCTGCTCCTTGGTCAGGGTGGACGGCGAAAACTCGCTGTCGATCCACTTCTTCGCCGCCTCTTCATAGGCATCCGCCCAGGCCGCGCCGCTCAATCCGGACAACGTCAGCAGGGCCGCCAGCGCCATGCTATGTCGGGTCTTGTAGTTGTTGTCGAACATAGACTCCTCCTTGCTTGAATAGAAAACCGACCAGGCAGGTCAGCCCCAACGCATCACCAGCAGTAACCACACGACGGACAGCGCCGAGGCTATCCAGGTGCTCCAGTCGGTCGCGCCCACCACCAGCAGGTGCAGGTAGGCGCTGCCGAGCAAACCGATGAACAAGCGATCGCCGCGGGTGGTGGCGATCGGTAGAAAGCCCTTGCGCTCCACGCAGGGCGAGCGGATTTCCCATACCGTCATGCCGATCAGCAGCAGCGCGATGCCGCCGAAGAAGGCCGCCGTGACCGGGGTCCAGGCCATCCATTCCATAGTCGTGTCTCCTCAGACCCGGCCCAGGGCGAAGCCCTTGGCCACGTGATTGCGGACGAACCAGATCACCAGCATGCCCGGCAGGATGGTCAACACCCCGGCCGCCGCCAGCACCCCCCAGTCGATGCCCGAGGCCGACACCGTGCGGGTCATCACCGCGACGATGGGCTTGGCATTGACCGAGGTCAGGGTGCGCGCCAGCAACAGCTCGACCCAGGAGAACATGAAGCAGAAGAAGGCCGTGACGCCGATGCCGGGGCCGATCAGCGGGATGAAGATCTTCACGAAGAACTTGGGGAAGCTGTAGCCGTCGATATAGGCCGTCTCGTCGATCTCCTTCGGCACCCCGGACATGAAGCCCTCGAGGATCCACACCGCCAGCGGCACGTTGAACAGGCAGTGGGCCAGGGCCACGGCGATATGGGTGTCGAACAGGCCGATGGACGAATACAGCTGGAAGAACGGCAACAGGAACACCGCCGGCGGCGCCATGCGGTTGGTCAGCAGCCAGAAGAACAGATGCTTGTCGCCGAGGAAGCGGTAACGCGAGAAGGCGTAGGCCGCCGGCAGCGCCACCAGCAGCGAGATGAGGGTGTTCAGGCACACGTAGTAGAGCGAGTTGAGGTAGCCCTCGTACCAGCTCGGGTCGGTGAAGATCACCTGGTAGTTGGCCAGGGTGAACTCCTGCGGCCACAGGCTCAGGCCGCCGAGGATCTCGCTGTTGCTCTTGAACGACATGTTCAGCAGCCAGTAGATCGGCACCAGCAGGAACAGGATGTAGAGCAGCAGCGCCAGGGCTTTGCGAATGGTCATGGCGGCTCCTCAGCGCTTCTCGTCGTTGTGCGTCATGGCCGTGTAGAAGGCCCAGGACACCAGCAGGATGATCAGGAAGTACACCAGCGAGAACGCCGCCGCCGGCCCCAGGTCGAACTGTCCCACCGCCATCTTGGTCAGCGTCTGGCTGAGGAAGGTGGTGGCGTTGCCCGGTCCGCCGCCAGTGAGCACGAAGGGCTCGGTGTAGATCATGAAGCTGTCCATGAAGCGCAGCATCACGGCGATCAGCAGCACGCTCTTCATCTTCGGCAGTTGGATATGGCGGAACACCGCCCAGCTCGATGCGCGGTCGATGCGCGCGGCCTGGTAGTACACGTCAGGAATGGCGCGTAGCCCCGAGTAGCACAGCAGCGCCACCAGCGAAGTCCAGTGCCAGACGTCCATCACCAGCACCGTGACCCAGGCGTCCATGGTGTTGGAGGCATAGTTGTAGCTGACGCCCAGCTCGCTCAGGCTCCAGCCCAGCAGACCGATGTCGGCACGGCCGAAGATCTGCCAGATGGTGCCGATCACGTTCCACGGGATCAGCAGCGGGATGGCCATGACGATCAGGCAGGCCGAAGCCCAGCGGCCCTTGGTCGGCATGCACAGGGCGATGGCTATCCCCAGCGGAATCTCGATCAGCAGCACGCAGGCGGAGAAGATGAACTGGCGCAGCAGCGAGTCGTGCAGGCGCTCGTTCTGCAGCACCTGTTCGTACCATTCCACGCCGACGAAGGTGCGGGTGCTGGCGTCGAAGATGTCCTGCACCGAGTAGTTGACCACCGTCATCATCGGCAGGATGGCGCTGAAGGCCACCAGCAGGAACACCGGCAGGACCAGCCACCAGGCCTTGTTGTTGCTGACCTTGTTCATGGGCGCACCTCCACCAGCACCTCGTCGGCATAGAGCATCAGCCACTGCGACGGGAAGCCGATGTAGGCCACCTTGTGCGGCACCGGCAGGTCTTCCTGCAGGCGCGCCTTGAGCGTCACGCCGTCCAGCTCCAGGGTGAGAATCTTGTAGGTGCCCAGGTCCTCGACGTGGCGCACCTCGCCGCGCAGGGCATCGACGAAGGGCTCGTCGCTGACATGGACGAACTCCGGGCGGATGCCCAGCTTCAGCGCACGCCCGGCCAACTCGGCCAGGCGCTTGCACAGGGCCGGCGCCAGCGGCACGCGGGTCTGACCGAAGCAGACGCCGCCGGCATAGGGCGTGACCTCGATCAGGTTCATCCCCGGGCTGCCGATAAAGAAGCCTACAAAGGTGTGCTTCGGTCGCTCGAACAGCTCGCGCGGCGTGCCGAACTGGACGATCTGCCCGCCATACATCACCGCGATCTTGTCGGCGAAGGTCGAGGCCTCCAGCTGATCGTGGGTGACGTAGACCATGGTGATATTGAACTGCTCGTGGATCTGCTTGAGCTTGCGCCGCAGCTTCCACTTCAGGTGCGGGTCGATCACCGTCAGCGGTTCGTCGAAGAGGATCGCCGACACATCGTCGCGCACCAGGCCACGGCCCATGGAAACCTTCTGCTTCTCGTCGGCGGTGAGGTTGCGCGCCTTCTTGTGCAGCAGCGGGTGCAGGTCCAGCACCTCGGCGATCTCGTGCACCTTGCTGGTCACCCGCGACTCGGCCAGGCCCTGGTTGCGCAGCGGAAAGGCCAGATTGTCGAACACCGTCATGGTGTCGTAGACCACCGGAAACTGGAACACCTGGGCGATGTTGCGCTCCTGCGGTGGCAGCTCGTTGACCTCATGCATGTCGAACAGCACCTGCCCCTCGGACGGGCTGAGCAGCCCGGAGATGATGTTGAGCAGGGTCGACTTGCCGCAGCCGGAGGGGCCGAGCAGCGCGTAGGCGCCGCCTTGCTCCCAGACATGGGTCATCTCGCGGATGGCGTAGTCGTCCGGCCCGCTCGGCTGGGCGCTGTAACTGTGGGCCAGGTTCTGCAGGCGTATTTCGGCCATGGTGCGCTCCTCAGGACCGGCGGATCGGTGCCAGGACCAACTGGTCCCGGGTGTCGAAGACGAACAGCTTGTGGGTCGGAATGTAGATGCGGATCGGCGCATCGACGTCGTACTCGTGCACGCCCTGCAGGTGCAGGACCAGGGCGAAATGTTCGCTGCGCACGTGGAGGAAGGTCTCCGAGCCACTGATCTCGGCCAGCTCGACGATGACCGCCAGTTCCAGATCGTCGTCGTTGGACGGCACCAGGCCGATATGCCCGGGGCGCACGCCGAAGCGGTACTGCCCCTCCGCCAGGTCGCGCAGCTCGGCGGTCAGCGGGAAGTGCACGAAATCCTCGAAGCTCACCTCGCTGTCGCTGATGCGACCGTGCATCAGGTTGATCGGCGGCTCGGAGAACAGCTCGGCGGCCAGCACCTGCTGCGGCCGGTGGTAGACCTCGGTGGTCTTGCCGCTCTGGATCACCCTTCCTTCGTGCAGGATGGTGGTGGTGCCGCCCAGGGCCAGCGCCTCGTTGGGCTCGGTGGTGGCGTACACGGCGATGCTGCGGCGGGCGCGGAACAGCTCGCGCATCTCCTGGCGCAGTTCCTCGCGCAGCTTGTAGTCGAGGTTGACCAACGGCTCGTCGAACAGCACCAGATCGGCATCCTTGACCAGCGCGCGGGCCATCGCCGTGCGCTGCTGCTGGCCGCCGGACAGCTCCAGCGGGTAGCGCTTGAGGAACTTGTCGATGCGCAGCATCTGCGCCGTCTCGTGCACCTTGCGCTCGATCTCTGCCTTGGTCACCCCGGCCTGGCGCAGCGGCGAGGCGATGTTCTCGAACACCGTCAGGTTCGGATAGTTGATGAACTGCTGGTAGACCATCGAGACGTTGCGCTGGCGCACCGGCACGCCGGTGACATCGGCGCCGTGCATCAGGATGCGGCCGCTGGTGGGCCTGTCCAACCCGGCCATCAGGCGCATCAGCGAGGTCTTGCCGGCGAGCGTGCGCCCCACCAGCACGTTGAAGGACCCCGGCTCGAAGCTCAGGCAGGCATCGTCGATATAGACCTGTTGGTCGACCACGCGACAGACATGTTCCAGCGTTAACGACATGGCGTGTCCTTATGATTATTGCACCCGCCGCCGCGAAGGTGCCTCGCGAGCGGCACGCTCATAAGGCGACATTCGTGCCAGCATCGACATGCATCAGCCATATCTTTGATTTACAAGAATTTAGCACTCAAGAGCGATGAATGACGCCACTCGTCCTGAACAGTTCTGAACAGCATCGACTGAACAACTGAACAATTTGACCGTTGACTTTGAACAGCAATGAACAACACTGGGCGAAGGTTTTTCCCTGCCCGGCCTACGGACAGGGGCCGGGAGCGCGAGTCGCTCCCGCCGGCCCGCCCATTGCAGTAACGGCGACGCCAGCACGGAAGCTGTACCCCTATAAAGACAAGAACCAGGCGATACCCCATGACTGCCACTGCCTCGGCGCCGAGCCACGACGCCATCGTTCGCGACTCCTGGAGCCGCTGCCGCGACTTCGGCCTCACCCACCAGAGCCAGCCGGCCTTCGGCCAGGCCGCCCCCGGCGAGGTCTCCGCTCTGCTGGAGAGCCAGCACTTCCTGGTGCAGACCACCCACCAGGAGGTACTGCCCTACTACGAGAACATCCTGGCCAACTCCAACTGCCTGATCATGCTGGCCGACAACCAGGGCCAGCTGCTGCAGTCCTGGGGCGACCGCCGCTTCGTCGAGCCCAGCCAGGCCGCCGGCTTCGCCCCCGGCGCCTGGTGGCAGGAGCGCCACAGCGGCACCAACGCCATCGGCACGGCGCTGGCCTGCGGCCAGGCCGTGCATATCCAGCGCGACGAGCACTTCCTCAAGGCCAACCGCTTCATGACCGGTTCGGCCTCGCCGATCTTCGACGCCAGCCGGCAGATGATCGGCGTGCTCGACGTCTCCAGCGACAGCTACCTGCCGCCGGCACACACCCTGGGCATGGTCAAGATGATGAGCCAGTCGGTGGAGAACCGGCTGATCCTCAACCTGTTCAAGGACGACTACTTCCAGCTCAGCTTCAACACCAGCCTGGACAACCTGGACAGCCAGTGGGCCGGCCTGCTGGTGTTCGACGAAGCCGGGCAGATCGTCTCGGCCAACCGCCGCGCCGACAGCCTGCTCGGCGTCGGCCTGTCGCGGGTGAACATCGAGAGCCTGTTCGACGTGCCGCTGCTGCAGCTGCTCAACCAGCCTGAGAGCCTGCCCTTCGCCCTGCGCGCCACCGGCCGTTACCGCTTCCACGGCCTGCTCAAGCGCCCGCGCAAGCCGCGCATCCAGCCGCGCGACTTCCGCCCGCAGCCGGCCCAGGCGCCGCGCCAGGAGGGCTTCACCCTGGCCAACATCAACCTCGGCGACCCACGGGTGGACAAGGCCGTGCGCCAGGCCGAGCGCCTGGTGGAGAAGGACATCCCGATCCTCATCCAGGGTGAGACCGGCGCCGGCAAGGAGGTGTTCGTCAAGGCCCTGCACAATGCCAGCTCGCGCGCCGGCCAGCCGCTGATCGCGGTGAACTGCGCGGCGATACCCGCCGAACTGGTGGAGTCGGAGCTGTTCGGCTACGAGAAAGGCGCCTTCACCGGCGCCAGCCAGAAGGGCAGCATCGGCCTGATCCGCAAGGCGCACAAGGGCACCCTGTTCCTCGACGAGGTCGGCGACATGCCGCTGGCCGTGCAGGCGCGCCTGCTGCGCGTGTTGCAGGAGCGCAGCGTGCAGCCGCTGGGCGGTGGCGAGCCCTACCCGGTGGACATCCGCCTGGTCTCGGCCACCAACCGACCGCTGCGCCAGGACGTGGACGCCGGACTGTTCCGCGCCGACCTCTACTACCGCATCAGCGGCCTCAACCTGGAGCTGCCGCCGCTGCGCGAGCGCAGCGACAAGGCCGCGCTGTTCCAGCGCGTGTGGGAACAGCACCGCGAGCCCAGCCAGTGGGCCGGTCTCAGTCGCGAAGTGGTGGAGCTGTTCCTACGCCACCCCTGGCCCGGCAACCTGCGCCAGCTGAGCAGCGTGATGCAGATCGCCCTGGCCATGGCCGAGGATCAGCCCATTCGCGCCGAGCACCTGCCGGATGACTTCTTCGCCGATCTGGAGAGCGAGACCGAAGTCCCGTACGCCCACGAAGCGCCCCTGCAAGCCGACGACCTGGCCAGCCAGTACCAGGCCTGCGGCGGCAATGTCTCGCACCTGGCGCGCAGCCTGGGCCTGAGCCGCAACACCCTGTACAAGCGCCTGCGCGAACAGGGGCTGAAAGTCTGAAGACGGCAGATGTAGCCCAGACAGGCAATAAAAAACCCGGCAGCTGCCGGGTTTTTTACGCGAGGCGGAAGGCTTAGGCCTGCGGCGCCTGGGTACGGCTCTTGTAGGAACCGTCGCGGGTGTCGATCTCGATCCAGTCGTCGATGTTGCAGAAGTCTGCAACCTTGACTTCGGTACCGTTGCGCAGCTTGGCCGGCTTCATCACCTTGCCGGAAGTGTCGCCACGGGCGGAGTTCTCGGTGTAGACGATCTGGCGAACGATGGTGGTCGGCAGGTCGACGGAGATCACCTTGCCTTCGAAGAACACGGCTTCGCAGACGTCGGTCATGCCTTCCTCGATGAACGGCAGGACGCTTTCCAGGTCTTCGGCGCGCAGTTCGTAGGAATTGTACTCGGTGTCCATGAAGACATAGTCTTCGCCGTTGATGTAGGACAGGGTCACTTCCTTGCGCTCAAGGATGACCGGCTCCATCTTGTCGTCGGCCTTGTACACGGTCTCGGTCTTGGAGCCGTTGATCAGGTTCTTCAGCTTCATCTTGACGATGGCGCTGTTGCGGCCGGACTTGGTGAATTCGGCCTTCTGAATCAGCCACGGGTGGCCGTCGATCAGGGCCACGCTGTTGGCCTTCATTTCTTGTGCGGTTTTCATACAAATATCCGGATTTGGATGGAGGTACAGATTTCTAGGCCGCGCATGATAGCCAATTTCGGTGAAACTGCACCAGCGCCGCGGCGAGATCGGGACGAGAGGCCTGCGTGGCGCACCAGCTCTGCGCATGCGCAGACAGGAACCCCATCTGGCTCGAGAGGGCCCGCCAGGCCTGCGCCATATCGCCCCGGCCATTCCAGGCATGCCAGCAGTCGACCAGTGCCGCGCCAGCGGCGGGCGGCAGCCCCTCGCCGTAGAGCGCCAGGAAGGCATCCAGCTTGTCCCAGTGCGCCCCCTCCTCCTGCTGGTAGATATGCCAGAGCAGCGGCCGCCCGGCCCACTGCGCGCGGACGAAGGAGTCCTCGCCACGCACCGCATTAAGGTCGCAGCTCCACAGCAGGCGGTCGTAGTCGTCCTGGCTGACGAACGGCAGCAGATGCACCTGCAGATTGCCGCGTCGCCAGCAGTCCCTCTGCGCGGCCGCGTCTACGCCGAGCCAGGGCAGCAGGTCGGCCTCGATGCGCCCGCGCGGCACCAGCAGCTGGGTCCGCTCGGGCGCCTGCGCCAGGGCGTCGAGCCAGGCGGGCAGCGCCGCATTTTCATAGGCGAACAGCGAGACCAGCCGCGCGCCGGTCCACTGCTCGACTCCCAGGCCGGCGAGAAAGGCTCGCCGCGCCTCGGGGTCGGCCTGAAAACGCGAGCGCCGCGCCAACAGGTCGGACTCGCGCGGCAGCCCGCCACTGCCCTCGACGAAACCGGGGAAGAAGAAGAACTTCTGCAGACCGTTCGCCTGCGGCGACGGCAGGCCATGGCAGCTGGTGACCCAGGCCTCGGCGCTGAGGTACTCCAGATTCAGCCACAGCGGCCGGGAAGCGCGCGCCGCCATCGCCGCCACGAAGGCCTCCGGCAGGGTGCAGGCGAAGGCCTCGATCACCACATCGGCCGGTTCCACCTCGGGCAGGCGCTGAGACCAGTGACGGACCTCCACGCCCTCCAGCCACTGCGCCTCGGATGCCGCGTCGCACTGCGGGCGGATGCGCTGGAATGCCCGCAGATCGTCCACCCACAGGCGCACCGCCAGGCCGTGCTCGGCCGCCAGTTGACGCGCCAGGCGCCAGGTCACGCCGATATCGCCGTAGTTGTCCACCACGCTGCAGAAAATGTCCCAACGCATGCTCATTGCCCCCGATTGCCGCGCCGGCACCTTAGGGTCTGTTGCCGTTTCGGCGCAAGCCGCGCTGCCGCGCCCACACCACAGTAGGCGAGAGACGCAGGCAGGGAGGCACTTCGCAATACCCGCGGGTTTCGCGAGCAGAGCTCGCTCCTACGCGCGCGCTGGCGGCGCGGCGGCCACAGCGACAGCAAGCGGCTCCCCGGGGCGTGGCCATTCCCACGCCCACTGAAGCCATCGACTTCGGAAGGCTCAGTGCGCCACGCCGAACTGCTCGCGCAGGCGCTTGTTCTCCCGGTGCAGCTCGCGCTGCTGGAAGGCCTCGCGCAACTGGTTACGCAGGTCCTCGGGCTCCCAGGGCTTGGTGATGAAGCGGTAGATCACCCCCTCGTTGACCGCCTTGAGAATGCTGCCGACTTCGGTGGTGCCGCTGAGCACCATGCGGATGGCGTCCGGGTAGATGATCTTGATCTTGCGCAGGAAATCCACGCCACTCATGTCGGCCAGGCGCATGTCGCTCAGCACCACGTCGACCGGGTGCGTGGCCATCAGGTTGAGCGCGTCGGCGCTGCAGTTGGCAGTGAGGATCTGGTAGTTCTCCAGGCGCAGGGCGCGGCGCAGGGAGTTGAGGATGGCCGGCTCGTCGTCGATGATCAGCAGATGGCGCGCCACTCCGTCGAACAAGTTCTCCGGCAGCTTGAGCGAGCCACCGCTCTGCAGGAACTGCTTGCAGGCCTGCGGCGGCAGGGGTGGCGAGTAGTAGTAGCCCTGCAGCTCGTCGCAGCCGGCGGCGCGCAGGAAGCTCATCTGCTCGGCCAGTTCCACCCCTTCGGCGATGACCCTGATACCCAGGTTGTGGCCGATGGAGATCATCGAGCGGGCCAGCGAGGCGCTGTCCGGTTCGGTGAGCACGTCGGCGATGAAGCTGCGGTCGATCTTCAGCTGGCTGAAGGGGAAGCGCTTCAGGTAGCCGAGGGAGGAATAGCCGGTGCCGAAGTCGTCGATCGAAAATCGCACGCCCAGTTCGCACAGCGACTGCATCTTCTGCTGCACCACATCGGCATCGCTGGCCAGGATGGTCTCGGTCAGCTCGATCTTGACCCAGGTCGGTGGAATACCCTGGGCCTTGAGCACGGCGAGGACTCGCTCGGTGAAGTCCGCCTCGGCGAAGCTGATCGCCGAGAAATTCACCGCCACGCAGAGGTCCTGGGAGAAGCTCTCCCGCCAGATCGCCAGCTGCTTGCACACCACCTCGAACACATAGAAGTCGATGGCGACTATCCAGCCGGTCTCCTCGGCCAGGGGAATGAATTCGGCGGGCGGCACTATGGTGCCGCCGCGGTTCCAGCGGATCAGCGCCTCGAAACCGCACATACGGCCGCTCTGCAGGTCCAGCTGAGGCTGGTAGAAGACGATGAACTCCTGGTTCTGCAGGGCATGGCGGGTCTCGCGCTCCATCGCCAGGCGCATCTGCACCTGCTCGTTCATCGCCGGCATGAAGGCGCAGATGCGATTGCGCCCCTGGTGCTTGGCCTGGTACATGGCGGTGTCGGCGTTGCGCAACAGGGTCTCGACGTCCTGTCCGTCGCTGGGGAAGCAGCAGAAGCCTATGCTGCAGCTGACCTGGACCTCCTGGCCCTCCAGCATCAGCGGGTTGGCGATGCTGTCCTTGAGCTGTTCCAGCCAGCCGATGTGCTCGCTGGGCTGATCGGTGTCGGCCAGCAGCACGATGAACTCGTCGCCGCCCAGGCGGGCCACCGTATCGATGTCGCGCACGCTCGCCCGCAGGCGCTCGGCGATCTCCCGCAACAACAGGTCGCCCGCGCTGTGCCCCAGGCTGTCGTTGACCACCTTGAAATGGTCGATGTCCATGAAGGCCAGGATGAACTGGCCGCGACTGCGGCTGGAGAAGACGATGGCCTGACCGATGCGGTCGTTGAGCAGGTTACGATTGGGCAGGCCGGTGAGGCTGTCGTGGTTGGCCTGGTGTTCCAGCTCCTCCTGGTAGCGCTTGCTCTCGGTCACGTCGTGGAGGATGCCGACGAAGTGGCTGACCTTGCCGCGGTCGTTGACCACCGGCGCCACGCGCAGATCGTTCCAGAACTCCGAGCCATCCTTGCGATAGTTGCGCAGCAGCGCCGCACCCTCCTCCTGGGCCGTCAGTGCCCGGCGGATGTTGTTCAGTTCCGCCTGCTCGCGCGCCTCGCCCTGCAGGAAGCGGCAGTTGCGCCCCAGCACCTCATCGGCCGAGTAGCCGGTGATGCGCTCGAAGGCGGGGTTGACGTAGACGATGGGCTGATCCGGCTGCTCGTTGTCGGTGATGATCACCGCGTTGACGCTGGCCTCCACCGCGCGGGTGCGGGTGCGGTTCTCCAGGTCGCGGCGGCGCTGCTCGGTGATGTCCTGGATCACCACTATGGCGCCCTGGATCACCCGGTTGATGTCATGAAAAGGCACGGCCGAGTTGAGGATGGTCTTGCGCTCGCCGGTGAAGGTCTCGATGTCGATGACCTCGTTGCGCGAGATCGTGCCCTGGCGCAAGGCACGCATCATCGACCAGTCATCCTCGGTGACGCGCTCCCCACTGTCGGCCCACCAGCCGCGATAGTGGGCGTAGCCTTCCCCGCCGCTGGGCGGCGGGCCACCCCAGATCAGGCTGCTCTCCGGGTTGCTCATGATCAGCCGGCCCTGCTGGTCGGTGACGAACACCCCCACCGGCAGGCTGTCCAGCACCTTGCGCAGCAGCGCCTCGCTCTGGCTCAGCGCCTTGGTGCGCTGCTCCACCAGCAGCTCCATACCCTCGAACAGGCGCGCGCGGCCCAGCGCCATGGCCAGCTGCCGGCCAATGGAGGCCAACGCGCCCAGCGCCTCCTTGGACCAGGGGCTGGCCTCGCGCCGCACCACGTTGAGCATGCCGACTATCTCGCTGCCCATCTGCAACGGGATGCTGGCATGCACCGCCGCCTCCGACATGCCGACCAGCGCCGGGCAGCCCTCGATGTTGCAGGGCTGGTCGAGATTGTCGCTGAACCAGGCGTGCCGACAGGGACAACGGCTGGCGCAGTCGCCGAGCGCGTCGAGCGGGAAGCTCGAAACGCGGGCACAGGCGCCGCTCACGCTGACGCCTTCGTTGGGGTCCTTGGCGTCGGCGAGCAGCAGCCAGGCGCCCACGGCATCGGGGAACTCGAGGATGCGCTTCAGCGCCGCATCTATGACATGCCGCTCGCTCTTGGCGTCGGTCAGGCCGCTGGTGAAATGGAACAGGCAATTGAGCAGCGAGTTGGTGCGCGTCAGCTCCTCGTGCTTGGCCTGCAGCTCGTGGTTCAGGCGCACGCCCTGCTCGTAGGTGGAAATCAGCAGGTCGAGAATCTGCTGGCGCCCGGCGGTGATGAAGTGACGCTCGCCCTCGAGCACCACCTCGACGCCCATCTGCACGCGCTCATGGGTGCGCAGCTCGAGGTTGATGAGGAAGTAGCGGATGCGCGACATCAGGTACTTCTCGTCGAATGGCTTGACGATGAAGTTGTCCGCGCCCGAGGCCAGGCCATGCACCACGTCGCGGGCATCGGCCAGCGAGGTGACCAGGATGATCGGGATGCTCTCGGTCTGGGCCGAGCCCTTGAGCTGGCGGCACAGCTCGTAGCCGTCCATCTCCGGCATGACGATGTCGCTGATGACGATGGTCGGTTTGCTCTTCGCCACCATTTCCAGCGCCTCGCGGCCGTTGTGCGCCACGCGCACCTTGCAGCCGACCGTTTCGAGCATGTACTGCAACTCCGTGGCCTGGGTCGGACTGTCCTCGACCACCAGGATGTCTGCGTTTGCGAACATGGTCATTCCCTCCTGTCGCTTCCGTTCGGCGCGACCATGCGCGCGGCTATGGCGTTGAGCACCTGCGCTATGCCTTCCGGTGGCAGTACCTGGCGCGCGGCCTGCAGGGCGATGGCGGCCCTGGGCATGGAATCGATCACGGCGCTGGAGGGCTCCTGCACCAGGGTCAGGGCGCCGCAGCGATGCAGCTCGGCCAGCCCCTGGGCACCGTCGCGGCCCATGCCGGACATCTGAATGCCGATCGCCCGCTTGCCGAAGCACTTGGCCACCGAGCGAAACAGGTGATTGGCGGCCGGTCGCACATGCTCCTCGGGCGGGCTGCTGTCCAGCACCACGCGGCGGTCGGCGGAAAAGCCCAGATGGTGAGCATCGGGCGCCAGATACAGATTGTTCGCCACCAGGCGCCGGCCCTGCTCGGCCACCTGTACCTGCATGCCGGTCAGGGTCGCCAGCCAATCCCGGAAGCTGGGCAGGAAGCCGGGGGCTATGTGCTGCACCAGCACCAGGGGCCAGGGCTGCGGCTCCAGCCGCTGCAGGAAGGCCTTGAGCGCCAGCGGCCCTCCGGCCGAGGCGGCGATGGCCACCAGCTGGGGGTCGCACTCCGCGCCGAAGGTCACCAGCGGAGAAGCCTCGCCGACATCCTCGGGGGTTCTGCGCTTGCGGCGGACGATTTTCACCTGCGACATGCTGCGCAGGGTGCGCAACAGTTCATCGACGCAATCGGCGAAGTCCAGCGAAGTCGGCGACGTCGGTTTCTCCAGCACGGCCAACGCGCCGGCCTCCAGCGCCCGCATCGCCGTGCTCGAGGCGAAGTGGTCGACGCTGGCGGTGACAATCACCACCGGCAGGGCATACAGTTCGAGGATGCGCGCGGTGGTCTCGTAGCCGTCCATGCCCGGCATATGCACGTCCATGGTGATGATGTCCGGGGTGTAGGCCGCCAGCAGCCGCAAGGCCTCGTCTCCATCCTGGGCCTCGCGCACCTCGTAGCCTTCGCCTTCGAGCACGGCACGCACCAGCATGCGGCTTACCGACGAGTCATCCACTATCAGTACGCGCATCTCGCTACTCCTCAGATGAGCCGGCGAATGACCTCGAGCAGGCTGTCCTGCTCGAAGCCACTCTTGACCAGATAGGCGTTGGCCCCCGCCTCGAGCCCGCGAGCGCGGTCCTCGGCGGAATGCAACGCGGTGACCAGCACCACCGGCAGATCCGCCAGTTCGCGGTCGGCACGGATGCGGCTGGTGAGGGTGAAACCATCCAGACGCGGCATCTCCACGTCCGATACCAGCAGGTCGAACTGCGCCTGCTTCAACGCATTCCAGGCCTCCAGGCCGTCGTTGGCGGTGGTGACCCGGTAGCCGGCCGCCTCGAGTATCGCCTTGAGCAGGCCGCGCGAAGTGAAGGAGTCCTCGGCCACCAGCAGGCGCTGCGCCGCCTCCGTCTTGCGCGCCTGCGCCTGCTGGCCGAGGCTGGTGCCCTGCGCCGCCTGGGCGCTGTGATAGAGGTCGACGGGGTGCAGGATGGGCACCAGCTGGCCATCACCCAGCAGCGTGGCGCCCATCAGGTTGCGCACCCTCAACAGCTGGCGCCCCAGGCCCTTGACGACTATCTCCTGATCGCCCAGCAACTCCTCCACCAGCAGCAGGAAGCGCTCGCCGCGCACCCTGAGCAGCAACAGGGTCAGCTCGCCGCCGGCGGGCGGCGGCTGCACTAGGCCGAGCACGTCGCCCAGCGGCCAGAGCGGCAGCACTTCGCCTTCGTAGACCACAGACGGGCGGTTCTCCAGGGTGCGCACGACGCTCGCCGGCAGGCGCAGGCAGCGCTCCACGGCGAGCGCCGGCACGGCGAAGACCCGTTCGGCGTTGCGCACTATCACCGCGCGGAAGGTCGACAGGCTGAGCGGCAGGTGCAGATGGAAACAGGTCCCCTGCCCCGGGCTCGACTCCAGATCGATGCGCCCGCCCAGGCGCTCCACGCTGTCCTGGACGATGGCCATGCCGAGGCCGCGCCCGGAGATGTCGGTGATCATCGCGCTGGTGGAGAGACCGGAGGCGAAGATCAGGGCCCGCGCCTCGCGCTCGTCCAGGCCCTCGGCCTGCTCCTCGCTCAGCCGCCCCTCGGCCACCGCCTTGGCGCGCAGAGCCTGGGTATCCAGGCCACGCCCGTCGTCGGCGACGCGCAGCTCGAAGGCATCGGCCGACTCCTGCAGCAGTTCGACACTCAGCTTGCCGACGGCCCCCTTG
Organism: Pseudomonas sp. CAU 1711; assembly: GCF_039888625.1. Classification (NCBI taxonomy): domain Bacteria; kingdom Pseudomonadati; phylum Pseudomonadota; class Gammaproteobacteria; order Pseudomonadales; family Pseudomonadaceae; genus Pseudomonas; species Pseudomonas sp. CAU 1711. The sequence goes on from NZ_JBDQQT010000017.1 coordinate 96,299, forward strand.
CCCTCGGCGCCGCGCTGCTGCGGCGTTTCCAGGCCATGGTCCACCGCGTTGCGCAGCAAATGGGTGAGCACCACCCGCAGCTCCTCGAGGATGCGCTTGTCGATCTGCAGACTCTCGCCGCGCACCTGCAGTTCCACGCGCTTGCCCGCCTGGGCGGCGAGGTCCTGGACCATGGCCGGCATGCCTTCCAGCAGACTGCGGCCGGACAGCAGCAGCACGCCCTGCATCTCCGTGCTCAGCGCCTCGGACAGCAGCGCCAGGCCCTGCGCCAGATGGTTGCCGGCCCGCGCCAGGCGCGCCGCGCCGAAGTGCAGGCGGTCGAGTTGGTCCTGGCTCCAGTCCAGATGATCGAGCAGCCCCTTGAGGTCGTCGCGGACGGCGACGGGAAAGTCCTCGATACCGTCACGCAGGCGCTTGATGGCGCCGTTGCCGATCCTGCGCCTGCTGCGCTGCGCCTCGAAGGCCAGCGCATGTTCCTGCAGGCCGCGGGCATGGGCGGCCGCCTCCAGCTTGTGTTGCAGCAACACCTCGCAATGGAACAGCAGGCCGTCCAGGCGCTGGGTGGCCACGCGCACCGTGCCTGCAGCTGTGGCGGCCGGGGCTTGGTCGGCTTGCGCCTCGGGCAGTGCCGTCTCCAGCACGGGCAGTCGTACCTCGCGATCCGCGCTGCTGTTGCCGAGGCTGTCGATCACCTGGGCCAGTTCGCCGCCGTCCAGGGTCTGCCCGGCATGCAGCCGCTGCACCGCCTTCAGTGCCACACGGCACAGGTCCACACGCTCCGCGGTCAACTCCAGCTCGCCGTGGCGCACGGCACTGAGCAGGCCCTCCCAGGCATGGCAGAGTTGCTCGATCTCGCCGACTCCGGCGGCCCGCGCCGCGCCCTTGATGCTGTGCACCTCGCGAAACAGGGACTCGATGTCGGCCTGGCCGGCGCTGCGCTCGCGCCAGTTCGCCAGCGTGTCGCCCAGCGTCGCCAGACGCTCGGCCACCTCGCTGCGGAAGCTCTCCAGCAGCCTTCTCCTGAGTTCTTCGCGATCCAGGCTCATGGCATCCTCACAGCTTGAACTGGGCCGCGAGGCCCTTGAGCTTCACGCCGAGCTCGTGCAGGTTGCGCGCCGCCAGGTCGACCTGGCGGGCACCGGCCACGTTGTCCTGGCTGGCCTGGCGGATGCTTTCCATGGCGCCGCCGATCTGCTCCATGCCGATCATCTGCTGCTGGCTGCTGGCGGCGATCTGCATCGCCACCTCGCTGGACTCCTCGACACTGCCACCCAGGGTGCGGATCGCCTCGCCGCTGCTCTGCGCCCGCTGGTAACCGCCCTCCACCGCCTTGCTGCCTTCCTCGGCCAGCATCACCGCGCGGGTCATCGCCTTCTGGATGTCGCCCAGGATGCCGCGCACTTGGGCCGTGGCCTGCTTGGACTGCTCGGCCAGGGTCTTCACCTCCTGCGCCACCACCGAGAAGCCCTTGCCCGCCTCGCCGGCCTTGACCGCCTCGATCGAGGCATTGACCCCCAGCAGGTTGGACTGCTCGGCCAGGTCGTTGACCGAGGCCACGATCTCGCCAATCATCTGGCTCTGCTCGCCCAGGCGCATGATGCTCTCGGCCACCGCCTGCATCTGCTCGCGAATCTGCCCCATGCCCTGCAGGTTCTGCTCCACCGCCTGCAGCCCGCTCTGCGCCACCTGACGGGTGCGCTCGGTGCTCTCGCTGACCGCCTGCGACTGGTTGCCCGACAGCACCGCCGCCTGCTTGACCTCCTCCACCGTGGTGGCGATCTCGCTGATCGCCGTGGCCGTCTCCTGGGTGCTGGAGGCCACCTGGGTGGTCACCGCGAGAATCTCCTCGCTGGCGCTGGCCAGCACCGAAATACCCTCGTGCAATTCGCCGACCAGGTTGCGCAGATTGCGCACCATGGCGGTGAAGGCACGACCCAGGACGTCGCGCTCGGTGACGGGCTGGATGTCCTCGTGCAACTGGCCCTGTGCCAGGCTTTCGGCCTTGGCGGCCAGGCCCAGCAGGTAGTGGCCCATGCGTGTAAAGGCCAGGGATAGGCGCCCGACCTCATCGCGCCGTGTCTCATCGCGGATGTCGCGGGGAATTTCTCCAGCGCTGATCTGCTCCGCCCAATCGGTCAGGCGCGCCAGCGGGTGAGCGATATGCCGGCTGAACAACCAGGCCAGCAGCACGCTCAGCCCGACCAGGACCAACCCCAGCAGCAGGGCGAACTCACGCTGGGCAGCCAAGTTCTGCTGTGAGCGGACGACCGACTCGGCGACACGCTGCCCGCTAAGCTCCACCAGCTGCTCGCCGAGGGTATTCATACGCTCCATCCGCTGGGCCTGAACGCCCACGGCCAGGCTGCGCGCCTCGTCTATCCGACCTTCCTGGATCAATGGGGCGATGCGGGTATCGCGCGTCTGCACGAAGTCTGCCCGCACCTGCTGCAACTCACTCAGGATGGCGCTCATTTCGGCGTCATCGCCGAGGCTGGCATGCAGCTGCTGCAGCAGCAGGTCGTTGCGTCGCGAGTTCTTCTCGACGGCATCCAGGTAGGCCTGGCGCTGGTCCGACTCGGTCTGGCTGATCACCAGCAGCAGATCGGCACGCTGGCGCAAGATGTTGGTCAGCACCTCCTTGATATCGGATACGCGCGCGTAGGTCCGCTGGAACAGCAGCGCATCGGCCTTCTGCTGGTTGGAGAAACGTTCCAGGGTCACGAACTGCACACCACCGAAGCCCAGAATCAGCAAGCAGAACGCCAGCATCAGCTTGCTACCTATCTGTAGATTCACCAGCTTGTCCAGCATCTTGCTTCTCCTTATCCGCGCAGTGCTGATGCCTTCGGCAAACATGCCGTTTCACAGCTTGAACTGGGCCGCAAGGCCCTTGAGTTTCACCCCGAGCTCGTGCAGGTTGCGCGCCGCCAAATCGACCTGACGGGCGCCGGCCACGTTGTCCTGGCTGGCCTGGCGGATGCTCTCCATGGCGCCGCCGATCTGCTCCATGCCGACCATCTGCTGCTGGCTGCTGGCGGCGATCTGCATCGCCACCTCGCTGGACTCCTCGACGCTGTTGCCCAGGGTACGAATCGCCTCGCCGCTGCTCTGCGCCCGCTGGTAACCGCCCTCCACCGACTTGCTGCCTTCCTCGGCCAGCATCACCGCGCGGGTCATGGCCTTCTGGATGTCGCCCAGGATGCCGCGCACCTGGGCCGTGGCCTGCTTGGACTGCTCGGCCAGGGTCTTCACCTCCTGCGCCACCACCGAGAAGCCCTTGCCCGCCTCGCCGGCCTTGACCGCCTCGATCGAGGCATTGACCCCCAGCAGGTTGGACTGCTCGGCCAAGTCGTTGACCGAAGCCACAATCTCGCCGATGGTCTGGCTCTGCTCGCCCAGGCGCATGATGCTCTCGGCCACCGCCTGCATCTGCTCGCGAATCTGCCCCATGCCCTGCAGGTTCTGCTCCACCGCCTGCAGCCCGCTCTGCGCCACCTGGCGCGTGCGCTCGGTGCTCTCGCTGACCGCCTGCGACTGGCTGCCCGACAGCACCGCCGCCTGCTTGACCTCCTCCACCGTGGTGGCGATCTCGCTGATCGCCGTGGCCGTTTCCTGGGTGCTGGAGGCCACCTGGGTGGTCACCGCGAGAATCTCCTCGCTGGCGCTGGCCAGCATCGAGATGCTCTCGTGCAGTTCCTGAACCAGGTTGCGCAGGTTTCCGATCATGGCCGCGAAGGCCCGCCCCAGGACATCGCGCTCGGAAGCGGGCTGCAACTCACCCTGCAGCTCACCGCGCGCCAGGCGCTCGGCCTTGCCGGCCAGGGTCTGGAAATACTGGCCGGTACGGGCGAAGGCCTGGCCCAACACGTCGTGCTCGGACAACGGCGCGTTCTCGGGCAGCTCGCCGCGGGCCAGCGCCTCGGCCTTTTCCGCTAGCGCCAGGAGATACTCGCCCATGCGGGTGAAGGCCTGGCCCAGCAGGCCCACCTCGTCCAGCCGCCGGCTGAAGCCCAGCTCCCGAGGAATCTCGCCGCGGCTGATCCGCTCGGCCCAGGCGGTGAGTTGGCCCAGGGGGCGCGCAAGGTCGCGGGTCAGGGCCCAGGCGAACAAGACCGTGAGGCCGACCAGCAGCCCGCCGACGCCAAGAAACAGACCGCTCTGGCGAGTCAGCAGGGCCTCGCTGTCGCGTAACTGCTCGCTGGTTTGCGTCTGCATCTGGGCCGTGAGCCTCTGCCCCAGCTCGCGGATCTTCACCACCCGCTCGGCCTGGATGCCGAGAATCAGGAGGCGGGCCTGATCGACCTGCCCTGCACGCAGCAGGGGGAAGATGTTGCGCTCGCGGGTCTGGTTGAAGGCCTGCCACAGGCCATGCAGCTCGCGCAGCAGGCTTGCCGCCTCACTCTCGCCCTGTGCCTGGGCCATGAGCCGGCGAAAGAGTTCCTCGTCCTGAGTGACACGCTGCTGAATGCCCGCCTCCAGATCGGCGCGCTGCTGTGGGTCGGCGCTCAGGGTCAGAGCCAATAGATCAGCGCGGACGGCGTCCAGGCCGTTGCGCAGTTCGCGCAGGTCCAGCTCGCGCGCGACCGCTCCATCGAAGAGATCCTGCTGTTTGGCCTGTATCTCCTGCAGGCTGAACTGGGCCATGAGCAGCAGGCCGGCGAAGCCGACGATGATCATGCCGAAAGTCAGGATCAGCTTGCTGCCGGTGCGTAAGTTGCTCAGATCGAACCCCATGGGCTTCCTCCCCTCGCTCCGTATCAACTCAGAGTTTGAAACGGGCCGCGAGGCCCTTGAGCTTCACCCCGAGCTCGTGCAGGTTGCGCGCCGCCAAATCGACCTGACGGGCGCCGGCCACGTTGTCCTGGCTGGCCTGGCGGATGTTCTCCATGGCGCCGCCGATCTGCTCCATGCCGATCATCTGTTGCTGGCTGCTGGCGGCGATCTGCATCGCCACCTCGCTGGACTCCTCGACACTGTTGCCCAGGGTGCGGATCGCCTCGCCGCTGCTCTGCGCCCGCTGGTAACCGCCCTCCACCGACTTGCTGCCCTCCTCAGCCAGCATCACCGCGCGGGTCATGGCCTTCTGGATGTCGCCCAGGATGCCGCGCACCTGGGCCGTGGCCTGCTTGGACTGCTCGGCCAGGGTCTTCACCTCCTGCGCCACCACCGAGAAGCCCTTGCCCGCCTCGCCGGCCTTGACCGCCTCGATCGAGGCATTGACCCCCAGCAGGTTGGACTGCTCGGCCAGGTCGTTGACCGAGGCCACGATCTCGCCGATGGTCTGGCTCTGCTCGCCCAGGCGCATGATGCTCTCGGCTACCGCCTGCATCTGCTCGCGAATCTGCCCCATGCCCTGCAGGTTCTGCTCCACCGCCTGCAGCCCGCTCTGCGCCACCTGGCGCGTGCGCTCGGTGCTCTCGCTGACCGCCTGCGACTGGCTGCCCGACAGCACCGCCGCCTGCTTGACCTCCTCCACCGTGGTGGCGATCTCGCTGATCGCCGTGGCCGTTTCCTGGGTGCTGGAGGCCACCTGGGTGGTCACCGCGAGAATCTCCTCGCTGGCGCTGGCCAGCACAGAGATGCTCTCGTTAAGGTCCTTGACCAGTTCGCGCAGGTACTGGCTCATGTTGACGAAAGCCTGATTCAGGCGGCCGACCTCGTCCTGGCGGGGATTGTCGGCCAGATCGCGGGGAATCTCGCCACGGCCGATCTGCTCGGCCAGACCGGTCATGCGTGCCAGCGGCTGGGCGATATGCCGGCTGAGCAGCCAGGCCAGTAGCGCACCAACCAACACCAGAACGGTACCGGCCTGCATGATCTCCTGCCGCAGGCTCTCCAGCACCAGGCGCGACTGTGCCGCGCTCTCGGCGATGCTTTGGTTGGTTCGCTCGACCAGTTGTTCGGCCAAGCCATGCAAACGCTCGACCCGCGAGCGCTGTGGCCCATCGATCAGGGCGCGAGCCTCATCCATCCGCCCGGCTCGCAGCAGCGGCAGCAGCTCGCTATCACGGCCGGCGACGTAAGCGGCACGCACGCCCTTGATCTCTCCGATCAGCTCCTTCGTCTGCTCATCCTGGGCTTGAGCCTCCAACTGCTCCAGTAGCAGGTCATTCTTGCGCATGGAGGCGTCGATGCTGTCCTCCAGGCCGTCCAGCTTGCCATTCAGCGCCGTCTGAATCCCGATGCGCTGCCGGTTGATATTGATCAGCAGATCCTTGACGTCGCTCACCCGCTCGTAGCGCCGGGTGAACTGCTGTTCCTCCTGCTGCTGCAGCGCGACGAAACGCTCCAGGGTGATGTACAGCAGCGCAGCGAAGCCCAGGATCAGCGCCGCGAACACCAGCATCAGCTTGCTACCGATCCGCAGGTTCAACAGATTTGCCAGCATGACTCCCTCCTTGCCGGTTGTTCAGTCATCGGCGCGAATGCGCAGGTTGCGGTCGCCGAGCAGGCGCGCGCCGTCCAGCACAGTGGTCTGGTCGAGCGTGACGCCGAGCAGATAGTCGGCACGGATGCCCTTCAGGTTGGCCAGCTCCGGCTGCAAATTGCTCTGGGCAAGCTGGCCGATGCCACGAATCTGGTCGGCCAGCAGGCCAAACTCCATGTCCTCGCTGCGCAGCACCACCAGATAGTTGCGATCGGAGAGGCCCTCGATGGGCAGTTCGAACAGCACCCGCAGATCCAGCACCGAGACGATATGGCCACGCACGCTGACGATGCCCAGCACGAAGGATGGCGTACCCGGCAGGGGGGTGAACTGCGGTAGAGGCATCACCGTCGAGACGTGGCGGCTCTCCACCGCGTAGAGCTCCTCGCCGAGGGTGAAGCGCAGCACCTCCAGCAGCTCGCCCGCGTCGCCCCGCGCCTCGCTGCGCGCCCACTGCCGGGTGCGCTGCAGCAGAAGCTCCTCATGGTCGTCCTCCAGGGCATTGCGCTCCAGGCTCCGCTCCAGGCCGGCGAGGCGCTCGCGCAGCTTCACCCAGGCGCTGTCGTCGATCAGTGGCTCGGACATGTGGCTCCCTCCAGTAGCTGATCGCATAGCTGGCGCAGTTGCTCGTAGCCGAGGCCGTCGCCCAGCGGCACCAGGGCATCCGCCGGGTTCCTCAGCGTCAGTTGGCGGCACTGCCGCAGGGCCCTGTCGCCGTCCTCACGGCGCCCGCCGGCGCGCAGCAGCAGGCCGCTATGGAAATGCGCCATGGCGCATTCCGGGTCGAGATAGAGCACCTTGCGCAGGGCCTGCAGGGCCGCTTGCGAGTCCCCCTCCTGCCTGGCCAGCAGCGCTTGCAGCCACTGCGCGGCAAGCGCGGTCGGGTCGATATCCAGCGCACGCTGCAGCCACTCCCGGGCCTGCGCCGTACGCTGCTGGTCGGCCCAACTGCGCGCCATCAACAGGCAGGCATCCAGGCGCTGCGCCATGCCGAGCCCGGGCAAGGCCAGGTAGGCGAGCAGCGACTCACGCGCCTGCGCCTGCTCGGCACAGGCCAACAGGCGTTCGATATCGGCGAGCGGATCGCCGCTCGGCGGTACCACGGGCGCCTGCTGCACCGGCGCCGGTGGCGGCACCTGGGGGCGGACGGGCAATGCGGCTCGCCGCACCGGCTGCGGGCGCGGACGCGCCACCTCGCCCCAGGGCGCCGGTGGCAATGGCGCCGGCCCCGCGACCTGCCCGGACGCGCTCAGCGCGTAGTTGCTACCGGCCCAGAAACCCTTAAACCCCGCCTGCGTGGCGAGGCCGGCCTCGACCGCGCTGAGCAGCAGGACGCCATCCTCCGCCAGGCAGCTCAACAGGCGGCGCAGGGTGGCGGCCGCGCGTTCGGCCGAGAAGTACATCAGCACGTTGCGGCACAGGATGACGTCGAGCGCGGCCAGCCCCTTGGCCGGGTCCGGCAAGGCCTCGGCGGCCAGGTTGTGGCGCAGGAAGCGAATGCGCCCGCGCCAGGCGGGGCGTACCCGCCAGAGCCGCCCCTCGGCCTGGAAATAGCGGCGGCGAAAACCTTCCTCGCTGCCGCGAAACGCACTGGGGCCGTAGCAGCCCTGCTCCGCGCGGGCGAGGAAGGCGTCGTTGATATCGCTCGCCATCAACTCCAGCTTCCAGCCGTCGCGCTCCTCCTTGAGCAATTCGTCGAGCAGGAACAGCAGGCTGTAGGGCTCCTCACCCGTGCAGCATGCCGCGCTCCACAACCGCAGATGGCGATGGCCAGCCTGCCGGCGGCGCTGCAGCAGCGGCCCGAGATGCTGCCTGGCGAGCCAGTCGAGGGCCTCGGCGTCGCGGCGAAAATAGGTCTCGCCGACCGTGAAGGCGGGAATCAGGTCCCGCATCAGCGTCTCGTCCCAGTCGCCGAAGGCCAGGCTCTCCATCCAGGCGGCGGGGTCGCGCTCCTGCTCCAGGGCCAGCAGCTGCAGGCGCCGCGACAGGTCGGTGGTGCGCTTGCCGGTGAAGTCCAGGCCGAGGTGCTGGAGCACCTTGGCGGCCAGGACCTCCAGCACGCGCGGCGAGCAGATCGGCTCAAGCGTCGTCATCGCCGCTCTCCACCGTCTCCAGGGCGAGCTGTAGCTGCTGCTCCTCCGCGTCGGAAAGCAGCTGCTCGACATCCTGAATCAACAGCATGCCTTCGTCGGTGCGCAGCACTCCGCGTATGCGCTGGGACGGCACCTGCGGGCGGTCGGCCTCGAACAGGTGCTCGGCGATGCATTCGCAGGCCGTCTCCACCGCATCGACCGGAGCCAGCAGGTCGCGCTGGTGGCTGCGCAGCCAGAGGAAGGGCTGCCACAGGGCAAGTGGCGACGAGGGCCAGGAGAAGCAACGCGCCAAGTCGATGACCGGCACCATCTGGCCGCGCAGGTTTACCAAGCCCAGTACGGTTTGCGGCGCCCCTGGCAAAGGGGTGCACTTCAACGCGGGGATCACCCGGATGACGTTTTCCAAGGGTACCGCCAACTGCTGCCCAGCTAGCCGAAAGGGCAGCACTGAGAATCTGTCCATAGAGGCATCCAGTTGCCGCTAGCTCTTCACCTTTACGCTAGCTCAGCACCGCGCGCCGTCCAGTCACGGAGGGAAACTCAGTTCGGTTCCTCGTCGAGCAGCACGGAGCCGTCTTCGTCGCGGCGTACCCGGGTGATGCCCGGGTGTTCCGCCTCGAGCCGGCGCAGCTCCTGCTCCTGCAGATCGAGGGTGCTCTGCTGATTCCTGACCTGGTCGAGCAGGCGCTGATTCTCCTGGCGCAGCATGTACAGATCGATGGCGGACAGCAGCGCCGTCTCGATCTCGTAGTCTTCCCAGGGCTTGGACAGGAAGCGATAGATCTCGGCGCGGTTGATCGCCTGCATCATCGACTGGCGATCGCCGTGGCCGCTGAGCACCATGCGCATGGCGTGCGGCTGGCGCTGCTTGGCGAATTGCAGGTAGGTGATGCCATCCAAGCTGGGCATCCGGAAATCGGAGACGATCACGGCATATTCGTGCTCGGTCAGCGCCTCCAGCGCCGCATGGGGGTCGGTGAAGGCGTGCACCTCCCAGCGATGCTGGTGCAACAGGCGCTGCAAGGCGCTGAGGATGTGCGGCTCGTCGTCCACCAGTTGGATCTTGATCATCGCGTCCCTACCTCCACCTCGTCGGGCTGCTCCGGTTTGCGCACGAACAGCGTGTAGTGGGCCTCTTCGGTGGCCTCGAAGGCCGCCAGCTTGTCGATCAGCGGGCGGGTCAGCTGCTTGCCCTCGTTGAGCAGCAGCATGCCGTTGTCCGCATGCAGGTTGCGCGCGAGGATCATGCCGGGCTCCAGGCGGCGGATATCCAGCGGAATCACGTCCGGATCGTCCAGGGCCAGGTCCGGCGCATGCTCGCGGCACATCTGCAGGAAATCCTTGCACAGCTGCGGATCGTAGATGCGGCCGGCGTACTTCTCGATCAGCTGCATGGCCTCCACGCGCCCCAGGCGACGGTCGAGGATCATCCCGCGCTGCAACTCGATGAAGTCGACCGCCAGCTTGAGCAGGCGCGAGCCGAAGGGAATCGCCTCGCCCTTGAGCTTGTCGGGGAAGCCGGTGCCGTTCCAGCGCTCCTGGTGGTGAAGGATCAGGCGGCCGGCGTCCTTGATCGGCTCCAGCGCCATCAACAGGCTCTCGCCCAGGGCCGGGTACTGCTGGTAGCGGGCGCGCTCGTCGCGGTACAGCAGGTCGGCCGGGCGGCCAAGCAGCTGGTCGTCCCAGGTCAGCTTGCCGATGTTGTACAGCGCCGCGGCCATGGCCATGTCGTCGGCCTCGGCGCCGCCCAGCTGATGCAGCTCGGCGTAGGCGCGTACCAGGGCGATGACCTGGGTGTTGGTCTGGCGCTCCTTGCTCACCCGCCTATTGACCAGGTTGGCGAACACCTCGGTGGCGGTGACGTAGCCGTGCCGCAGCTCAGCGTAGGCCAGGTCGAGCATGTCGGCCGTCTGCTGCAACTCGGCGGTACGGTCGCGCACCCGCTGTTCGAGGGTCGCGTTGAACTCCAGCAGGCGCTCGTTCTGCTCGCGGGTGAGCTGCTCCAGGCGTTTGCGCTCGCGCTCGGAGAACTGGAAGGCCAGGGCCTGGCGGATGCTCAGGCGCAGCTCCTCGTCGTCCCAGGGCTTGCTGATATAGCGGTAGATCTGCCCCTCGTTGATCGCCGCAATGGTAGTGCCGAGGTCCGCGTAGCCGGTGAGCATGATGCGCATGCACTCCGGCCAGCGCTTCTGCACCTGGGCCAGCAGCACGGCGCCATTCATGCCGGGCATGCGCGCGTCGGACACGATCAGGTCGACATGCTGCCGCTCGAGCAGCTCCAGGGCCGCCTCACCGCCACTGGCGGTGAGGACCTGATAGGGGGAGCCGCGCAGCAGACGGCGTAGGCTGTTGAGCACGTTCTCCTCGTCGTCGACCAGGAGCAGCGTGGCCTGCGGCGGCGTGGCGATATCGTTCATGCCTCACCCTGCTCCGTTGCCGGCTGCTGCAGCGGCAGCCACAGGCGGAAGCGGCTACCACGCCCCACCGTACTCTCCACCTCGAGCCGCCCATGGTGCTTCTGCACGATGTTGTAGGACAGCGCGAGGCCCAGGCCCGTGCCCTTGCCGACCGGCTTGGTGGTGAAGAAGGGCTCGAAGATGCGCTTGAGCAGCTCGGGGGGAATGCCGTGCCCGCTGTCCTCGACCTCGACCCAGACCCAACCGCCCTCGCAGCCGGTGCGCACGACGATGCGCCCGAACTCCTCGAGCGCCTGGGCCGCGTTGACCAGCAGGTTCATCAGCACCTGATTGATCTGCGAGGGAATGCACTCGACCTCCGGCAGCTCACCGTACTCGCGGACCACCTCGGCCTTGTACTTCAGTTCGTTGTTCACCACATTCAGCGTGGTATCGAGGCCGTGATGCAGGTCCGCCAGGCGGAACTCCTCCTCGTCGGTGCGGGAGAAGTCCTTGAGCGCGCCGATGATGCGCTTGACCCGGTCGATGCCCTCCTCCGACTCGTTGATCAGCACGGCGGCGTCGCTGCGGATGTAGTCGTACTCCAGGCTGCGCTTGAGTTGGCGCAGCTCCTCCAGGGTCTCGACGCTGTCGACCGCATCGATGATGCGCAACAGGTCGTGCACATAGCCGCCCAGCGTCTTGAGGTTGGAGAACACATAGCCCACCGGGTTGTTGATCTCGTGGGCGACGCCCGCGGCCAACTGGCCGATGGCGGCCATCTTCTCCGACTGCAGCAGCTGGCTGCTGGCCGCATCCAGTTGCCGCAGCACCTGGTCCTGCTCGGCCTGGCGGGCGCTCAGCGCGGCCATTTCCTCCTCCAGTCGGTGATTAGCCAGCGCGATGAGCCCACCATCGAACAGGACCAGAGCACAGAAGCGCTCGCCGTTCGGCACCTCGAATGGCGCCAGCATGATGCTCTGCAACGCCGCATCCTCGCCCGGCTGCAGGGGCAGCAGCGCCAGCCCAGAGTGCCACAGGCTGGTGCCCTCACCCTGGCGCACGCACTCGAGCAACTGGGTGAAATAGGGACTCGCCGCGGCGGGAAATGCCTTGAGCAAGGAGGCGCCGCGCAGCCGATCCAGGCTTTGTCCGCTACGCTGTTCGACATAGGCGTTCCAGTATTCGATGCGCAGGTCCGCATCCAGCACCAGAACGCCCAGCTCCATCTGCTGGAGCAGTGCGGTGAGTAATTGGGGGGGAGTGCTTTCCATCTCACGCTCCTGTGCAGGAAAGACGACTGAATCGAGACGCCGAACACCAAGGATGAGCGGTATCACGGCGCCCATCACAAACACCCATGCGCTCTCAGGATAGACCATGACATCTGCCTCGAAGCCAGCCAGCATCCGCTACCGCTTCACCTTCGCCGACGGCCAGCAGGCCGAGCACAGCATCGCCCTCGAGGGCGAACTGGAGGCGCTGCCTCCGGAGGAGTGGACCCGCCTCGACTTCCACCAGTGCTCCCACTGCCCGCTCGACCCGCAGCAAGTGCAGGAGTGCCCCCTGGCCGCCGCCCTGCACAGGCCGGTTCGCCTGATTTCGCGGCATGTCTCTTACGAGGAGGTGGATGTGCAGGTGTTCTGGCGCGACCGGGAAATTCGCCAGCACACAACCCTGCAACGCGCGGCCGGCTCGATGCTGGGCGCGATAAGCGCCTGCAGCGGCTGCCCCCACACCCGCCCGCTGAAGGCCATGGCCTGGTTCCACTGGCCGTTCTGCGGCTCGGAGGAGACGCTCTACCGGGTATTCGGCAGCTACCTGCTGGGGCAGTACCTGCGCGCTCAGCACGGCCTCGAACCGGACTGGAAGCTGGACGGCCTGCGCGAGATCTACGGCAACCTGCGCAAGGTCAACCTGGGCCTCGCGCAGCGGCTGCGCGCCGCGGCCGAGGAAGACTCCAGCCTCAACGGCCTGATCCTCCTCGACCTGCTGGCCGCCGACACCCAGTACATGCTCGACCAGTACGCGGGGGAACTGGACAGCTACTTCGCCGACTACCTGTGATGTCCGGTGTAAATAATGCGTACACCAAGGTCGAATTCCCAACCAAGGTGGATCATGCCACCTCTGAGGGGCTGACCAACCGCTCAGGCAACAGGCCGCTCCCCGAAAAGTAAGGCTCATCGCGCTTTTCCGGGGAAGGCGGCCTTGATTTTCAGGAAGAAGTAGTCCGAGTCCCTGAAACCGTAGGCCATGCGCTTGATGACCTTGATGCGGTTGTTCACACCTTCCAGCAGGCTGGTGTGCATCGGGAAGCGGGCACTGGCGAGGATGCCGCAGATGTAGCGCCTGAGATTTTTGGCGAAGCGCTGCAGCGGCGCCAAGCCACTGTCCCGGGCGTGCCGCTGCCAGTCCCGCCAACGTCGCCAGCCCTCCCACACGCTGGGCGCGTACCAGATGTCCTTGAGCGCATCCTTGAGCAGATAGACGGTGGCCAGTGACTGATTGGCTTCCAGCAGCTCCTGCAGCTGCACCGCCTGCTCGGCCTTGAGGTTGGCTCGGTTGCGCAGCAGCAACCAGCGACTGCGCTTGACCACTTGCCGCGCTGGTTTATCTTCGCGCAGCAGGTTGGCCTGATCCACGCGGATACGGTCGATCACCTCGCGGCCGTAGCGCGCCACCACATGGAACAGGTCGTACACCACCTCGGCCTGCGGGCAATGCCGCTTCACCTCCAGGTCGAAGGCGGTGTTCATGTCCATCGCCACCGCCTCAATCTGCTGGCAGCGCTCGCCGAGCCGTTCGAAGAACGGCCGAATGGCCTCGCGGCTGTTGCCGTGCCCGACCCACAGCACGCGAGTTCGTTCGGCATCCATGATCACCGTGGCGTAACGGTGGCCTTTGTGCAGGGCGAACTCGTCCATCACCAAGCGCCGCACGTCACCGGGCTCGAAGGCACCCACCGCGGCTTCCAGGCGACGCTTGTCGATGGCTTTGAGGGTGTGCCAGTGCAGCCCGGTGAGGCGGCTGACATGACTGATCGGCAAGATCTGCAGCAGGCCTTCGAGCCAGGTCTGCATGCGTCGCGTCAGGCGTGAGGCCGCTGCCAACCAGTCGATCCGCTCAGTCACGCGTCCACAGGTCAGCCAGTCGACGCGGCGCACAGGCAGTTGCAGGAGGACACGCTGATCCAGCAGGTCACGGTCACGCACTTGGCGCAGGCGACACTCATGGATCAACGGACATGGCTGCTGACAACGCCCACACAGGGGAACTCGGGAGGCTTGGGGCTCGAGTTCAATCAGCAGGGTATTTTCAGCAACGGAGCGAGAGGCAACGACTTCGTGGCCTGGCCAGAAAGCGGCAAGATCAATAGGATGCACGGCGACAGCAGGGACTGGGAGTTGGTGTGTTTGGCGACTGCCAATCTACCCATTTCCCTGACTGTCAACTCGCTCTTCCCCCAGAGTCCGCGAAGAACCAAAAATAAGCCTCAGCCACTGGAAGCACCTCGTACATGAGCCAGGGCCGCCCTTGAGCAGTAGGTAGTACTACATCTTTTTTCAGCAAGGCATTCTCGGCGACACAAAACTCAAGATCGCTCGAAACCATCAGGCATAAAAAAATCCAGTCACCGCTAAGCAACTGGATTTTCTAGGGTTTTTTGGTCGGGACGGAGTGATTCGAACACTCGACCCCTTGCACCCCATTCCTGGATCAACGAGTGGAAGGAGCTGGTCGCGGCGGATGGCCGGCCGCTGGGTATCGAGTTGATCCTGCCGGACTGGTTCTACAGCGGGGTTCTGGATCAGGCCCTGGTACTGACCATCGACCCGGCCTATTTCCGCCTCACCGGCGGCATCGAGCGCTGGCTGTATCGCCTGGTGCGCAAGCATGGTGGCAAGCAGGAGAACGGCTGGCAGTTCGACTTTCGCCACCTGTACCGCAAATCCGGCAGCTCGGCGCGCTACTCGGATTTCGCTCTCGACCTGCGAGCGCTGGTCGCCCGGCAGCCACTTCCGGGGTATCGCCTGCAGGTTGTTCACCTGCCCCCAACGACCGAGCTGCTGGCCTTCCGGCGCGTGCCGTAGACGGCACGGGGATATCTTCTGGAAAAGCTGTGAATGCCGTCGTGCTATCAGGCGCAACCGGGCACGTGCTATCAGGCGCATCACTCTCGTGCCATCGGGCGCACGAGCTCCTCTGCAGTCCACGGCTGGCGGGGCTTCCAGCCTCCCTTAACTTAACTAACTTAAAAGCTCTAACTTGTTATTGGAGCAGCGCTCGATTGTGGACAGGTGTTGATCGGGGCGGTTTGGCCCGGGAGATCCGGCCATGATCGTCGCCCTGCTCAACCAGAAAGGCGGGGTGGGCAAGACCACCCTGGCCACCCATGTCGCCGGCGAACTGGCCTTGCGCGGACAGAACGTCATCCTGCTCGATGCCGACCCGCAGGGCTCGGCACTAGACTGGACGCAGCGGCGCAGCCAGCAGGGCTTGCCTAGGTTGTTCAGCGCCGTTGGCCTGGCGCGCGAGACGCTGCACCAGGAAGCCCCGGAGCTGGCTCGTCGTGCCGATCACATCATCATCGACGGACCACCACGCATCGCCGCCCTCACCCGCTCGGCATTGTTGGCGGCGGATCGCGTGTTGATCCCGGTGCAGCCCAGCCCCTACGACCTGTGGGCCAGCGAGGAAATGGTCAACCTGATCCGCGAGGCGCAGGTGTTCAGGCCGACGCTGCGCGCGGCGTTCGCCATCAACCGCCGCGTCAGCACCACGGTGATCGGCCGGGAGGCACGTGGCGCCTTGGCCGACCAACCGCTGCCGGCACTGCAGACCGAAGTACGCCAGCGCATCGTCTTTGCCGAGAGCGTGGCGGCCGGTCGCCTGGCGTGTGAACTGGCACCAGAAAGCGCCGCAGCGCGCGAGGTCAGCAGCCTGGTAGACGAGTTGCTGAGGTGGACGCCATGAGCGGCAAGCGCATCGGTATCGGCGCACGCCCACTGGCCGACCCGCAGGCCGAAGCCTGGATACATCGGGGCGCCGCCGTCGACCATGGCAAGGCCGAGCGCTACAGCGCGCGGCTGACGCTGGACGTGACACCGGCGCTGCGCACGCGCATCAAGCTGGCGGCCTTCGACCGCGGCGTGACCATGGCGGAGATGCTGCGCGAGGTACTGGAGCGGCAGTTTCCGGAGGCTGCGTCATGACCCTGGGTGGTCGCGGCGTGCGGTGGTCACTGGCGCTGCTCGCCGGCAGTCTGGCTGCCCTGGGTTGGGCGGCGCTCACAACGTCGACGCCGCGACTGGTCTACAACGCGTCCGACAGCGTGCCCGTCGGCTGGTACCTCATTTTGCCGGCCGACTCACTGGCGCCTGGCGACCTGATGCTGGTTCGTCTGCCGCCGGGGGCAAGGTCGCTGGCGGCGCAACGCGGCTACCTGCCGGCGAATGTGCCGCTGCTGAAGACCCTGGTAGCAATACCACCGCAGCACGTGTGTGTGCAGGGCAGTCAGGTGCGCATTGACGGCGTCGTAGTGGCAAGGCGCTTTGAATGGGATCGACAGGGACGCGCGCTGCCAGCCTGGCACGCCTGCCGGCGCCTCGTCGGCGACGAGTTGTTTCTGCTCAGCAGCAACCCGGAATCGTTCGACAGCCGCTACTTCGGCCCGATATCCGCCGACGCGGTGATCGGCCGGGCGGAGCCCTTGTGGCTGGAGTCGCGTCGATGAGCTGGCCGTTTTCCTGTCGACCCACCTGCCGACCGCATGCGCTCGACGTGTGCAGTCGCGGGCCGCCTGGCTGCAGATACCTCTGCCCTCGCCTGCCGGCCAGGAGCTTTGGAAGTCGTCGTCCCGCCCCTCCTGATTACCCAACTCAGCAGCGCCAAGGAACGGAAAAAGCGGAGGGCAAGATAAAAGGGGGCGGCACTTCGTTGACCCGCAAAGCAGTCTGCACGGGGGGTGGCGGCGACACAGCGCCGGGATAGCCAGGTGCCGAAATCGTGTTCACCACGTAACGGCAACGGCCTGAGAGCGTGCCTGATACGCCGTACTGCGATCAACTTGGAGGAGTCTAAACATGAGCAAAAGGAGTCGTCAGGATGATGAATTGCGCTTTCGCCCGCAGCCGGGCAAGCCGCAGCAACGCGGACAACCCTTCGTCAACCAGGTGCTGCGACAGGCCAACAAGGCCGGCACCGGCAAGCTGCGCAAAGCGGGCCACCAGCCCGGCGCCCGTCTCGGCCGCGGGCATGTCGCCGCTCGCTTCAGCGCGCAGCAACTGCCGTCCAACGCCCGCCGCGTCACCATCAAGACGCGCCTGGTAAACCTGCGCCAGGCCGGCAAGCGCTCGACGCTCAGCCACCTGCGCTACATCGAGCGCGACGGCGTCAGTCGCGAGGGAGATCCGGGCCAGGCCTACGGCCCGCTGACCGACCAGGCCGATGTGGAAGCCTTCGAGGAGCGCGGCCGCGACGACCGCCACCAGTTCCGCTTCATCGTCTCGCCCGAGGACGCCGAGCAACTCGACGATCTACGCACCTACACCCGCCACCTGATGAGCCGCATGGAAGCCGACCTAGGCACCCGTCTTGACTGGGTGGCGGTCGACCACTGGAACACCGACAACCCGCACACCCATATCGTTCTGCGTGGCAAGGACGACACCGGCAAGGACCTGGTGATCGCCCGCGACTACATCGCCGAGGGCATGCGCAACCGTGCCTCGGAACTGGCCACCGAATGGCTCGGCCCGCTTACTGAATTGGAGATCCAGCAGGGCCTGCAGCGCGAGGTGCAGCAGGAGCGTTTCACCACTCTGGATCGCACCCTGCTGCGCGAACGCCAGGCCGGCGTACTCAGCCTGAAGGGGCTCGCCAAACATCCGCGCCGGCAGCAGCTGACCGGCCGTCTGCAGCAGTTGCAGAAGCTTGGGCTGGTTCATGAAGTTCGGCCAGGACAATGGATCCTACGCGACGACGTCGAGGTCACTCTGCGTGCCATGGGTGAGCGTGGCGATATCGTGCGTGCGATGCAGCGGGCCATGGGTAGCGTGCAGCGAGAGCTGGCGGTCTTCAAGCCGGGCAAGGATGGTCCCGAAGTGGTCGGTCGGATCATGGCCAAGGGGCTTGCAGACGAACTCAACGACCGTGGCTATCTGGTGGTCGATGGACTCGACGGCAAGGCGCATTACCTGACCCTGCCTGCCCGCGCGGACCTGGCCGACTACCCCATCGGCGGCGTGGTGGAAACACGCAGTCTTAGCGAGCCGCGCACGGTTGATAGGTCGATTGCTGCGTTGGCTGCGGACGGCCTGTACCGCACCGATCATCACCTGGCCTTGGCACGCTCGCAGTCGAGCGAAGGGCATGATCCCGAGGCTCTGGTCGAGCGTCATGTGCGCCGCCTGGAAGCCTTGCGCCAGGCCGGTATCGTCGATCGCCTGGCCGAGGGCGTCTGGCGGGTGCCGGCTGATCTGCCAGAGCAAGGCCGGCAGCATGATGGTCGCCGTCTGGGTGACGTCGCCATCGAGTTGCGCACGCCGCTGCCCCTCGAGCAGCAGGTGCGCGCCATTGGTGCGATCTGGTTGGACCGACAGCTGATCGGAGGCAACCGCGAACTGGTCGACCAAGGTTTCGGCAAGGAGGTAAGCGAAGCGTTGCGACAGCGCGCGGACTTTCTGGTGGAACAGGGCCTGGCCGAACGACAGGGCCAACGCGTAGTGCTCGCACGCAACCTGCTGGCCACCCTGCGCGGGCGGGAGCTGAGTGCGGCGGCGCGCGAGATCTCGGCGCAGACAGGCATGCAGTACCGCCCGGCGGTCGAGGGCCAGCGAGTCAGTGGGATCTACCGGAGCAGCGTGCAACTGGCCAGCGGCCGTTACGCCCTGCTCGACGATGGGATCGGCTTCAGCCTGGCGCCCTGGAAGCCGGTGATCGAGCAGCGACTCGGGCAGAGCGTGTCGGCGGTGATCCAGGGCAACAGCGTGTCCTGGCAACTGGGTCGCCAGCGCGGGCCGTCGATTGGTTGAGCAACAGGCGCCGGAGCCTAGACCAGCGTCGGCTCCTGCTGCAGCCATTGTTCGAAGGCTCGGCTTTGCGGCTTGCCCTCCTTGGCCGCGTAGTAGACCAGCCGCAGGTGGCGATCCTCGTCGATGGTCAGCGTGGTGTGCTCGAACACTACCTGGCCAACCGCTTCGATGTGCAGGTGGCGCATCCCCTGGCACGGGCCATGGATGTCCTGCTGCCTCCACCATTCCCTGAAGTCCGGCGAAGCCTTCTCCAGGTCCTTCACCAGCGCAGCAATATCCGGGTCTTGGGTCGCTCGCACGAAGTCGCGGCGGAAGCTGGAGAGGATCTGTAGCGCCTGTTCCTCCCAGGGATTGAACAGCTCACGCATGGCCGGACTGGTGAGCAGCATCCACAGCAAGTTGCGGCGGTCCGCCGGCAGCGCGGAGAAGCCAAACACCCGATCCGCAGCGACGTTCCAGGCCAATACGTCCCAGCGCAGGTTGAGCACATAGGCCGGCCTCAATGGCAGGTCACCCATCAGTCGGTGAATCAGCGCCGGCACCGTGCACCAGGTCTTTCCCGGCTCTGGCGGCAGGCGCTGGTGGGCCAGCAGGAACAGGTGACGGCGCTCGGTGGCATCCAGCTTGAGCGCCCGCGAGAGGTTGTCGAGAAAGGTCGCGGACACGCTGATCTCCCGTCCTTGCTCCAGCCAGGTGTACCAGGACAACCCCACCCCAGCCAAGGCTGCGACCTCCTCGCGACGTAGCCCGGGCGTGCGTCTCCGGTTGCCGGCGGGCAGCCCCACCTCACCCGGCGAAATCCGTTCGCGGCGACTACGCAGGAACTCGGCCAACTCCGCTCGTGTGCGTTCGAGTGTACGAGGTGCGCTCATCCAATTACCTCAAGTAACAGTATAAACAGTCAAATTGTAACCCCCATAAGTTCCAAGAAGAATACCCCGACCTGGCCGCAAATACCCGGGCCAGGGCTCTTGCTAGATGAGGACGTCAGCAGAGACGTGTCACCCATTTGCTAAGGAGATAAACGGATGTACCAAGCACTTCTTCGGGAACAGCTGGAGACATTGAAGTCCACCAACCAGTACCGCACCTTCACCACCCTGAGCCGCATCTGTGGCCAGTACCCATTGGCCAGACTGGACGGCCGCGAGCAGGAACCCGTGGTGGTCTGGTGCAGCAACGACTACCTCGGCATGTCACAGCATCCCGTAGTGCGAGAACAGATGCACAACGCACTGGAGGCCTATGGTGCCGGCTCCGGCGGGTCGCGAAATATCGGTGGTTCGCACGAGGTCTACGCCGACCTGGAGGCGAGCCTAGCCGACTGGCACAGCAAGGAGGCTGCACTGGTGTTCCCCACCGGCTTCGGCTCCAACGATGCCACCATCCAATGCTTGCTGCGGCGCATTCCTAACTGCGTGGTGATCAGTGACGAACTGAACCACGCCTCCATCATCAACGGTATCCGCATGGGCTACCGAAGATCGTGGTGTTCGAGTCGGTCTACTCGATGGACGGCGACATCGCCCCGATCGCCGAGATCGTTGCGGTCGCCAAACGCTACAACGCCCTCACCTACCTCGATGAGGTGCATGCCGTGGGCATGTACGGCCCACGCGGTGCCGGTATCGCCGCCGAGCTGGGCGTGGCCGATCAGGTGGACATCATCCAGGGCACCATGGCAAAGGCCATTGGCGTGATTGGTGGCTATATCGCCTCGACCCAGGTGATCGTCGATGCGGTGCGCTCCTTCGCCACTGGCTTCATCTTCACCACCTCGCTGCCGCCGGCGATCACTGCCGGCTGCCTGGCCAGCGTCGAGCATCTGAAGTCCAGCGGTGCCGACCGCGATCGCCTGCATGCCCAGACCGCCAAGCTGCGCGAGAGGCTCAAGCACCATGACGTGCCGGTGATGCCCTGCTCACAAACCCATGTGCTGCCGGTGCTGGTGGGTGAAGCCAAGCGCTGCAAGGCGGCGGCCGAGCGCCTACTGCATACCCACGGCGTGTACCTGCAGCCGATCAACTACCCCTCGGTACCGGTGGGCACCGAGCGCTTCCGGGTCAACGCCACGCCGAACCACAGCGATGCGCAGATCGAGCACCTGGCGCTGTCGCTGCGCGAGACCTTCGAGCATTTCAGCATCCCGCTGGCCTCCCGCGCGTTCGCGGCGGAGGTGGCCTGAGATGGAGCTGTCTTTCTTTACCGTGCGCCCTGCAACCCTGGCCGACCTGGCCAGTTTGGTGGAGCTGCGCGCCTATCTGCTGGACGGCACCACCGCCAGCTATTCGTGCAAGACGCCGGAAGACGCGGTGCGCTGGCGGGCGGCCTACCGCACCTGGCTGAGCAGCCGCCTGAACGAGAGCGATTGCGTGCAGGTCCTCGCAGCCGAGCACAAGGACTCCGGCCAGGTGTTGGGCTGTGCGACCGCCATTATCGACCAGCGTGCGCCGGCGCCGGGCTGCCTCAATGGCCTGTCCGGCTGGGTGCAATCGGTGGTGGTGGAGCCGCAGTGGCGGGGTCGCGGCATCGCCCGGCAGTTGATGC
Source organism: Pseudomonas sp. CAU 1711 (assembly GCF_039888625.1). Lineage (NCBI taxonomy): Bacteria > Pseudomonadati > Pseudomonadota > Gammaproteobacteria > Pseudomonadales > Pseudomonadaceae > Pseudomonas > Pseudomonas sp. CAU 1711. The sequence continues at coordinate 117,798 of NZ_JBDQQT010000017.1, forward strand.
AGCACCTGCTGCGCTGGTTTGCCAACCGCGGCGTCGGCTGCGTGGTGCTGCAGAGCACTGAGGCCGCCGGCACGCTGTACCAGACCCTGGGCTTCGCCGTCAGCGACGAGCGCCTGCTGATCCGTCAGGAGGTCTCGGCATGAAGATCCTGATCATTGGCCTGGGCTACGCCGGCAACCGCTACCGCCGAGCCTTCGAGCATATCGCCACGAGCACCGGCCTGCCGCTGTCGCTGGCCTATGTCGGGCGCCGACAGAAGACGACCGAGCTGCCCTACTTCGACAGCGTCGACCGGGCGCTGCAGGTGTTCGAGCCGGACATCGTGGTGGTCAGCGTCAACGACCACTTCCATGCGCCCGTGCTCAAGCAGCTGTTCGGGTACCGAGGCTTCGTGCTCTGCGAGAAACCGCTGGTCACGCCAGGCGACAACCTGGACGAGCCGCTCGGCGCGCTGGACCAGGTCAGTGGCTTTGCCCTGGACCTGGTGGAGCGCTATTCGGACGCAACCCAGCAGTTGCGCGACTGGGTCGAGCGCCACGACTGGCAACTAGTCCGCGCCAGCTTCCACTGGGGCAAGGACCGCATCAACGACTACCGCCCCACCTGCGGCGTGACCAGCGAGGTGATCCATGCCCTGGATCTGGTCGGCTGGATCTGCCCGCGCGCTGGCCAGCTCAAGCTCGATGGTGTGATCGGCGTGCGCTCGGACTTCTCCATCTCCGGCGCAGAGGTGCTCGACACCGTGCAACTCATCGCCAGCCTGGGCGAAGCGCGGGTCACCGGCTATGCCAGCTTCGTCAACATCGTGCGCCAGCGCACCGTGGACTTCACCTTCGTCGACCGCGACGCCCGGCTGATCCATGCGCGCCTGGTGTTCGACACCCCGCGTTGGGACCACGACCAGCTGCGCATCTGGACGCGCGGCGCCAACGGCGCCGAGGAGCTGTTGCACGATTTCGCCACCGCCCCCGACGAGCCAGGCCTGGACACCCTACACAAGCTCTCGCGGCTGTGCCGGCAGGTGGTGCGCGCCGTGGCGCTCAAGGAGCCGCCCCGCCAGCCCTTCGCCGGCCTCGATACCGCCGTGGCGCTGCAGCGCCTGCTCAACGACCTAGAAACCCATGCCCAAACCCCAGCACCGGCGCGCTACGTCCATGGCGAGGCGCGCGTGGTGCTGGCCGAGGACAGCGACCTGGAAAGCCTCGGGTAACCCAGTCACAAGGAGAACGACTATGTGTGGAATCGCTGGATGGCTGTCCTACAGCCAGAATCTGGAAACGCAACGCGACACCCTGCAGCGCATGACCGACACCATGGCCCTGCGCGGGCCGGATGCCGGCGGGCTGTGGATTGACGGACCGATCGGCCTGGGCCATCGGCGCCTGTCGATCATCGACCTGGAAGGTGGGCGCCAACCGATGACGGCTCTGCACGGTGGCCCGCGCGAGGTCGCAGCGATCAGCTACAGCGGCGAGGTCTACAACTTCCGCGAACTGCGCACCGAGCTGCAGCGACTCGGCCATCAGTTCAAAACCCGCAGCGACACCGAGGTGGTGCTGCGCGCCTATGTCGAATGGGGCGAGGCTTTCGTCGAGCGCCTCAACGGCATGTATGCCTTCGCCATCTGGGACCTGCGTACGCAGGAGCTGCTGCTGATCCGCGACCGCATGGGCGTCAAGCCGCTGTACTACTTCCCCACCGCGGACGGCGTGGTGTTCGGCTCCGAACCCAAGGCGCTGCTGGCCAACCCGCTGGTGCCGCGCAAGGTGCGCGCCGATGGCCTGCGCGAGATCCTGGAGATGGTGAAGACGCCGGGCCATGCCGTGTTCGACGGCATGCGCGAGGTGATGCCAGGCGAGATCGTACGCATCAACCACCAAGGTCTCGGCCGCCGCCACTACTGGAAGCTGGAGGCGCACGAGCACGAGCACACGCTGGAACAGACCATCCGCCACACCCGCGACTTGCTGGAGGACATCGTCGACCGCCAGATCGTCGCCGACGTGCCGCTGTGCAGCCTGCTCTCCGGCGGCCTGGACTCCTCGATCATCACCGCGCTGGCCTCGAAGAAGCTGATGGCCGCCGGCAAGGAAAACATCCGCTCCTTCTCCGTCGACTTCGTCGACCACGGCAGTGGCTTCACCAGTGACGCCGTGCGCGGCACTCCGGACGCCCCCTTCGTGCGCGATCTGGTGGAGAAGATCCGCTCCAGCCACCAGGAGATCACCCTCGACAGCCGTGAGCTGGCCGACCCGGCGCTGCGTGCGCAGATCGTTCGTGCCCTCGACCTACCGCCGGCCTTCTGGGGCGACATGTGGCCGTCGCTCTACCGGCTGTTCCAGGAGGTGCGCAAGCACTCGACTGTGGCCCTCTCAGGCGAGAGCGCGGACGAGGTGTTTGGCGGCTATCGCTGGTTCCACGACCCGGAGGCGATCCAGGCCGACACTTTCCCCTGGCGGACCTCGGTCACCGGCAAGTACTTCGACGGCAAGACCCTGTTCGACCCAGGCCTACTGGCCCAACTCGACATGCACAGCTTCCTGCGTGACAGCTACAGCCAGGCCCTTGCCGAAGCGCCGGCGCTGCCGGGCGAGAGCGCACAGGATAGGCGCATGCGGCAGATGAGCTACCTCAACCTGACCCGCTTCGTGCAGACCCTGCTCGATCGCAAGGACCGCATGAGCATGGCCGTCGGCCTCGAGGTGCGGGTGCCCTTCTGCGACCACCGCCTGGTCGAGTACGCCTTCAACATCCCTTGGGCAATGAAAGCTTTCGACGGCCGGGAGAAAAGCATCCTGCGCGCGGCGACCCGCGACCTGCTGCCGGAGTCGATCAGCGAGCGGGTCAAGAGCCCCTACCCCTCGACCCAGGATCCGGCCTATGAGCAGGCGCTGCGTGATGCCCTGGCCGCCATCCAGGCCGATCGCAATGCCCCGGTGACGCCGCTGCTCGACAGCGGCCGTATACAGCAAACCCTGGCCAAGCCGCTCGGCAGCGTCTCGCCCATGTACGAACGCATGGGCATGGAGCTGGCGGTCGGCCTCAACACCTGGCTGAGCGAGTACGACGTCAGCCTCGAGCTCTAGTCCCCAACCGGATGTGGCCCTGATGCGGGGCTGCATCCCTCCGCTGTCCCATCCACGCGTTCTTGCAACGCAAGCGAGTCCGAGCATGCACACAGCCAAGCAATCCCCCATCTACCTGATAGCGCTGGGGGCCTTCGCCCTCGGCATGGCCTCCTATGTCACCGCCGGGTTGATCCCGATGATCGAGGCCTCGTTCGCGGTGTCCGTCGCGGTGGCCGCGCAGCTGGTCACTGCCTTCACCCTGGCCTACGGCCTGGGTTCGCCGATCTTCGTCGCCCTGACCCCCGCCCATCGCCAACGTGCCGGCCTCCTGCTGGCCTTAGGCCTGTTCGTCATCGCCAACGCTGCCAGTGCACTGGCGGAGAGCTTCACTGCGCTGATGGTCTGGCGCGCCATCGCCGGCATCGGCGCCGGCGTCTACCTGGCCATGGGCATTGGCGCCTCGGCGGCCGTATCCACTCCGGAGAAGCGCGGGCAGGCCATCGCCATCATAATGGGCGGCATGGCCAGCGGCGTGGTGCTCGGCGTGCCGCTCAGCCTGCTGATCGCCGAACAACTGGGCTGGCAGGCCGCCCTGTGGCTGGTCACCGGGCTCGGGTTATTGGCCTTCCTCGGTCTGTTGCTGAAGCTTCCGACCCTGCCGGCTGCCACCGCCAGCACGCTGGGCCAGAAGCTGGCGATCCTCGGCGACGGCCATGTGCTGGTGATCCTGCTGGTGTCCCTGCTGGCCGCCATCGCCAGCCTCGGCATGTACACCTTCATCGCCCCACTGCTGGCCGACCCGGCCTACGGCGCGGTACGTTTGGTCACCCCCTACCTGTGGGTCTGGGGCATCGGCGGCGTACTTGGCAGCTTCCTGATCGGCCCGCTGGTGGACCGCATCAAGGGCCCGGTGCTGACCTTCGCCATCATGCTGATCCTCGCCGTGTCGCTGCTCGTGTTGCCGCCGGCGGCTGCCCTCAGCTCCTGGCTGGTGATGCTGCCCATCGCCGTCTGGGGCGCGGTCGGCTGGGCCCTGCAGGTACCGCAGAACAACGAGCTGATCCTGGCGCGCCAGGCCCAGGGCGACGGCAACCTGGCCATCGCGCTGAACGAGTCGGCGCTCTACCTGGGTAGCGCCATCGGCGCCGCAGCCGGTGGTTTCGTACTGCTGTTGCAGCTGCCCACCTGGACCCTGGCCGCCAGTGCCGGCGGAGTGGCCGCACTGGGCGCCTTGCTGCAGATCGTCAACCTGCGTCGCCGGCCAATCTGGAACGGCGACATGCAAGCCGAACCCTACAACTGACGGAGGAAAGGCCGTGGAACTGCGCCACCTTCGCTGTTTCATCGCCGTCGCCGAGGAGCTGCACTTCGCCCGGGCCGCCGCACGCCTGCATATCGAACAGTCGCCCCTGTCGCGGATCATCAAGGAACTGGAGTACCGCCTGGGAGTGCAGTTGTTCGAGCGCACAACGCGGCGCACACGCCTGACCTGGGCCGGCAAGGTGCTCTTGGAAGAAGCGCGCCGGGTGCTGGCCGTGGTCGACCAGGCCAAAGCCAGCGTCAAGAGCGCTGCGGCCGGCTACCGCGGTCGCATTCGCGTCGCGTTGTCCGACGGAATCCCGCAGGCGCGCCTGGCGGCCCTGCTCGCCCAGTGCCGCGAAGAAGAACCCGAGATCGAGATCTGCCTGTCGGAGGTTACCTTCAGCGAACAGGTCAGGGGCCTGAACGACGATCTGTTCGACATCGGGCTCGCCCAGTCCGGCGAGGTTGGCGATGGACTGATAGCCGACCCGGTCTGGTTCGATCCGCTGGTGGTGGCGGTGCCTGCCCGCCACCCACTGTTGACCTATCGACACGTGCCACTAGACGAAGTACTGCGCTACCCGCTGGTGCTCTGTGATCCGCAGGTCTGCGAAGGCTTCTGGCAACAACTGCAGCGAGTGCTAAGCGCCGCGGACATGCGGCTGACTATTGCCGATCGAGTCCCCACCTTGGACCTGATGATGGCGCTGGTCGCCGCGGGGTATGGATTGGGTTTCTCCAGCCTGGCGCGCATCACCGAACTCAACAACCCGAACGTCGTGGCCAGGCCGCTAGCCGGTTGCCCCACGATGCGACCACCTACCTGATACGACGCGAAGGCGAACCGGCCGAGCAACTGGCCCGGTTTATCGGGCGGGTGAGTCCGGCGGAAAGTCAGGCGTTGCTGCCGGATCATACATCACACAAGGAGATTGCTTGATCGCCCCAGGCACAGAAGCAACAAAGGGAAACGACGTGGAGTTCAGGTTATTTACTACTGGCACAGCGCTCTGCAGTTCTGGCTCTTCACCCTGTATGACAAAGACGAACTCGATGACCTGAGCAGTGACCAGCGTAGGCAGTTGAAAGCGCTCCTTGAGCGCGAAGTGGAGGCGAGGCAAGCACCATGACCAAACGCGATATCTTTTCCGAGTTGATCGAAGGCTTCGACGACCTGGCCGCAGCACGTGAAGGCAAACGTACGCTGCGTACCCACAAGGTCGAATACAAGCCAATCGAACCCGCAACAGGCGCGGAAATCGTCGCACTGCGCGAAAGGCTGCAGATGTCCCAGGGTGTATTTGCCCAGGCCATTCACGCCAAACCTGCAACCCTCAAGAACTGGGAACAGAACCGCTCAAAGCCCAGCGACCAGGCCACCGTTCTGATCCGTATCCTGAGCAAGCACCCAGAACTCATGCGAACTGGCGTAGATCAGGAAACGCTGCCAGGCCACTGCATCAGCAGAGCTCTCCAGCAGGAATGCTCAAAAGGTAAGGAACTGGCTTCACTGCCAACCTGATCGAGCAAAGACCGTCGTCGACGCCATGCGCCCCTCCTTGAGTTAGTGTCCACTTAGCCTGGGACAGACCACAACGTGTTGTCCGAACGTAAGACTGACCCGAGGCCGGCCTTCCCGATTGAGGTATTCGGCAACCCCTGTTGGGCAAAGGCAAGCCTGACTTCGCGCCGGCTGGAAGCCGGCATTGATAAAGCCTGATCAGCGGATCTCTACGCTGACCCGTCCTGCAGCCCTTGGGGCTGAGACCGGCATGCTGAAACGTATATCCGGCGTGACAGCGGCAGGTTTTATTTTGGTGTCTTCTTCGTGTTTCTTAATAGCACTGGTAAATGCGCTCTTGGTTGCGGGGCTGAACCTACTCAAAGCTTGCCGCACTTTCGCTTCCTTCTCCCATCCCGCCTTGTAAGCTGGTGTGCTATCGAATGGGTTTCCGGTAGACGGCAGATCACTCAGTAGTCGGGCAATCTCCATTTTTTGCACATCCGTCGTAGGCGTCATGTAGAGCCACCATAGGGCTCCTGCCTGATCGACCGAGAGCATGCCCGGTGGATTGAGCAACGCGCCCAGTTCGGCAAGTGCAGCTTCGTCAGCCCTAGCCGCCAACGGTTGCTCATAGGAGCGGTCTTGCATGGGTATTACATCCCCTTTCTTGATGGCCTGTCGCACCAAGGCCATTATCGATGCGGGTGTGCAGATGTTCTGGTTGTCTAGCAGATGGACACTGGCGGTGGCATAGGTAAGGGGTGTCTGCTCCCGTACGGCCTCGCTGTGTACGTTCAACGCATGGGTGGTCAATTCACGTACCGCATCGATGTTCTCTGCAGCGAACAAGAAGTTCTTGGTGTAAATATCCAGGCCAGAAAACGTGATCCCAGTAGCCAGTGCCACATTGGCAACGGCGTTATTGCTAGCATCGTGCAGGGCCATCACAGACGCGGCCAGGGTGCCTACCGCGCCCACGGTATCGCGGGTGACCATCAACCAGCGCTGAGTCTGCCCTGCAGAGGCGAAGTACAGGTCGCAGTTTGCGTAGATGAGAGCAAACCCGTCCTCAAGCATTTGACGGGCATGGCCATCGTCGGTCTCATCGTTATGAGAGGCAGCTTCCGATATGGCAAAGCGGCCAGTCAGGCCGCTCTTCGTCGTATCGGCTTCCAGAGGCCCATCCTTATTGAGTGTCGGGGAAGGGCCCTGTGTAGTTGTACATGCGGAAAGGAGTATGGCCAGCCCCAGAAGGGTTAGCGCTTTGGGAGGCGTCATTCAGGATTATTCCTTCTGGGGGGACAGCGCCAGAGACTATGGGTGGACAGCACAGGAATGTTTAGATCAGCGCTGGCATTTTGTCATTGTTGCCCCGCCTAGGGAAATTCTGAAGAAGACTTCCCGAATCTGGTGAAATACGCCGATCCCGTTGCCCGAGTTTCCCGATGAAGCAGATGACCTTCGCCGATGCCGAGTACGCCGGCAAGCGCAAGCAGAC
>NZ_JBDQQT010000018.1:0-84600 GCF_039888625.1 Pseudomonas sp. CAU 1711
CACCCACCTGGCCAAAGCCACCCTGACCCAACACCCCCGCGCCACCCAAGGTGTTCAGCGAGGTGTTGAACAGACCCAGTCCATTGCCGGCAATCACCGCAACCATTTCCCTTCCCCCAATCAAGTTGGCTGCAGGCGCAGCCCAATGCGTCAGCCCACCCCACCGGGGCGATTCGGCTCTGTTAAGGGCTTTATTCCAAGATTTGGGGAATAGTTAAGGGGTAGGCGAAAATAAAAAATCCAGCTCTCACCGTAATCTGCTCAACTAAGAAACGCCGCGTCTGCTTCGCATAGGTACAGCGTTTTTCATTGCCGGCTCAAAGCTTCGGTTCCTGGCCCCTGCAGCCTCTACAGAATCGAGCAACATGCAGAGCCCCGACGCTGACTCGGCTGCAGTACAGATGCAGCCCGGAAGACAGGCGACTCCGCTCCTGGATTGCATCAGGACTACAACCACATCCGTGAGATTGGGGCTCGCCCTAGTAGTGCGTCGGGTCTCGCGGTAATCCACTCCGCCTACGACTGACCGGGACCGTTGGGTTTCGCTGCGCTCTACCCAGCCTACCTCACCCCCGCCGTAGGCTGGGTAGAGCGCAGCGAAACCCAGCAACTCCAACGAGCAAACAGCAAAAAGCCCGGCGCGCTGGCCGGGCTTCTCGTTTCACGCCGTGTTCAGCGCGACTCCACTTCCTTGACCCTGAACCAGGCCGCGTAGAGCGCCGGCAGGAACAGCAGGGTCAGCGCCGTGGCGACTATCAGGCCGCCCATGATGGCCACGGCCATGGGGCCGAAGAACACGCTGCGCGACATCGGGATCATCGCCAGCACGGCGGCCAGGGCGGTCAGCACTATGGGGCGGAAGCGCCGCACCGTGGCCTCGATGATGGCGTGCCAGCGGTCCATGCCGGCGGCGATGTCCTGCTCGATCTGGTCCACCAGAATCACCGAGTTGCGCATGATCATCCCGCTCAGGGCGATGGTGCCGAGCATGGCGACGAAGCCGAAGGGCTGCCGGAACACCAGCAGGAACAGGGTCACGCCGATCAGCCCCAGCGGCGCGGTGAGGAACACCATGGCGGTGCGCGACATGCTCTTGAGCTGCAGCATCAGCAGGGTCAGCACCACCAGGATGAACAGCGGGACACCGGCATTGACCGACTTCTGTCCGCGCTCAGAATCCTCCACCGTGCCGCCGACTTCCAGCAGGTAGCCGCTGGGCAGCGCGGCGCGGATCGGTTCCAGACTCGGCATGATCTGCTTGACCAGGCTGGCCGGCTGCTCGCCGCCATAGATGTCGCCGAGCACGGTGACGGTCGGCAGGCGGTCACGGTGCCAGATCACGCCTTCCTCGAAGCCGTATTCCAGGGTGGCGACCTGCGCCAGGGCCACGCTCTTGCCGCTGCTGGTCGGCACCGCCAGGCTCGGCAGCAACTCCAGCGCCTGGCGCTCGCGCACGGTGCCGCGCAGGAGGATCTCGATCAGCTCGTTGCCCTCGCGGAACAGGCTGACGCTGGCGCCGGTCAGCGAGCTCTGCAAGAACCGCGACAGGTCGGCGCTGCTCACCCCCAGGGCGCGGGCGCGCTCCTGGTCGATGTTCAGGTAGACCACCTTGCTCGGCTCTTCCCAGTTCAGGTGCACGTTGGCCACGTGCGGGTTCTCGCGCACCTTGGCCGCCACCTGGCGGGCGATGTCGCGTACCTCGTCGATGTGCTCGCCACTGACCCGCAGCTGGATCGGGAAGCCCACGGGCGGGCCGTTCTCCAGGCGCGAGACGCGGGTGCGGGCGAAGGCGAAGTCCTCGTTCATCACCTCGATCAGCCAGGTGCGCAGCTTTTCGCGGTCCTCGATGCTCTTGGCCAGGATGACGAACTGGGCGAAGCGGGTGGCGGCCAGCTGCTGGTCCAGCGGCAGGTAGAAGCGCGGCGAGCCGTTGCCGACATAGGCCACGTAGTTGTCGATGCCCGGGTGGTCCTTGAGCTTGGCCTCCAGGCGCTTGACCTGTTCCTCGGTGGCCTTGAGCGACGAGCCCTCGGTGAGCTTGATGTCGACCATCAGCTCCAGGCGCCCGGAGGCCGGGAAGAACTGCTGCGGCACGAAGCGGAACAGCACGAGGGAGGCGACGAACAGGCCGACGGTCACCAGGATCACCGTCTTGCGCCGGCGCACGCACCACTCCACCACCTCGCGCACCGTCTGGTAGAAGGTGGTCGAGTAGGGGTCGTGCCCTTCCGGGTTGCCGCCATGCTTCTTCGCGTGCAGCTTGGCCAGGTCCGGCAGCAGGCGGTCGCCCAGGTAGGGCACGAAGACCACGGCGGCGATCCAGGACACCAGCAGGGCGATGCACACCACCTGGAAGATCGAGCGGGTGTACTCGCCGGTGCCGGACTGCGCGGTGGCGATCGGCAGGAAGCCGGCGGCGGTGATCAGGGTGCCGGTGAGCATGGGGAAGGCCGTGCTGGTCCAGGCGTAGCCAGCCGCCCGGAAGCGGTCGTAGCCCTGCTCCATCTTGATCGCCATCATCTCCACCGCGATGATCGCGTCGTCCACCAGCAGGCCCAGGGCCAGCACCAGCGCGCCCAGGGAAATCTTGTGCAGGCCGATGCCGAAGTAGTGCATCAGGGCGAAAGTCATCGCCAGCACCAGGGGGATGGACAGCGCCACCACCAGGCCGGTGCGCAGGCCCAGGGAGAAGAAGCTGACCAGCAGCACTATCACCAGCGCCTCGACCAGCACCTGGACGAACTCGCCCACGCCGGTCTTCACCGCCGCCGGCTGGTCGGACACCTTGCGCAGCTCCATGCCCACCGGCAGGGTCTGCTGCAGGCGGGCGAACTCATGCTCCAGGGTCTCGCCGAGGCGCAGGATGTCGCCGCCGGCCTTCATCGACACGGCGATGCCGATGGCGTCCTCGCCCATGAAACGCATGCGCGGCGCCTGCGGGTCGTTGAAGCCGCGGTGCACCTCGGCCACGTCGCCGATGCGGAAGGTGCGATCGCCGACGCGGATGGGGAAGTCGCGAATCTCCTCGACCGACTTGAAGCGCCCCGACACGCGCAGCTGCACGCGGTCGGTGGGGGTCTCGAAGAAGCCCGAGTAGGCCACCGCGTTCTGCTCGTCCAGCGCCTGCTGCACCACCGCCAGCGGCAGGCCCAGGGTGGCCAGCTTGACGTTGGACAGCTCGATCCAGATCTTCTCGTCCTGCAGGCCGAGCAGTTCGACCTTGCCCACGTCCTTGACCCGCTGCAGTTGCAGCTGCAAGCGGTCGGCGAAGTCCTTCATCACCGCGTAGTCGAAGCCCTCGCCGGTCAGCGCGTAGATGTTGCCGAAGGTGGTGCCGAACTCGTCGTTGAAGAAGGGTCCACGCACGCCCGGCGGCAGGGTGTGGCGGATATCGCCGACCTTCTTGCGAATCTGGTACCAGAGCTCGGGAATGTCGCGGGAGACGATGTCGTCGCGGGCCATGAAGGTCACCACGGACTCGCCTGGGCGCGAATAGGAGTTGATGAACTGGTAGTCGCCGGTCTCCATCACCTTCTTTTCGATGCGCTCGGTGATCTGCCGCGAGACTTCCTCGGCGGTGGCGCCCGGCCAGTCGGTGCGCACCACCATGGCCTTGAAGGTGAAGGGCGGGTCCTCGCTCTGCCCCAGCTTGGTGTAGGACAGAGCGCCTATCACCGCCAGCACTATCATCAGGTAACGCACCAGGCTGCGGTTGCGCAGCGCCCATTCGGACAAGTTGAAGGACATGGCTTACTCCTTGTGCGCCAGTGCAACCACGCGGTTGTCGCGATCCACCGGGCGCACCTGCTGCCCATCGAGCAGCACGTGCACGCCGGCGGCGACCACCCAGTCGTCCTCCTTCAAGCCTTCCAGAATGGAGACCCGCTCCTGGCCGTAGGCGCCCACCCGCACCGGCGTACGCACCACCTTGGAGTTACTGGGATCTATCACCCAGACATAGGGCGTGCCCTTCTCGGCGCTGAGCGCCGACAGCGGCACCGACAGCGGTACCTCGCCGTCGGCCTTGACCGCCACGCGGGCGCTCTGGCCCACCTCGGCCTTGACCTTGGCATCGGCGAAGGCCACGCGGGCGGCGAAGGTGCGTGACTGCGCGTCGGCGGCCGGCGATAGCTCGCGAATACGCCCGGAGAACTGCTTGTCCGGCTGCGACCACAACTCGATGCTGACCTCCTGACCGATGCGCACGCGCTCCAGGGACTGTTCCGGCACGCTGATCAGCACCTCGCGCTCGCCGTCGGCGGCCAGGGTGAACACGGTCTGGCCGGCGGCCACCACCTGCCCCACCTCGGCCAGACGACGCGCCACCACGCCGTCCTGCGAGGCGCGCAGCACCGAGTAGCCGGCCTGGTTGCTGGCCACGTCGAACTCGGCGCGAATCTGCTTAACCCGCGCCTCGCCGGCGCGGTACTGGTTCTCCACGTTGTCGTACTGCGACTGGCTGATCAGCTGGCGGGCCAGCAGGGTCTTGTAGCGGTCGCGCTCGGAACGCACCAGTTTAAGGTTGGCCTCGGCGGCGTTGAGCTGGGCACGGGCGGCCTCCAGCTGCAGCTTGACGTCCTGCGGGTCGAGCTCGGCCAAGGGCTGGTCCTTGCGTACCCGGTCGCCGGCATCCACCAGGCGCTTGGCGATCTTGCCACCGATGCGGAAGGCCAGCTCCGGCTCGAAACGCGCGCGCACTTCGCCGGGGTAGGTATCCACGGCGTCTGCCGCGGGCAGCGGCTGCACCACCATGGCCGGGCGCACCGGGGCCTCGACGGTTTCGCCATTGCCGCAGGCGACCAGCAGGGAGATCAGGGACAGGGGGACGGCGAGGGACAAGGCATGGCGGAGCATGATGGTGACCTTTCGCAAAAGAAGCTTGGAATACTTATACTGCCCGGTATAGTAAAAATAGCAAACTCACCAGTCCAGTATTAAAAGAGCCAAATGTCCGACAAATCGTTACAGCCTCCCAGCGGCCCCGGACGGCCCAAGGACCCGGCCAAGCGCCAGGCCATCCTGGAGGCCGCCAAGTGCCTGTTCATGCAGAACGGCTACGAGGGCAGCAGCATGGATGCCATCGCCGCCGAGGCCGGCGTCTCCAAGCTCACGGTCTATAGCCACTTCGCCGACAAGGAGAACCTGTTCGCCTGCGCGGTGCAGTCCAAGTGCGAGGAGCAGCTGCCTTCGCTGTTCTTCGAACTGGGCCCGGACAGCAGCGTGGAGCAGGCCCTGCTGGCCATCGGCCGTGGCTTCAACGCCCTGATCAGCAGCGAGGAGTCGCTGGCCATGCATCGCCTGATGGTGGCCCAGGGCGCGCAGAACCCGCAGCTGGCGCAGCTGTTCTTCAACGCCGGCCCGCAGCGGGTGATAGACGCCCTGCGGCACCTGCTGGAGCAGGCCAACCGGAACGGCCAGCTGTGCATCGACAACCCGCAGCATGCCGCCGAGCACTTCTTCTGCCTGGTCAAGGGCGGCTGCCACTTCCGCCTGCTGATGGGCATCGCCCAGCCGCTCGCGGCGCGGGAGGCCGAGGAGCACGTGCAGGAAGTGGTGCGCCTGTTCCTGCGCGCCTATCGGCCCTGAGGGTCAGCCCTTCAGGGCCTTCTTCGGATAGATGTCGTAGCGGCTGGACTTGCCCTCCAGCGCATAGCTCGGCTTACCCCCCTCGACGACCGGCGCCTTGCGCGGGCGCTTGACCACCACCCGGTGGCTGGCCAGGCCCAGGGCGGCCCGCAGCAGCGCCGGGGCGTCCAGGTCGTCGCCCACCAGCGGGCGGAACAGGCGCATCTCCTTCTTCACCAGGGCGCTCTTGTCGCGGTGCGGGAACATCGGGTCGAGGTAGATCACCTGTGGCGGCTCACCCTGCCAGTTGTGCATCAGTTCGATGGCATTGCCGGCCAGCAGGCGCATCTGCGCGGCAATCGGCGCGACTTCGGCGTCGCGCACCGCGCGGGCCAGGCCATCCTCCAGCAGCGCGGCGATGATCGGCTGGCGCTCGATCAGGGTCATCCGGCAGCCCAGGGTCGCCAGCACGAAGGCATCGCGCCCCAGGCCGGCCGTGGCGTCCAGCACGCAGGGGCGCACCCCGGGCTGCACGCCGACCGCCTTGGCGATCATCTGCCCGCTGCCGCCGCCATACAGGCGCCGGTGCGCCACGGCGCCCTCGACGAAGTCCACCCGCACCGGCCCCGGCGCCTGCGGCCCCAGCTCGACCAGTTGCAGACCCTGCTCGCCCAGCTGCAGGGCGAATTCGGCCTCGCCATCCAGCGGCAGGGCGAGGCGCCCGGCCCAGGCGCGCGCCTGGTCGGTAAAAGCGGGATGCAGGGCCTCGACCCGGATTCTGGTTATAGGCCGCTCATCGCTCATCGGAAAATATGCTCAAAAAATGTTCAATCGGAACGGCACGCGGCCGATAGCAGGGTGATGTCCTATTCTGCCAGACGCGGCCCGCGCCGACCGCAGCGAGTTCCAGCATGTTCGATGCCCTCTCCTCCCCTCGCGGCCCCAGCCTTGAGCGGCAGCTGGATGCCGGCCTGCGCGACTCCCTGGACTACCAGATCCTACGCCGCACCCTGATGCCCAAGACCGAGCAGCCCGCGCCCGAGGCGGCGGCTGCCGAGATCGAGGAGGCGCGCGGCGCGCAGCCCGATGGCGCCACCACGACTGATGCCACGGCCCAGGCCGCCAACTTCCAGCAGGTACTGCAGCAGCGCGAGCTGCAACTCAACGTCACCGCCAATGCCGAGCCGCAGAAGACCGACCCGCTGGTGCTCGACCTGGCCGGCAACGGCTTCGCCACCCGCGGCCTGGACGACCCGGTGCGCTTCGATCTGGATGGCGACGGGCGCATCGACCGCATCAGCGCGCCGAGCGGCGACGACGCCCTGCTGGCCCTGGATCGCAACGGCAATGGCCGCATCGACGACGGCCGCGAGCTGTTCGGCGACCAGCACGGCGCCGCCAACGGCTTCGCCGAGCTGGCCAAGTTCGACGACAACGGCGACGGTCGCATCGATGCCCGCGACGCGGTGTTCGGGCGCCTGCGCCTGCTGCGCTTCGACGCCGGCGGCCGCCAGCAGACCCAGAGCCTGGCCGAGGCCGGCGTCGCCGCCATCGAGCTGCGGGCGCGCGACGTCAGGCAGGCGCTGGGCATCTACGACGAGATCGCCCAGCTCGGCCGCTTCGAGTTCGCCGACGGCCGCGGCGGCCAGGCCGCCGATCTGCTGCTGGCCAGGCGCTAGCTAGCGCTATCCACGGGTATCGGCGCGAAGGCGCCTCAAGCCATCCTACGCCCGCCTCACAGCAGCCCCAGCTGCTCGACCTCGGCCTGTGGCTCGGCGAGTGCCGGCAGGCCCGGCAGACGCCGCATCAGGGCTTGGTGAAAGCGCTGCGCCTGGGCGGCGGCCAGCTGGTTGTCCGGCGTGTGCAGGAATACATGGGGCCTCAGCCCCTGCTCTATCCAACCCGCCACCTTGTCCAGCCAGGGCTCGAGGAAGGGCTGATTGGCGTCCAGATCGGGCCCGCCGATGAAGCGCAGCTGCGGGCTGGCGCTGAACGCGGTCGGGCGCGGCGGCAGGCGCGGCTTCTTCGCCTGGGCATGCAGCACCGCCGCATCGCCCGAGGTGCAGGCGAACAGCGCCCGCGAATCCAGGCAGATGCGCTCCACCGCGCGCGCCTGCAGCTCGCGATTGAGCCGGCGTTCCTCCTCGCCGCGGGCGAAGAAGGCCGGGTGGCGCAACTCCACGGCGATGGCGCGGCCGGCGAACTCGTCCAGCCAGGCCAGCAGCTCGCCCAGGCGCCAGGGACCGAAAGTGGCCGGCAGCTGCAGCCACAACGGCGCCACCCGCTCACCCAGTGGCGCCAGCAAGGAGAGGAACTCGTCGGTGGCGGTGCAATGCTCGCGCAGATCGCCGGCATGGCTGATATCGCGCGGCAGCTTGGCACAGAAACGGAAATGCCCAGGCATCTGCTCGGCCCAGCGCCGCACCGTCTGCGGGCTGGGACGGGCATAGAAGGTGGTGTTGCCCTCCACCGCATTGAAGGTGGCGGCGTAGTGGCTCAGGGTCTCGGCGGGACGCAGGTCGGCGGGGTAGAAACTGCCGCGCCAGGCCGGCTCGTTCCACGACGGGCAGCCGAGGAAATAGGGCAGCATCAGGCGTAGAGATCGAGGCCGAGAACCTGGCTGGCGTCGCGCTCTTCGGTGTAGCCGGAGGTGTTGCCGTAGGCGGCCAGCGCCTGGTTGGCGCGAGCGCTGAGGCCGCGCTGCTGGGCGAAGCTGTCCTGGTAGCGCGCCGGCAGGTTCTCGCTGCCGGCATTGCCGGCCTCGACCCGACGCGGCTGGGCGACCTGCTCGTAGCCCTGGGTGGCCGCTGGCGACGGCGGCTGCTCGCGGCGCTGCTCGACTTCCCGCTGGCTCTCGCGCAGAGGCGTGACCGCGCTGCCCGGGCGGGGGCTGCGGTCCAGCGAGTAGGAGGAGAAACCGTCGATACGCATCTGTTACTGCTCGGGGTACGTGGGAGGCAATGTAGCGGCGGTGGACGGAGTTGGCAATTTCCCGGCGCCAAATGGCGGACGGAAGGACACTGGCCTCAGCCGGACTGCTTGGGCGTGGCCACGTTGTCGCGCAGGTACACCGGCTGCGCCTGATCGGCCGGCAGCGCCTCGCCGCGCGCCCAGGCGAAGCCGGCCAGGCTCAGCAGGTCGCGGGCGTGCGGCAACATGGCCGCGTCGCTGGCGCAGGGCGCCACATCGATGCGCGCGCCATAGCTGCCCCAGCCGGTGCCGGCGGCGAACCAGTCGCCTGCGGCGCCACGCGGCAGCCGGGCCGACTCGGGCGGCAGCACCGCCTCGACGCCCTGCAGGCGCATCTCGCCCTGCTCGGCGACGTAACAGCCCCAGTACACCTCGTCCATGCGCGCGTCGATGGCCGCGGCCACCTGCTGCGCGCCATGCTCGCGCAAGGCGCGCTGGGCCAGCACGGCCAGGCTGGAGACCGGCAACACCGGCTTGTCCAGGGCGAAGGCCAGGCCCTGGACCACGCCGATGGCGATGCGCACGCCGGTGAAGGCGCCGGGGCCGCGACCGAAGGCGATGGCATCCAGCTCGGCCAGCGTGATACCGGCCTCGTCGAGAATCTGCTGGACCATGGGCAACAGGCGCTGGGCATGCAGGCGCGGAATCACCTCGTAGTGGCTGAGCACCTCGCCCCGGTGCAACAGGGCGACGGAGCAGGCTTCGGTAGCGGTATCCAGGGCCAGGATCGTGGTCATTGTGTTCGGATGGCTGCAGAAAAAAACGAGCCGGCATTAGACCGGCGTGAAGATTTTTTTTCCAGCACCGTGACGGCGGCTTGTGCCAGCCACACGACAGGCGGCTGGCGAAAAACAGCGGGCTCTACGGATCAGAACGAGCCCGCGGCAGGCTTACCAGGGCTCCACGACTGTCTCGGCCGCCCAGGTCTGCAGGGGCGCCTTGGACCAGGTTCCATAGGTCGCGTTGGGGAACACGATCCACTCTGCGCCCCACTTGCCCGCCTCACCGGCCACAGTCTGGCGCTGCTGATCCAGCGGTGTTTTGCGGAAGCGCGCATCGAAGTCGTGCAGGGTATCACCGAGCAGCAGCACGATCTGATGATCGGCGCCGACAATGGCGCGCCGCTCCACCTTGGGAGGGCCCAGCAGCAGCACGCTGTCCTCGGAAATCTGGGGCAGGCCAAGCTTGCTCAGGGTGGCCAGGGTGTATTTCTTCTGCTCGTCGGCGCGATCGGAGATATAGCGGATAGTCACCCCCAACTTGTCCGCATGCTCGAGAAACTGCTTGGCACCCGGAATCAGCCCAGGCATGCCATCACGCTCCCAGGGCAGCCAGGTGTCCCAGGCATCGTATTGGTGACAGTTGGCCAGATCGCGCGCCAGCAAGGCGCTGTTGTCGAGCACGGTTTCGTCCAGGTCGGTGACGACAGCCAACTTGGACGGGTCTTTCGCCGCCGCCACGGCCTTGTCGAGCTTATCCGTGGCGATGTTGTAGGCCTGCAGTTGCAACGCCTGGATTTCCGCCGACTGCTGCTGAAAGCGCAGCCCCATGGCGAACTCGGCGACAGCGCAGTCCTTCTTGGGCTTGGCGGCGGTATCGGCAAAAGCTGCGGGGGCGGAAAGCAGCGATACCGCCAGCCCCAGCCAGGCAACACTATTTACTGTTTTCTCAATCATTGAATGCGCTCTCTTCCTTAGGATCAGTTAAGACCTGCGCCCACGACCATCTCGAGATGGTCTAGACCAGAACCGATGCTAGAGTACGAAAGCAAGATGACCATTCTGTGAACGACGCTCAGCGACTCCAGAGCGCCACCCGCAGAAACGACAACGGCCCGCGAATGGCGGGCCGTTGGACAGGCAGCGCGACAGCCTTAGCTGAGGGCTTCGAACACCTTGGCGGTGATCTCCTCCACCGAGCCGACGCCGGCGATGGCGCTGTACCTGGGGGTGCCTTCGGCGGCGGCCAGCTTCTGGTAGAAGTCCACCAGCGGCTTGGTCTGCGAGTGGTAGACGGACAGGCGGTGACGCACGGTCTCCTCGGTGTCGTCCTTGCGCTGGACCAGCTCCTCGCCGGTCTCGTCGTCCTTGCCCTCGACCTTCGGCGGGTTGTAGACCACATGGTAGACGCGGCCGCTGGCCTCGTGCACGCGGCGGCCGGCGATGCGCTGGACGATTTCCTCGTCATCCACGGCGATCTCGATCACGTTGTCGATGCTCACGCCGGCTTCCTTCATGGCCTCGGCCTGGGGAATGGTGCGCGGGAAACCGTCGAACAGGAAGCCGTTGGCGCAGTCCGGCTGGGCGATGCGCTCCTTGACCAGATTGATGATCAGGTCGTCGGAGACCAGGCCGCCGGCGTCCATCACGCTCTTGGCCTGCAGGCCCAGCTCGGTGCCGGCCTTGACCGCGGCGCGCAGCATGTCGCCGGTGGAGATCTGCGGAATACCGAACTTCTTGGTGATGAAACCGGCCTGGGTACCTTTTCCGGCACCGGGCGCCCCCAGCAGAATCACGCGCATCGAAGTGCTCCTCAAAAATGACAGAAAATCGTCGGACTCGCCTCGTGGGGCCAATCTCGTTAAAGGGTTTCCGCGCCTTTGCACGGCGAAAGGATGGCCACGATACACAGCGCACCCGACCTGCACAAGCCACCGAAAGTCTGAGGCGACTAGGCCTCAGCCGGTGTTGCGCAACCCCGCCGCGATCCCCGCGACGCTGACCAGCAGGGCCTGCTCCAGGGGGCTGTCCATCTCGGCCTGACGCTGCCGGGAACGAGCCAGCAGCTCGGCCTGCAGCAGGTGCAACGGGTCCAGATAGATATTGCGCACGGTGATGGCCTCGCGCATCTCCGGGTTGTGCGCGAGCAGCTCGGACTGCCGGGTCAGCCCCAGCACCAGGGCGCGACACTGCGACAATAGGTCGCGCAGATGCGCACCCAGCGGTCGCAGCCCGGTCTCGACCAGTTGTTCGTCGTACAGCGCCGAGATGGCCGGCTCGGTCTTGGCCAGGACCATTTCCAGCATGTCGATGCGCGTGCGGAAGAACGGCCAGCGCTCGCCCATTTCCTCCAGCAGGGCCTGGTCGCCACGCTCCAGCGCCTTGCCCAGGGCCGTCTCCCAGCCCAGCCAGGCCGGCAGCATGAGGCGCGTCTGGGTCCAGGCGAAGATCCAGGGGATGGCGCGCAGGCTCTCGATGCCGCCGGCGCGACGCTTGGCCGGGCGACTGCCCAGCGGCAGGCGGCCGAGCTCCTGCTCGGGCGTGGCCTGGCGGAAATACTCGACGAACTGCGGGTGCCCGCGCACCACCTCGCGGTAGGCGGCCAGGCCGTCGGCGGCCAGGCGGTCCATGGCCAGGCGCCAGGCCGGCTCGGGCGACGGCGGCGGTTGCAGGGTGGCCTCCAGCACGGCGGCCAGATAAAGGTTGAGGTTCTGCTCGGCCAGGCGCGGCAGGCCGAACTTGAAGCGGATCATCTCGCCCTGCTCGGTGGCGCGGAAACGCCCGGCCACCGAGCCCGGCGGCTGCGACAGGATGGCCGCGTGGGCCGGCGCCCCGCCGCGCCCGACCGTGCCGCCACGGCCGTGGAACAGCAGCAGTTCGACCTCGTGGCGCCGGCACACCTCGACCAGGGCCTCCTGGGCGCGGTACTGGGCCCAGGCCGCCGCCGTGGTGCCGGCGTCCTTGGCCGAGTCCGAGTAGCCGATCATCACCTCCTGCGGGCCGTGCAGGCGCGAGCGGTAGCCGTGCAGGCCAAGCAGGCGGTCGATGGCCGGGCCGGCGTTGTCCAGATCGGCCAGGGTCTCGAACAGCGGCGCCACCCGCATCGGCCGCCGCAGCCCGGCCTCCTTGAGCAGCAGCTGCACGGCCAGCACATCGGAGGGAGCACCGGCCATGGAGATCACGTAGGTGCCGAGCGAAGCCGCCGGCGCGGCGGCCACCACCCGGCAGGTGGCCAGCACCTCGGCGGTCTCGGCCGACAGGCGCTGCCCCGGTGGCAGCAGCGGGCGGCGGTTGTCCAGCTCGCGCAGGAGAAACTCGATGCGCCGCTCCTCGTCCCACTCGGCGTAGCTGCCCAGGCCGAGGAAGTCGGTGATCTCGGCCAGCGCCGCAGCGTGCCGGGCGGCGTCCTGGCGCACGTCCAGGCGCACCAGGAACAGGCCGAAGCAGGCGACGCGACGCAGGCAGTCGAGCAACTCGCCCTCGGCGATCACGCCCATGCCGCAGGCGTGCAGCGAGTGGTAGCAGAGCTCCAGTGGCTCGAGCAGTTCGCGATTGTCGTGCAGCACCTCGGGGCCGGGGCTGGCCTCCCCGTGCAGCGCCGCCTCGGCCCAGGCGCGGGTGGCGCGCAGGCGCTCGCGCAGCTGCTTGAGCACCGCGCGATAGGGCTCGGGATGCACGCCGACGCGCAGGCGCAACTCGTCGCTGGCCTGCTGCATGGACAGCTCGGCGGCCAGCCGGTCGACATCGCGCAGGTACAGGTCGGCGGCCATCCAGCGCGCCAGCAGCAGCACCTCGCGGGTCACCTCGGCGGTGACATTGGGGTTGCCGTCGCGGTCGCCGCCCATCCAGGAGGCGAAGCGCACCGGCGCCGCCTCCAGTGGCAGGCGCAGGCCGCAACTGTCCTGCAGGGCCTGGTCGGCCTTGCGCAGGAAGTTCGGCACGGCCTGCCACAGGGAATGCTCGATCACCGCGAAGCCCCACTTGGCTTCGTCCACCGGGCTGGGCCGCTGGCGCCGGATCTCCTCAGTATGCCAGGCCTCGGCGATCAGCCGGCGCAACTTGAGTTGCACCTCGCCGCGCTCGGCCGCCAGCAGGTCGTGGCGATCGAGCGCGGCGAGCTGGGCGGCGATGGCATCGTATTTCTGGATCAGGGTGCGCCGCGAGACCTCGGTGGGGTGCGCGGTGAGCACCAGTTCGATGTCCAGGCGGCCGATCTGGCGGGCCAGTAGCTCGGGCTTGTGGCCGGCCGCGACCAGGCGCTGGAGCAACTCGACCAGCACGCGGTCGTCGAAGGGTTGCGCCTCGTCCGGGCGACGGCGGCGAATGCGGTGATACTGCTCGGCGATATTGGCCAGGTTGAGGAACTGGTTGAAGGCCCTGGCCACCGGCAGCAGCTCGTCGTCGGCCAGCGCGGCGAGGGTCGCGCGCAGCTGCCGCTCGCCGGCCGAAGAGCCTTGGCGCCCGGCCTTGGAGCCCTGGCGGATCTGCTCGATCTTGGCCAGGAAGTCCGCCCCGCGCTGGTTGCTGATGCAGTCGCCGAGCAACTCGCCGAGCAGGTGTACCTCTTCGCGCAAGCGCGCATCGATTTCCGCCATGGCCGCCCTCTCCGCCTCAGGATGGAGCGCTCAGCTTGCACAGGGCGACCGCTTCTTACAAGCACACGACAAACGACCGCCGGGCAGTCGGTAACGAGCTAGTCTGAAACTACGGGAGCCATAAGCCCCACTGCCCAGCAGTCGCGGGCAGAAACCGCCCACCACGAATGGGCAACCGAGGTGTCTATGAAGATCCGTGAACTCGTCCGCCATTGGGAGCAGAACGCCAGGGGGCGCCTGACTCGCAGTCAGTACCACATTCATCTCGACCTGGAATCCGCCGCGCGCCTGGCGGCGCTGAGCGAGATGTACCCGAAGCGCGGGGCCGAAGAGCTGCTCGGCGAGCTGATTGGCTCTGCCCTGGAGGAGCTGGAAGCCAGCCTGCCCTATGTGAAGGGCAGCAAGGTGGTGGCCACCGATGAGCAGGGCGACCCGCTGTACGAGGACATAGGCCCGACGCCGCGCTTCCTCGCCCTGTCGCGCAAGTACCTGCAGCAGCTCAGCGAGCAGCAGGACTGCACCCAGCACTGAGGCTGGCTCAGCCCCGCAGCAGACGCCGATAGAGTTCGGCCATGTCCGCCGAGAAGGCCACCAGCAGCGCCCGCCGCAGGCTGCTGGCGGGTGGCCGCGGGCGCCTCAGCTCGGCCACGGCGATGCGCGCGGCGGCCTCCGGCGGATAGCCGTAGACGCCGCAACTGATGGCGGGGAAGGCGATCTCGCCCAGGCCATGGCGTTCGGCCAGGGCCAGGCTGTTGCGATAGCAGGCGGCCAGCAACTCCGCCTCGCCGCGCTCGCCGCCGGCCCATACCGGCCCCACGGTGTGGATCACATGGCGCGCCGGCAGACGAAAGCCCGGGGTGATCCGCGCCTCGCCGGTCGGGCAGCCGCCGAGAGGGCGACAGGCGGCCAGCAGCTCGGGGCCGGCCGCGCGGTGGATGGCACCGTCCACCCCGCCACCGCCCAGCAGCGAACTGTTGGCGGCGTTGACTATGGCGTCCAGCGCCAGGCCGGTGATGTCGCCGTGAAAGACCTCGATCCGCATGCCGCATCCTCCCGTGAGGACAAGCATAGGCCGGTGCGCAGCCTTACTGCTGCGGAGTCTCCTGGCCCAGGCAACGCACGGCCTGCTTCTGATCGTCCACCAGCACGCCGCTCAGGCCCTTTTGCCGGGTGTCGAACAACACCAGCACGCCGTCGATGCACTGCGCCACCTGGCTGGCCGGCTTGAGCGAGACCTTGTAGTCCTCGCCGGGCAGGGTCTTGAGCATGGTGAATTCGCTCAGCAGCAGGGCGTCCTGCGGCTTGGCGAAATGCAGGTAGCCGTAGTACCAGAGCACCGCGACCGTGCCGACGACGCTGGCGATACCGGTGAGAATCAGGGGGATGGCGTTGCGCTCTTCACTCATGGGGATCTTCGCTTACTGGGGTGAATCGGGGTTGGGTATCTCGGCCAGCCGGTGCAGGCCGACGAAGCCCTGTGGATCGTCGAGAAAGCGCAGCATCACCTCGCGCCAGGCCGGCTCGGCGAAGGTCTGCACGTGGCCGCCACGGGTCGGCTGGAACACCCGCGGCGGCGGCGCAGCCTGATACAGGCGCACGCCGTTGGCAAGGGGCACCACCTCGTCGTCCAGGCTGTGGTAGATCAGCATGGGCACGCCGGACAGCCGCGGCATGGCATGGATGGCGCTGTCGCCGTCGGGCACCAGCCAGGACAGCGGCACCTGCAGCGGCCAGGTCAGCCAGGAGTTGCCCAGGGCGAAGCGCGCCACCTCGCGATAGCTGGCCGGCACGCCGTCGAGCACCAGGGCCGCGAGCATGGCGCGGCGCTCCTCATGCTCGGCCAGGTAATGCAGGGCCAGTGCGCCGCCCAGGCTCTGGCCGAGCAGCACCAGCGGTTTGCCCTGCACCTCGGGCGCCCGCGCCAGCCAGGCGAAGGCCGCCTCGATGTCCTGGTAGACCTCCGGCAGCCCGGGCTCGCCCTCGGAAAGGCCGTAGCCGCGATAGTCCAGCATCAGCACCTGATAGCCCTGCTCCGGCAGCCAGGCCGCGCCGCCCAGGTGCCAGGCCAGGTTGCCGCCGTTGCCGTGCAGGTGCAGCACTGTGCCTTTGACCGCCACCCCGGCCTTGGCCGGCAGCCACCAGGCGTGCAGGCGGGTGCCGTCGGCGGCCACCAGCTGTACGTCGCGATAGGCCAGTTCGGCCCGCTGCGGGGTGATCGGCAGCCCCTTGACCGGGTAGAACAGCCAGCCGCTGCAACCCTGCAGGGCGCACGCCAGCAGTAGCAGCGCCAGCGCCCGCATCACTTGCCGCCCGCGCGCACCTCTTCGCGCGCCTTGTAGGTGGCCTCGTAGATGCGCTCGGCCAGGCGCGAGAAGGGCAGGCTCTGGATCCACACGGTGCCGCTACCCTTGAGGGTGGCGAGGAGTATGCCCTCGCCGCCGAACAGCATGCTCTTGAGGCCGCCGGCCAGGCCGATGTCGTAGTCGATGCCGGCGGTGAAGGCCACCAGGCAGCCGGTATCCAGGCGCAGGGTCTCGCCCTGCAGCTCCTTGCGGATCACCGTGCCGCCGGCATGCACGAAGGCCAGGCCGTCGCCTTCCAGCTTCTGCAGGATGAAGCCCTCGCCGCCGAAGAAGCCGGCGCCCAGGCGCTTGCTGAAGCTGATACCGAGCGCGGTGCCGTGGGCCGCGCAGAGGAAGGCGTCCTTCTGGCAGATCAGCTTGCCGCCGACCTGGGCCAGGTCGATGGGCACCACGGTGCCCGGATAGGGCGCGGCGAAGCCCACGCGCTGGCGACCCTGGCCCTGGTTGCTGAAGTGGGTCATGAACAGCGACTCGCCGGTGAGCAGGCGCTTGCCGGCGCCCCACAGCTTGCCCAGCACGCCGCTGGCCGAGCCGTCGCCCATGCGCGTTTCGAAACGGATGCCCTCGGTCATGTAGTTCATCGCCCCGGCCTCGGCGATCACCGTCTCGCCCGGGTCGAGGATGATTTCCACGGTCTGCGCCGAGGCGCCAAGAATTTCGTAGTCGAGCTGATGGCTGGGCATGGGAGAACCTTCGGTTAGCGGCTAGCTATAAGTGGCGAGCTGCAAGCGTTGCAGGGGCCCCCTCTTGCCGCTTGAGGCTTGAGGCTTGAGGCTTGAGGCTTGCAGCTTGCCGCTTCAGAGAATATTGGCGTAGTCCGCCTCGATGCGGTCCAGGCTCAGGTGGTTGAGGAAGTTGGAGAAGCACATCCAGGCCGACAGCGCGTTGAGGTCGCGGAACTGCGGCGGCAGGTACTTGGGCGGCGCCACCAGGCCCTCGTCCACCAGCTGGCGCAGGGTGCGCATGTCCTCCAGGGTGGTCTTGCCGCAGAACAGCAGCTGGATCTGCTCCAGCTTGCCCTTGCGCACGGCCAGCTGGATGTAGTTGTAGATCAGGATGAAGCCCTTCAGGTAGGAGAGGTCCTTGGTGAAGGGCATGCCGGACGGGGTCGAGCCGCGAAACACCCGCGCCGCGTGACCGTAGCTCTCCTCCAGGGAGTAGCCCTGCTCGCGGAAGAAGTCGTGGATCTGCAGGAAGTCCGCGCCCTCCTCGGCCATGTGGATGGCGCGGGTGCGGTTGGTCAACTTGCGCAGGCGGCTGGGGTAGGAGGCGAAGGCGATCACCTCCATCAGGATCGCCAGGCCTTCCTGGGTCACGGTCGACGAGGGCGGGCCCTTGGCCAGGAAGGTGCAGACCGGCTGATTGAGCCCGTTGAGGGTGGTACCTATGTGCACCATGCCCTCGTGCACTTCCAGGGCGCGCACGTCGCGCTGGTTGAACAGGGCGTCGGCACGGATCTTGATGTAGTCGGCGCCGGCGGCGGCGTCGGCAACTATGCCGTCGGAGACTATGACCCTCACCGTGTCGTCGCCGAACACCGCGGCCAGGCGCTGCTGCAGCAGGTCCACCGTCTGGTTGGCGTCGAGGGTCTTGGGCTCGTCGGCCAGGTCGCCGCGCGAATCGATGTTGTTCAGGTAGCCGGAGAGCATCAGGCCGAGATCGGCCAGGGTCGGGTCGCCGGCATGGAAGGCGTCCGAGGCGGCGCCGTAGAGCTCCTGGGAGATCAGGCCGAAGTCCTCGGTGCCGCGCGCCTCGAGCATGCGGATGACCATGCGGTACTCGCGGCACATGCGCCGCATGATGTGCCCGGCGGGGTTGAACTGGCCGAGCTGGCGGGTGATGTCGCGCTCGATGTTCTGGAATTCCAGTTTCTTCGCCGCCGCGTCGAAGGGCAGCGGGCGCTGCAGGTAGAAGTCGCGGTCCACCGCCGGCGGCTTCTTGCCCTTGGCGTCGAGAAAGCCCTGGCGCACCTCGTCGTCCCATTTCACCGCGTCGAGCACGCGGATCGGTGTCTGTGCCTCCACCAGGCGCGAAGACAGGGTGCGGATGATCTCGTGGTAGTCCTTGCGACGACTCATGCGCGGCCCTTATTCGATGCTGCGTTGGTAACGTGCCACCTCGACGAAGACGTCGGCGTTGGCCTGGTCGTCGAGGTAGCTGAACACCCTGTCCAGCGGGCTGGTGACCAGCACCGCCTCGCCCTCGGGCGTCTCCAGCGGCTGCCCCTGCAGGGCGCCGCCCTCCATTTCCTGGAGGATGCGTTCGACATCCAGGTTGTAGATCACCAGCTCGTTGCCCGTGGTCAGCTCGAAGCCGGCGATGGCGAAGTTGGCCCCCATGCGCTTGGGCAAGCCGGCGGACACGTACCAGCGACGACCGTGGTGGGCCACGGTGAAGCCGTACTCCTCGGCGTTGGCGTCCTCCTCGTCCGCGCTCCAGGCCTTGGCGCGATAGAGATTGGAGCCGGCACGGGCAATCCTCAGGTACTGCACCTCGCCCCACTCGTCCTTGCGTTCCCAGGCCCCGAGCAGCGGCATGGGGGCCGCCTCGTTGGCCGGAATGGGGTCCTTGAAGGTGACCAGGCAACCGCTCAACAGCAGGCAACTCAGGGCGGCTAGGGCCAGGCGCCAGGCTTTCATCATGCACTCCTTGTGTGATTCGAACCGCTGCCAGAAACGAAAAGCCCCGCCGTAGCGGGGCTGGGACTCAAGACCCGACGAGAAGGTCCAGGTAGCGCTGCAACACCGCACGCTGGGCCTCTAGATCGAAGTCTTCCACCCCATCGACAATGGCATGATATTCCATCCGTAAAACCAGCGTAGTCAACACCTGCGCATCCTCGAATGGCGCCGTGGAGCCCAGGGCGCGTACGACGCGCTCGGAAAAGCGGAAGCGCAGCTCCTGATGGGCGAGGAACAGCGGGCGCAACTGCGGGTTGGTCAGCGCCTCCTGGCGAAAGGCCAGCTCCACCAGCAGTTCCTCGTCGCGCTGACGCATCTTCGCCTGAACATGGGTCACGGCCAGGTCGATGACCCGGGCGACCATTTCCCCCCGCGCGCCGCTGGCCGACAGCCGCGAGAAGTCCTCGTCCAGGCCGGCCCACAGCGCCGCCAGGCTGGCCGAGCTGCGCTTGACGAACAGCGCGAAGCTGTCGGCGATCAGGTCCTGGATATCGGCGAAGTAGTAGGTGGTGGCCGACAGCGGCACCTCGGCCTCGGCCGCCACCGCGCGGTGGCGCACGCCGCGCAGGCCCTCGCGCACTATGATGCGCAGGGCCGCCTCGAGAATGGCCAGGCGCCGCCGCTCGCTGCCCTGGCGACTGGCCTTGCGGCCACGGTACTGCACGGAATCGGCGAGCTGCCCGGCCAAGCTGGCCGGACATTGCGGAGCGGGACTGAGGTTCACTGCAGGGCCTTCCTCACACTGGCTGAACACAGCAAAAGGGGCCTGCCGACACGGCAGACCCCCTCATTTCAAACAGCGAAGTGGCCAGTGGCCACCCCTGGCGCAACGATGCCCATTGCGCGGGCCGCGATCAAGCCTGCGGGCGCATATGCGGGAACAGGATCACATCGCGGATCGACGGCGAGTTGGTCAGCAACATGACCAGGCGGTCGATGCCGATGCCCTCGCCGGCGGTCGGCGGCATGCCGTATTCCAGGGCGCGGACGAAGTCGGCGTCGTAGTGCATGGCCTCGTCGTCGCCGGCGTCCTTCTCGGCCACCTGCTGCAGAAAGCGCGCGGCCTGGTCCTCGGCGTCGTTCAGCTCGGAGTAGGCGTTCGCAATTTCCCTACCGCCGATAAACAGCTCGAAGCGGTCGGTGACGCTCGGATCGTCGTCGCTGCGGCGGGCCAGCGGCGAGACCTCGAAGGGGTAGCGGGTGATGAAGTGCGGCTGTTCCAGCTTGTGCTCGACCAGCTCCTCGAAAATCATCACCTGCAGCTTGCCCAGGCCCTCGTGGCCGAGCACCTTGGCGCCGGCCTGCTTGGCGATGGCGCGGGCCTTGTCGACGTCGTTGAGATCGGCGGCGCTGATCTGCGGGTTGTACTTGAGGATCGAATCGAACACCGACAGGCGCACGAACGGCTCGCCGAAGTGGAACACCTTGTCGCCGTAAGGCACGTCGGTGCTGCCGAGCACGCTCTGGGCCAGCTCGCGGAACAGTTCCTCGGTCAGGTCCATGTTGTCTTCGTAGTCGGCGTAGGCCTGGTAGAACTCGAGCATGGTGAACTCGGGGTTGTGCCGGGTCGAGACGCCCTCGTTACGGAAGTTGCGGTTGATCTCGAAGACCTTCTCGAAGCCGCCGACCACCAGGCGCTTGAGGTACAGCTCCGGGGCGATGCGCAGGAACATCTGCATGTCCAGGGCGTTGTGGTGGGTCTCGAAGGGCTTGGCCGCGGCGCCGCCGGGAATGGTCTGCAGCATCGGGGTTTCCACTTCGAGGAAACCGCGCTCGTTGAGGAAACGGCGGATATGGGCGATCACCTGGGAGCGTACGCGGAAGGTGTCGCGCACTTCCTCGTTGACGATCAGGTCGACGTAGCGCTGGCGGTAGCGCTGCTCGGTGTCGGTCAGGCCGTGGTGCTTGTCCGGCAGCGGGCGCAGCGACTTGGTCAGCAGGCGCACGTTCTGCATGTCGACGTACAGGTCGCCCTTGCCGGAGCGGGCCAGGGTGCCCTCGGCGGCGATGATGTCGCCCAGGTCGAAGTGCTTGACCGCTTCCAGCTGCTCGGCCGGCAGGGTCTTGCGATTGACGTAGACCTGCAGGCGCCCGGAGGTGTCCTGCAGCACCATGAAGGCGCCACGGTTGAGCATGATGCGACCGGCGACCTTGACCGGGATGGCGGCGGCCTCCAGCTCTTCCTTGGTCTTCTCCGCGTACTGTTTCTGCAGGTCGGCGCACAGGCTGTCGCGGCGGAAGTCGTTGGGGAAGGCATTGCCCTGCTCACGGACGGCAGCAAGCTTTTCCTTGCGCTGGGCAATCAGCTTGTTTTCTTCCTGTTGCAGTTCATTCTGGTCGAGTTGTTGGTCGCTCATTGCGGGTCGTCCCGGTCAAATCATCGTTCTTGAAAGATCGCTGCCTGGCTGAAACGGATGCCTCCGGCAGAGGTTCACCCGCTTCGACTTGCAGCTTGAAGCTTGCGGCTGCTCTTAGAGGCCCTGCTTGAGGCTGGCCTCGAGGTACTGGTCGAGGTCGCCATCGAGCACCTTCTGGCAGTCGCTACGCTCGACGCCGGTGCGCAGGTCCTTGATCCGCGAGTCGTCGAGCACGTAGGAGCGGATCTGGTGACCCCAGCCGATATCCGACTTGCTGTCTTCCAGGGCCTGCGAGGCGGCGTTGCGCTTCATCATCTCCATCTCGTACAACTTGGCCCGCAGCATCTTCATCGCGGTGTCCTTGTTGGCGTGCTGCGAGCGCTCGTTCTGGCAGGCCACCACGGTGTTGGTCGGCACGTGGGTGATACGCACCGCCGAATCGGTGGTGTTGACGTGCTGACCACCGGCGCCGGAGGAGCGGTAGGTGTCGATGCGCAAGTCGGCCGGGTTGATCTCGATCTCGACCTTGTCGTCGATCTCGGGGGAGACGAACACCGCCGAGAAGGAGGTGTGGCGACGGGCACCGGAGTCGAACGGGCTCTTGCGCACCAGGCGGTGCACGCCGATCTCGGTACGCAGCCAGCCGAAGGCGTACTCGCCCTTGATGTGCACGGTGGCGCCCTTGATGCCGGCGACTTCACCCTCGGACAGCTCGATGATGGTGGCGTCGAAGCCGCGCTTGTCGGCCCAGCGCAGGTACATGCGCAGCAGGATATTGGCCCAGTCCTGCGCCTCGGTACCGCCGGAGCCGGCCTGGATGTCCAGGTAGCAGTTGTTCGGGTCCATCTCGCCGCTGAACATGCGGCGGAATTCCAGCTGCTCGAGGATTGCGCGCAGGCGCTCGACTTCGGCGACGATGTCGTTCACCGCGCCTTCGTCGTTCTCTTCGGCGGCCATTTCCAGCAGGTCGCGCGAATCGGCCAGGCTGCCGGTGAGGTCGTCGATGGTCTCGACGATCTGCGCCAGCATGGCGCGCTCGCGGCCCAGGCTCTGCGCGTACTCGGGCTTGTTCCAGACGCCGGGGTCTTCCAGCTCGCGGTTTACTTCGACCAGACGATCATGCTTGTGATCGTAGTCAAAGATACCCCCGAATAGTCTGGGTGCGCTCGGACAGGTCCTTGATGCTGTTGAGGATCGGATTGATTTCCATGGTGGGGCAGCACTCTCGGGCAAAGGCGCAGCACGACCGGCCCGGCCCCGCCGCAGCCGCATGACGCCCGGCTGCGGGGGACACGGCACGGGCCGCGACCGCAAAGTTTCGGAAAAGCCCGCGAGTATACCCGACTCGTGCCCCCCTGGCAGCCCGCGGCCAGACCGGCGGGCCGAGCTCAGAACTTCAGGCTCAGGCGCGCGGCCAGGGCATTGTCACGGCCGTCCTCGGCGTAGTGCCCGGCATAGGTCAGGCCGAGGTAGAGGTCGCCGCGCAGCTCGTGATCCAGGCTCAGGTCCAGGCGCAGGCTGCTGCGTTCGAATTCGCGACCGCGCAGCCTCAGGCTTTCACCGCTATCGGTGTGCGCCTGGCCGGCCAGGCGGTCGCTGCCCAGGTCCTGGCGTAGCGCCAGGCTGGCCCGCCCGACCCACTTGCGCTGCTGCCAGTACCAGGGCGCGGCCAGGCGCCAGCCGAGGCTCAGGTAGCCGGCCTCCTCGTCCGCCCCGCGCAGGCGCAGGCCGCCATGGCGCTGGGCGGACGCGTCCAGGCGCACCAGGGCCAGGCCCGCGAAGGGCTCCAGGGTGAAGTCGCGAAAATCCAGGGCGAAGGCGCTCTCGCCGAACAGCTGGGTCGTGCGCGCCCGCCCGCCATGCTGCAGGTCGTGCCAGCCGTGGATGGCGCCCAGCTTGAAACCCAGCTGGTTGTAGACGCGGGTGGCGGCATACAGGCCGAGGTGGCCGCTGCGACTGTCGGCATGACCGCCGTCGCCGTCCTGCCGCGCATGGGAGACGGCGGCCAGCGCCCCGCCCATCCACTGCCCGCCCAGTGGTCGGTCCAGGCCGAGGATCAGGCCCTCGTCGTCACGCCGCAGGCCGCCGTCCCAGGAGCCGTTCGACGCCTGGGCACGCGCCCAGAGCGGCTGTTCGCCGGCCTCGGCCTGGGGCTCGCGGAAGGCGAAACGCACCTGCTGCAGGCGATCCAGCGTCGCCTCGCGCGGCAGGCGACTGTCGTCCAGCAGCAGGGCGCGCTGGTCGAGCAGCGGGTCGCCGGCCTGCACGCCCATGGCCACCAGGGCCAGGCCGAGTCCACTCAGAATTCCACGCCGCGCCATGTTCGCCTCCCGCCGCCTGCGCCGAAGTCTATCAGCGCAGCGGCTGCGCCGTGGTCACCGCCAGCCAGGGCCCTGGCGACTCACCGGCCAGGGCACTCCAGTACCAGGCGGAGTGATCACTGAAGCTGCGCCCGGCGGCGTCCTCGATATACTCGCAGACCCGCAGCGGGCCGCCCTCCCCGCTCGCCACGAAGCAGCGCTGTAGACCCGATGCATCGCCGCGCCGCTCCAGCGCCTGCGTGCCGATGCGAAAGCCGAGGCCACGGAAGCAGTCGCTCGACGGATGCAGCTTGCGCGTCGGCCGCTCGACCCGACGCAGGCTGATCACCCGCTCGCCATCGCTGAAACGGCCGATGGCGCCGGGAAACTGCGCGGCGAAACGCAGCTCGACCGGCGACAGAGCCAGCGGCCGCAATTCGCGCCCGGCAAAGCGCTGCGGCCACTCCACCGCCTGCGCAACTGGCGCCGGCTCCACCGCCGCGCCGCGTAGCAGCGGCCAGCTGCCGAGCAGCACGAACAGTAGCGCCAGCGCCCCCTGCCAGACGGCGGACATCTGCACGGCGGCTACACCCTTCGCTCCCGCGCCGGCCGCCGGCGCACCGGCCGAGACGATGCGCAGCACCAACGCACAGACCGCCGCGAACACCAGCAGGCCGATAGCCTCGTGCAGCCAGCCCGGCCCGCCGAGGCGCCCGGTCTCCTGCAACACCAGCAGGCTGTTGCGCACTATGTTGCCGGCCAGCACCAGGCAACCGAGCAGCGGTAAGCGCCGCACCAGCGAGGAGTCCGACAGGCGCAGCCAGGCGGCGCTGGCAAACGCGATGAAATAGGCGACCCAGGCCATCTGGATGCCGGAGCAGGGCGCGTCGACCATCACCAACTGCCCCGCCACATCCAGCGCACTGCCCTGGCGCTCGACCGCCAGGCCGCCGGCGCGCAGCAGCCAGGCGCTGACCTCGGCGGTGAGCAGGCGCAGCGGATAGCCCAGATAGAACTGCAGCGACGACAGCAGGGGCAGCGTCAGCAGCCCCAGACCGAGCCAGGCCAGCCGCGGCTGCGCGGGCGCGCGCAGAGCCATGGCCGCGCTCAGCACCGCCAACACGCCCAGAGCGGCGCGCGGCAGGGGCGACCACAGCCCCTGGCTGAGGCCGGCCAGAGCGGCGAGCAGGCCGGCCGCCAACAGCCAGCCGCGCCTCGGCGTGGCGACAAAGACGCGGCGCTCGCGCCACAGCACCAACAACAGCGCGCCCAGCGCCACCACGCCATAGGGGTCGTCCGAACCATCGCTCAGGCGCCGCGCGCTCCACAGCCACAGCGGCCACAGGGCCAGGGTCGGCAGCAGCAGCCAGGCCCAGCCCGGCAGGCGCAGTTCAGCCGACATGGGCATGCCGCCTTGTCCACCAGAACATGCCGAGCAGGGCGATCAGCAGCATGGCCCAGGCCGCAGGCTCCGGCGTGCTCGGCACCAGGGTGCCGATGGCCTGATTGCTCACGCCCTGCGGCAGCGGCACGGCCTGCTGGACCTTGACCGCCTGCGCCGGCTGGGGGTTGCGCACCCGCTCGTCCACCGCGACAAAGGAGGTGTAGGGCGTCAACAGACCGTACTTGAGGCCCAGATCGAGAATCGCCTGGCTATGCTGGTAACCGCCCTCCAGCGTCTCCTGATCCACCAGGCTGGCGACCCTCTGGCGTGCCCACAGATGGGTCAGCGCCTGGCTGCCGCGCTGCACCTCGGCGGCCAGAATGGGCACCTCGGCGCGATAGAGCCCCTGACTGCCGTGGCCCTCGACCCGCAGCACACCCCGCGCCGGGCCGCGCCACTTGCCGAACACCGCCAGCGGCCGCTCGGCGAACAGGTCGGGCAGCAGCGCCGGCTCCAGATCGTAGACGTCCAGCCCATCGAAGCTCAGCTGCGGACTGGCCAGCAGCGGCGCATCGATCATCCGCCGCAGGCGCTCGGCCACGTCCTCGGCCATGGCGGCGTCGAGCACCACGAAGGGCTCGCCCTGGCCGGCGCGGGCCAGGCCCTCGATCAGCTGGCGATTGACCGAGCTTCCGATACCAAAGGCGAACAGATTGGCCTTGTCCAGGTTCTCGCGCACCAGGCGGAAGGCCTCGCGCTCCACCGTGACGAAGCCATCGGTGACCACCACGAAGCTGCGCGAGCGCTCGGCGTCCACCGGCATTGCCAGAGCCTGGCGCAACGCCGGCAGCAACTCGGTGCCACCGCTGCCCATCTGCGTGTCGAGCAGCGCCAGGGCCGCCTCGATGTTCGCCGCGGTGGCCGGCTGCGATTGCGCCGCCAGCATGCTGTTGCTGCCGGCGAACAGCATGACGTTGAAGCTGTCGGCCGGACGCAGGCCGCCAATCAGCCTGCGCAGCAGGACTTTGGCAGTATCCAGCGGAAAACCGTGCATGGAACCGGAGATGTCCACCACGAAGATGTACTCGCGCGGCACTATCAGCTCGCGCGGCGCCTGCCTGGGCGGCGCCACCAGGGCGAGGAAGAAGTTCTCCTGCTCGCCTTCGGACAGCAGCACGCCGCTCTCGAAGCCGTCGCCGGAGAGGCGATAGTCGAGAACGAAATCGCGGTTGTCAGCCGGTCGGCCGTCATCGCCCAGGCGAATGCGCTGGCGATTGTGCGCCAGGCTCTCGCGCAGCAGCGGATGGCTGGGCGAGGCCACGCCCTGCAGACGGGTCGGCGCCAACAGCTCGACATCCAGACTGAAGCCGGTGGCCGGCGCCACGCCTTCGGCCAGATAGGGCATGGAAATCCAGGGTTCGGCATGGTGGCTCTCACTGCCGGCATTGCCGTTGTAGCGCGGACCAACCACGGCCGGGTAGACGAAACGGTAGACCCCCTGCTCCGGCAGCAGCAGCTCGGTGTAGCGCAACTCCACATCCACCTCGTCGCCGGGCAGGATATTGGCGACGTTCATCTGGAACACACTCTCGCGCCGCTGCTCCAGCAGCGCCGCCGTCTTGCCGGCGCTCTTGGCCTGCCGATACTCCTCCTGCGCCTTCTGCTTCTCGCGAATCTGCGCGCGCAGCTCGCGCTCGCCCAGGCGCACGGTCATGCCATACACCGCCGCGCGGGTCGAACCGGGGAACACGTAGCGCGCCTCCAGCGCCCTTTCCCCTTCGTTGCGATAGCGCTGCAGCACACGCACATCGGCCATCACGCCGAGGATGCGCACCTGCACCTCGGTGGACTTGAGCGGCAGGTGATCCACCGCCGGATCGCCGCCCTCCACCGCGAAATAGGGGCTTTCGCTGTGCTCTTGCTGCGCCGCGGCGAAACTCGCGCCGCCCAGCAACAACATGCCCAGCGCAACCCGGGCGGCCCTCCTGCAGAATCCCGTCAACATATGCCTCTCCCAGCGTCGATTGCCGATGGCAGAGATGCTGCGGGGCGCACATGGGAAGAGTTTGAAGATTGCGTGGGCTTTGTATGCAGAGCTCATGGCCGCCCGGCCGGGCATCTGCCGATTACGAGGGGCGGCTGGACAAGGGTGACGAGCCCGTCGCCGGGGTTGCCCGGGCAGGCGCCTTGCGCGCCATGCGGGCCGGATGCGAGCGCGCGAAACCCCGGGAACCGGCCCGAAACTTCGCGCAAACCATCAGCGCAACGCCAGCTCCTGGCGCACCTGGCTTTCCAACTCGGCCTTGAGCGCGGGCTCCAGCCTGAGCTGGCGGGCCAGCTCCTCGAGGTAGGCACGCTCCATGAAGTGCTCCTCGTCGACCATCAGCACGCTAGCGATATACATCTCCGCGGCCATTTCCGGCGTGCCGGCGGCGCGCGCCACCTCGGCCGGGTCGAGCGGCTTGTTCAGCTCGGCGTCCAGCCAGCGCTGCAGCTCGGCATCGCCCGCCAGGGCACCGAGCTGCTCCTCGATCAGCTGGCGCTCCCTGGCATCGACATGGCCATCGGCCTTGGCCGCCGCCACCAGCGCCTTGAGGATGGCCTGGCTGTGCTGCTCGGCCTGGGGCGGCGGCAGGCGATCCAGCGTCTGCGGCTCGCCAACCGGCTTGGCGCCGGCCGCGCGCTGCTGCGCCTGCCAGTTGCCGTAGGCCTTGTAGGCGATCACCCCGAGGGCGGCCAGACCGCCGTAGGTCAGCGCCTTGCTGCCCAGCTTGCGCGCGCTCTTGTTGCCCAGCAGCAGCCCCAGCGCACCGGCGCCCTTGAGCAGGGTGGATAGATCGCCGCTGCCGCCCTTGCCGCCGGCCACGCCACCGAGCAGTCCGCCCAGGCCGGCGGACGAGGAAGAGGCCGACTGCTGCTGCAGCAGGTCCTGGCCGGATTTGAGCAATTGGTCGAGCAAACCGCGCGTATTCATCTGCCCCTCCTTCAGGGTCAACCTATCCGTGGAACAGACCGACTCTCGCCAGCAAGGTTGCCGACCGGCGCGCGCCTTTGTGCATCCGGATATTGCAGCGCTACTCGCCGATATCCTCGCCCCACAGCTCGGGGCGGGCGGCGATAAAGCCCCGCATCAGGCGCACGCACTCGGGGTCCTGCAGCACCTCCAGCTGCACGCCGCGCTCGCGCAGCAGCGCCTCCTCGCCGAGGAAGCTGAGGTTCTCGCCGATCACCACCCGGGGGATGCCGTACAGCAGGATCGCCCCGCTGCACATGGCGCAGGGCGACAGGGTGGTATAGAGCACGGATTCGCGGTAGACGCTGGCCGGCTGACGCCCGGCGCTTTCGAAGG
The DNA here is from genome assembly GCF_039888625.1 of Pseudomonas sp. CAU 1711. Taxonomy (NCBI): domain Bacteria; kingdom Pseudomonadati; phylum Pseudomonadota; class Gammaproteobacteria; order Pseudomonadales; family Pseudomonadaceae; genus Pseudomonas; species Pseudomonas sp. CAU 1711. The sequence continues at coordinate 28,284 of NZ_JBDQQT010000018.1, forward strand.
CATCCATCTCGCCATGGCGAATGGCGCTGCCCTGCTGCACGCGGCGATTGTGGCCGCGACCGATGATGCGGCCCTGGTGGACCAGCACCGAACCTATGGGAATGCCACCTTCGGACAGGCCCTCGCGGGCCTCGTCTATGGCGGCTTGCATGAATGGGTCCATGGGCGCTCCTTGCCGAATCCGGAACCTGCTAAGCCTAGTGGCCCGCCTGGCTAATTCAAATCGCCAGGCCGCGCATGGGTCACCTCCCCCTCGCCACAGCCCGCTAGCGCGGCGCCAGGTGCGCCACCAGCAGCTGCACGCTCTCGCGGCCCTGGTATTCGTTGACGTCGAGCTTGTAGGCCAGCTCGACCCAGCGCACGCTGGCGTTGGGCCAGATTTCGCGGTCGACGTTGAAGGCGATGCCGTCCAGGGCCTGGCCGCCGCACTCGGTCTTGACCACCAGCTTCAGGTGCTTCTCGCCCACCACCCGCTGGCTGACGATCTGGAACAGGCCGTGGAACAGCGGCTCGGGGAAGTGCTGGCCCCAGGGCCCGGCATGACGCAGAGCCTTGGCCAGCTCCAGATGGAACTCCTCGGCGCCGAGCTGGCCGTCGGACAGCAGGCGACCGGTGAGATCGTCCTCGCTGAGCTGGCGGCGCACCTCGGCATCGAAGGCGGCGGCGAAGGCGCCGAAGTGTTCCTGCGGCAGCGACAGGCCGGCGGCCATGGCGTGGCCGCCGAACTTGCTGATCAGCCCCGGATGGCGCGCCGCCACGGCGTCCAGCGCGTCGCGGATATGCAGTCCCGGCACCGAGCGCGCCGAGCCCTTGAGCAGGCCGTCGCCGGCGTCGGCGAAGGCGATGGCCGGGCGGTGGTAGCGTTCCTTGAGGCGCGAGGCGAGGATGCCGATCACCCCCTGATGCCAGTCCGGCTCGAACAGGCACAGGCCGAAAGGCATGTCCTCCAGGCTCAGGTCCTTGAGCTGGGCCAGCGCCTCGCGCTGCATGCCCTGCTCGATGGCCTTGCGGTCGCGGTTCAACTCGTCGAGCTGCTGGGCCATGTCGCGGACCAGCGCCTCGTCGTCGCACAGCAGGCACTCTATCCCTAAGCTCATGTCGTCCAGGCGCCCCGCCGCGTTCAGGCGCGGCCCGAGGATAAAGCCGAGGTCGGTGGAGCTGATGCGTTCGTGACGCTTGCCGGCCACCTCGAGAATCGCCTTGAGCCCCGGCCGCGCCCGGCCGGCGCGGATGCGCGCCAGGCCCTGGTGCACCAGGATGCGGTTGTTGGCGTCCAGCGGCACCACGTCGGCGACGCTGCCGAGGGCCACCAGGTCGAGCAGCTCGCCCAGGTTCGGTTCGGCGCGCGTGGAAAACCAGCCGATCTCGCGCAACCGGGCGCGCAGCGCCAGCAGCACATAGAAGATCACCCCGACGCCGGCCAGCGCCTTGCTCGGAAACTCGCAGCCCGGCTGGTTGGGGTTGACGATGGCGTCGGCCGCCGGCAGCTCAGGCCCCGGCAGGTGGTGGTCGGTGACCAGCACCCGCAGGCCGGCGGCCTTGGCCGCGGCCACACCCTCGACGCTGGAGATGCCGTTGTCCACCGTCACCAGCAGGTCGGGCTGGCGCTGCAGGGCCACGGCGACGATTTCCGGGGTCAGGCCGTAGCCATACTCGAAGCGGTTGGGCACCAGGTAGTCGACCTGCGCCGCGCCGAGCATGCGCAGGCCGAGCACGCCGACCGCGCTGGCGGTGGCGCCGTCGGCATCGAAGTCGCCAACGAAGAGGATGCGCTGGCGCCGCTGCAGGGCCTGCACCAGCAGTTCCACCGCCGCGTCCATGCCCTTCAGCCGCTGGTAGGGGATCAGCCGCGCCAGGCCCTTGTCCAGCTCCTCGGCGCTCTGCACACCGCGGGCGGCATACAGACGGGTCAACAGCGGCGGCAGCTGGCCCAGGTCGGGCAGGGTTGCGGGCAAGGGGCGAAGATCGATGCGCATGGGGGTTCCGGTTGTTCTGCTGGGCGGAGCGGTAAGCTCCCTCTCCCGCCGGGAGAGGGTTGGGGTGTGGCAAGCCCCGTGTAGCCGGTCGGTCCCTCACCCCTGGCCCCTCTCCCAGGGGGAGAGGGGAAAACGGCTCAGCGTTCGCCGGCCAGCCACTCCAGGGGAATCTCGTGCTGGCCGCGCTCGTCGGTGACGAACAGCTGGCCGTCGCTGATCATCACGCTCCACTCGATGGAGCGCGGCAGGTCGCGGGCCAGCGCCTCCAGCGCCTCCTGCCCCACGGCGGCGACGTTGAGGTTCTTCAGGCTGCGCACGCCATCGAGCACCTTGTTCTGCCACACCCGCAGGCTGCCGTAGGCCAGCACACTGAAGCGCTCGGTGCGCCGCGAGCACCAGGTCATGCGCTCGGCGTCCGGCTGACCCACCTCGACCCAGTGCAGCACGCGGTCGTCCAGGCTCTTCTGCCACAGCGCCGGCTCATCGACATCGGACAGGCCGCGACCGAAGGCCAGCTGCTCGTCGTACCACAGGGCATAGGCGATCAGGCGCACGGCCAGGCGCTCCTCGGTCTCCGAAGGATGACGGGCCACGGTGAAGCGCAGGTTCTGATAGAGGTTGCGGTCGAGGTCACTGAGATTCAGCTCGACCTTGTAGGGCGTGGCTTGCAGGGCCATAGGAGGAGTACCGGCTGGGAAGCGAAGGGGCGCAAGTCTAGCGCGAAACCTTCGGCAGGTGAGGCTCATGCGACCGGACGGGGTTGGCAAACGGCGCCACAGGCGGTTGCCGCGACCTATTAGCCGCCGTATAAGACCGGGCACCGAAAGCCCTCATGGTCGAGAGGCTTGCCCAGGGAAGGGAGCCCCATGGAAGTATTCACCATCGTTCTGCTCGTCATCATCGCCGTGGCCGTGTTCGTCGCCTTCAGCGGCGGCGAGCCGGTCGACCCACGCCTGGAAGTCAAAGGCAGTCCGGCACGCATAACTTTGGACGAAGCCAAGCAGATCAACCGCATCGCCAGCCTGCAATACATCCACCCGCAGCTGGCCCGCAGCCTGGCCGCCAAGCTGCAGGGCGATGCCTGGCAGATCGCCCAGAGCGGACTGTGCACCAGCCTGCTGGACGACGAGCAGACAGACGCGCTCCTGCAGCTGCTGGACCGGCTCGACCCGCACCATCGTGGCGTCGCCCTGGACAACCTGCTCAACCACCTGATCGCGACGGGGCATGAGCGCCGGGCCCTGGAGCTGCTGGCGAAAACCGGCGACGGCCTGCCCCGCTCACCTCTGCTGAAAGCCCCGCTGCTGCGCGCCGAGGGCCGCCTCGATGAAGCAAGAGCCGTGCTGGACGAGTTCGACGAGCACAGCGGTGACGCCGAAGTCCTGCCGCTGCTGCAGCTGGCCCGAGAGCAACGCGGGGTCGCTCAGCCGGACAAGGCCGCGCGCACCCTCGAGCGGGCCTGGCAGTCGATGCAGGCCGGCGCCGAACTGCAGCAGTACCTCGGCCTGGACACCCTGCTGCGGGAACTGGCCGAACTCGGCGACTTCGCGCGGCTGCAGGCCATCGCCGGGCTGCTGCCGCAGGAGCAGAGTCCGCTGGCGATCACCGAGCTGATTCGCGCCGGCCTGTTCGAGCAGGCCCGCTCGCTCATCTCCAAACTGCCCTCCCACGCAGGCCAGGACCTGCATGAGCAGATGCTCGCCGCCATGCTCGAGCGTGGCCAGCTGGCGCAAGCCGAGGAACTGCTGGCGACCCTGGACGATGTGCAGCGCATGCCCCCGCTGCTGCATCTGGCCCAGTGGCATATCGGCCGTGGCACCTTCAACGGCGCCGCCGACTCACTGCTGGCGCTCGCCCGTGACACGCAGCAGCGCATCGATCTGTACCTGTCGCTGTGGAGCCTCCATGCCGAGGAACGGCCCGAGCTGGCGGCCCGCTTGCTGGAGCAGGCCGAGCGCTGGCTGGCCGAACTGGCCGAGGATCAGCGGGATGAGCTGCCCTTCTTCGTGCTCGAGGCGCGCCTGCTGGCCCAGAGCCGGCTGCCCGCGCGGCAACGTACCAGCTACGAGCTGCGCAGGGGGCTGGAGGAAATGGAGCGGCTACTGGGGTCGATGGACTGCTACGGCAGAATCGCCAACCTCACCCGCCTGGCGCGCCTGCTGCACAAGCTCGAGCGCGACGAGGATGCCCTCGCCAAACTGGCGCAGGCTCATGAGCTGCTGCGCCGGAGCGCTCCTGACGACGAGCTGGAAGACTTCGACAAGGCCCTGCTGCTGGAAAACATCGCCCTCGCCTATCTGCAGCTGCAGCACCTCGATCTCGCCCTGGCGGCTCGCGCGGATATTCCGCCGGGCGAATCCTTCGGCGAGGACCAGTGGGTGGCCGCGCTGGTCGAGCACGACCATCTGCAACTGGCCATCCAGCACCTGACCTTCTTCACCCTGCACGCCCTGGCCCAGCCACTGCGACAACTGACGGACAAGCTGGCCGACCTGGCCGACCAGGGCCAGGCGCTGCGCGGTCAGCTGCTGAGCAAGCTGCAGAGCGATGCGTTCTGGGAACCCTCCGGCGCAGCCGCCTGAAGCCACTCGCACGGCAGAGTGCCTGGCGGCTCAGGCTCAGCAGTACAGCTGCCCCATCCGCCCATCCTGCGGGTCGCTGTAGTCGATGATCGCCTGCGCCGTGCCCAGGTCGACGCACAGCCGGCAGTAGTGCTCGCCGTGGCGCCAGGCCATGCACACGCCGGTATCGGCGGACTGGTTGAGTTCGAAGCGCCCGGCGAAGGCCGGGTGGCTATTGCGCAGGCGCATCAGCGCCAGCAGGCGCCGCACCAGGGGTTGCTGCAGCGCCTGTTCGGCCTCGGCCAGGCTGTAATGGTGACGATTGACGTCACGCGCCTCGCCGCTGGCCTCGCATAGCTCGAAGTCGTTGCAGCCGCCGAGCAGGCCGACGTAGTACACCTGTGGAATGCCCGGGGTGAAGAACTGGATGGCGCGCGCGGCGATATAGGCATTCTCGTTGCGCATCAGCGCCTCGAAGAAGGTGCAGGTCAGCTGGTAGATGGCGCCGACGCTATGCACGTTGACCGCCGAACGGCGCATGATCGGATCGGCGCTGCGTGCCGAGACCTCGTCGACCAGGAAGCGGATCTCCGCCTCCGGCAGCATGCTCTCGACATCGGGGATGCAGATGCCATCGTGGGTATCCAGCACTGTGATCTGGTTGCGCGGGCACATGCGCAGCCACTGCTTGAGGTAGCGGCCGTTGCCGCTGAGAAAGGCGTGCAGCACCAGCGGCGGCAGGGCGAAGGCATAGGGGCGCATGTGCCGGCGCGAGATGGCGTACTGGTAGCTGATATGGTCGTGCACTTCCGGCAGCATCTCGGCGCCGTACTTCTCGCCGGTCTCGCGGAACCAGTCGAGGATGCGGTAGACATCCGGCTCGACCAGAAAGCAGCTCGTGCCGATCCTCTTGGTGGTGTAGCCGAAGGCGTCCAGGCGCAGCAGCTTGGCCCCGCGCGCGGCGAGAAAGGCCAGGTAGCGCTCCATCAGCTGGTAGGTCTTGGGCGACTGGTAGTTGAGGTCGATCTGCCGCTCGGTGAAGGTGCACCACACCCGGCAACGCTCGCCGCTGGCCAGCCGCACCTGGCGAAACGGCTCCTTCTCCTTGCGGATATGGATCTTGGCCAGGTCTTCCAGGGTAATCTCGCCCAGCTCGTCGACCCGCACGAACAGCTCGGCATGGGGCGAGGCCAGGCCCCTGGCGAGGAAGTCGAGAAACTCCGGCGACTGGTCGGAGATATGGCTGATCACCAGGTCGACGCACAGGTCGAAACGCGCGGAGATGCGCTCGACGTCGGCCCAGTCGCCGTAGCGCGGATCGACTTCCAGGTGGGTCAGCGGCGAGAAGCCGCCATCGGCGTTGGACGGATACAGCGGCAGGATATGCACGCCGCCGACGGCATCGGCCAGATGCCGATCCAGCAGCTGGTAAAGGCCGGCCAGATTGCCGCCGAAACGATCCGGATAGGTGATCAACTGCACCGCATTGCGCAACGCCATGCGTAACCCTCCCCCGCCAGCCGGAAAACCTAACCTCCGTTAAAGCAGGCTGAGCCCGAAGGTCAAGCCAGAGCAGGCTGCAAGAGCGGCCTCAGGCGTTGTTGGCGTAGCGCGCCCACAGCTCGTCGAACTGCCGCGCGTAGGCCGCCAGCAACTGCGGATGGTCGATCACCAGCAGGTTCTCGGCGTTGTTGGCGCTGGCGCTGCGGGTCCAGTTGAAGCTGCCGTTGAGCAGCCACTGACCGTCGAACAGGGCGAACTTGTGGTGCATGTGATAGGGGCCGGAATCGATGCGCAGCGGCACGCCCTGGCCGCGCAGGTAGGCGACGTCGCTGCCCTCATCAAACTGCTTCTCGTTGTCGCTGATCACCCGCACCGCCACGCCGCGGCGGTGGCAGGCGAGGATTTCCTCGCTCAAGCGGTCATCGGAGATGGTGTAGACGCAGATATCCACCGAGCGCCGGGCCTGGCGGCACAGCTCGCGGATCTTGCGCAGGCACTCCTCGCCGGGGCTGAAATGGGCGCTGGCCACCGCCGGGCGCGGCGGCGCGCTGGCGAGGTCGAGGGTCTTGATCACCTGCTCCAGCCACTTCAGCGCGGCCTGAGCGTTGGCCGGTTCGAGCACCAGCTCACGCACCAGGGCGAAGGCGCGGTTGCGCAGGTAGCGCACCTGGTCGGGGCCGAGGTCGCTACCGAGCTGGCGCAGCTCGTCGCGCTCCTCGTTGCTCAGCTTCAGGTCGACCAGGCTGTCGCGCAGTTGCTGGTCCAGGCGGGCGAAATCCATTCAATCTCTCCTTGCGCTACGGGTCAGGGCGGCGTAGAGCACGCCGCAGAAGGCGCCGGCCAGGTGGTACTCGAAGGACACGCCGCGCTGCGGCAGCAGGCCCCACCACCAGCCGCCATAATACAGCAGCACCAGCACGGCGATCAGCAGGCTGGCCAGGCTGCGCTCGAACCAGGCGCGCCCGAGCAGCAGGCCCCACAGGCCGAACAGCCAGCCGCTGGCGCCCAGATGCACGCCCGGGCGGGCCAGCAGCCAGACCAGCAGGCCGCTGCCGAGGATGATGAAGGCGCTGGCGCCGAGGAAACGCCGCGGCGAGTCGAGCATGGCCAGCCAGGCCAGAAGCAGCAGCCCCGACAGGTTGCCGAGCAAATGCCACCAGCCGGCATGCAGCCAGGGCGCGAAGAGGATGCCCGGCAGGCTGCCGACCTGCCGCGGCAGCACGCCCCAGGCGTTCAGGGCGTTGCCGCTCAGGCCGTTGAACAGCTGCAGCGCCAGCATCAGCCCGGCGATGCCGGCAAGCAGGCGCAGGCGCGGCGCCAGCCAGGCCGTCACGCCTGCTCGGGTCCCGGCTCGGTCGGCGCTGGCGAGGCCGGCGGCGCACCGAGGAACTGGCCCAACTCGCGTAGCCTCTGGGCCATGTCGCCCATGCGATTGTGGGTGCGCAGATCGATCTCGATCTTCTTGTCCATGGCGTTCATCAGCGGCAGGAAGCTGTTCTGCAGGGTCTCGGCCAGGCGCTCCAGCAGCACCTGCACGCCCGGCTGCGGCGGCGCCTGCACGGCCACCTCGACCTGCGGACGCAACTGGCCGAGCTTGTCCAGGCCGGCCAGCAGCTCTTCCCAGGGCACCTGCGGGGCGGCCTGCGGCTCGCGCTGCAGGCTGCCGCCGAGGGCGCGGATGCCTTCGACCAGGTCATTGAGCTGGGCCACCACGCGGGTACCGACATCGCTGTCGCTGCCGCCCATGGCCTTGTTGCGCAGGAAGTCGCGCTTGATCTGCGCCCAGCGATCACGCTGTTCTTCGGTCATATTGCCGCGCAGCTCGGCCAGCTTGAGCAGATTCTCCTCGGCGCCGGTGGTGAGCAGTTGCGACTCGCCCTGATAGTGGTCGGCGATCAGCTGCAGCAGCTCGGCATCGTTCATCACCGAGCTGATCTTCTCCGCCATCTTGTTCATGTTGCGGTAGCTGCCCTGCAGCTTGAACGGTGGCTCGCTGCGGTAGTGGTCGGCCTGGGCGGCGCTGGCGATGTACTGCTGGTTAACCTTGAGCACCACGTCGCGCACCTGCATCAGGCGCTGCAGGGTGGCGACTATCTCGTTGACCTCGGCGCCGCTGTAGCCATGGCTCAGCTCGTTGGCGGAGAACGGCTTGCCCTCGGCCTTGGCGACGAAACGGTAGACGTCGGCCATGTCGCGGGTGGCCAGCGGCGCCAGCACCGGGTTGGAAGTCAAAGCGTTCTCGATGTAGGACAGCGCGAAGGCCTCCTGCATGCCGCCCAGGGTGTCGCCGAGGTTGTAGATGTCGGCGCGGTTGGCCAGCATGTCCGGAATCTTGAAGACCTCGCCGGACTCGGTGTAGGGGTTGCCCGCCATCACCACGCAGAACTTCTTGCCGCGCATGTCGTAGGTCTTGGTCCTGCCCTTCCACACGCCTTCGATGCGCCTCGTTCCATCACAGAGCGAGATGAACTTCTGCAGGAATTCCGGGTGGGTGTGCTGGATGTCGTCGACATACAGCATCACGTTGTTGCCCATCTCCAGCGCCAGGTTGAGCTTCTCCAGCTCCTGGCGCGAGGTGGCGTCCGGCGCCTGCGCCGGGTCGATGGAGCGCACCTCGTGGCCCAGGGCCGGGCCGTTGATCTTCATGAAGATCAGGCCGAGGCGGTGCGCCACGTACTCCATCAGCGTGGTCTTGCCGTAGCCGGGCGGTGAGATGAGCATCAGCAGGCCCATCAGGTCGGTACGCTTGTTCTGTCCGGCGGTGCCCATCTGCTTGGCCAGGTTGTCGCCGATCACGCCGAGATAGACGTCGTTGATCAGCTTGTTGCGCACGAAGGAACTCAGCGGCTTGGGCTTGAACTCGGCCAGGCGCAACGCCTCGCGCTCGCGGTTGATCACCTCCTGGCGCAGCGCCTGGTAGCGCTGCAGCCCCGGCAGGAAGCGCTCGCGGTGCTTGCGCAGGCGGGCGAAGAAATCGTCCACCGCCAGCACCAGCTGGTGTTCCTGAATGCGCGGATGCTCGCCCATCAGCCCGCTGACGGTGAAGCGCAGGTCCACCTCGCTGGCGCGGCCGGGGAAGCCTTCGCCGAGCAGCGCCAGGGCCGTGGCCTCGGCCACGTAGCCGCGCAGCGCGGCGAACTCGTCCTGGGCGCAGAGGCCCTGCAGCCAGTTGCCGGCCAGGGCCCACTGCGCGGCCGGGCGGCCGTCGAGCCTGGCCAGGGCCTGCTGGTAGTCGTCCCACATGCGCGCGCCCTGCAGGCGCAGCTTGAGGCCTTCCAGCAACTGTTTGGCGTATTTGCTGAAAACGAACTCGATGCGCTCGGCGGAGAGTTCCTGCACCAGGTACTCGGCCGCCTCGCCGGTCACCGCCTCGCTCAGGCCCAGCGGCTGCTCGGCGAGGAAGGCCTGCAGCGCCATGGCGACCTCGCCCTGCAGCTGACGCAGCCCGCTGTCCTGGCCGAACAGCTGCTGGATATGCCGGCTGGTGCGTGCCCGCTGCGGCCACTGCGCGACGGCCTCATCCTCGCGTCGCAGGTCCCAGAACAGACAGGCCAGTGCCCGCGCCTCGGCGCCATAGCGCAGCAGCCCGGCGCTGTCGCGCAGCGGCAGCAGCGCCGCGAGGATGGCGGCGGCATCGTGGTCGTGAATGCCCTTCTCGTAGCCTTCCTTATAGCGCGGCGCGGCGAAGTCGCGGATCAGCCTGGCCAGCTCGTCGGGCTGCGCCAGCAGCGGCTTGATGCGCTCGCTGCTCAGCCCCTCGCGCCCGGCATCGGCGGCGGCCAGCACTTCGCCGGCCAGGTATTCGGCGCGGTACAGCTGTTCGGATTCGGACTCCAGGACCACCTGCCAGAAGGGCTTAAGCGCCTCCAGTTCGGCATTGGCCAGGGGCTCGAGGAAGTCGGTACCAGTCAGGTGCAGGTACAGCTGCTCGCCGCGCGGCAGCAGGGTCAGGTCCAGTTCCTGGGTGTTGACGCTGAAGCGGTGGCGCGGGCCGAGCTTGATGACGTTGCCGCCTTCCTCGAACAGCTCGCTCTTGTCGCGCAGGGCGCGCACCGCCTGGTCGCGCGCGCCCTTCAGGCGCGCCTCGATATCGTCGGCCTTGACGCTGTCCTTCAGCTCGCGCAGGCGCTCGGTCATCTCGCGCAGCTTGAGGATCAGCGGGTCGGCGGCGAAGAAGGCGTTCAGCTCCTCGGCCTGGGTGAACTTGGCGGTGCGCCGGCCGAGGCTGTCGAGGATGCGCTTGGCCGCGTCCAGCACGCTCTGCGCCTTGCGCTGGCGCTCGTCGAGCAGCGCCTGCTTGTGCGCCTCGAAAGTTTCCAGCAGCTCCTCGCGCTTGGCCAGGATGTCGCCGAGGAACTGCTCCTGATCGCCGAACTGGCTCTCCAGCTCCTCCAGCTGCACCAGCAGGCGCGCCAGCTGCTCGTCGCAGCGCTCCGGGTCCTGGGCCTGGCCGAGGGCGTTGGTGATGCCCTGGCTGAACAGCTTGAACTGGGCGCCGAACTGGGCCACGGTCTCGGCCGAACCCAGGCCCTTGCGCCGTTGCTCGGCGCGCGCCCTGGCCTGGTTGAGGCGGGCGTAAATCTCGGAAATCGACTCGACGATGCGCGTGCGCTGGGTGGCGTCGTCGATCTTCAACGAAGCCATCAGGCTGGACAGCATGTCCAGGTCGGCGGCCATGGTCTGCAGCTCGCCCAGCGGCTCGTTCAGCTGGGCCACGCTCTCGGCCTTCTGCGCCTGCTCGTCGAGGGCCTGCAGGCGGGTGACGAAGGGCTGCAGCGCCGCCTCGCCGGCGAGGAACGCGGCGGTGGCGGCCGAGACACGCTCCTGGGCGGCCAGCAGCTCGGCCTCCATGGCGTCCAGGCGGGCGATATCGATGTAGCGGTACTCGCGAATGGTCAACAGCAGGCCGCGCTGGGCGGTGATGCCGTTGAGGCCGTCGACGAAGCTCTGCACCTGGTCCCAGCTGTCCGGCAGCAGGGCGTCGAGCAGCGCCTTGTGGCGGCTCTCGGCGTCGCTCATGGCCTGGGCCGACTGCTTGCGGATGCTCTCGACCTTCTCGTATTCGTCCAGCACCAGTTCGGCGGTGGCGGCGATCTCGCGCAGCAATGGAGCGAGACCGGCCAGCTGCTCGCTGCCCAACCAGTGGTAGGCATCGAACAGGCGGCGGGTGTTCTGGCACAGCAGGCCGTAGCGCTGCACCGATACCTGCGGCGTGTCGATCTCGCGGCACAGGTCGTAGAGGTCGGACACCCCGCGCACCAGCTCGGCGTTGCCGATCTTGCCGAGGAAGCCTGAGCGCGCCGGCTGGCGGGCGGCGAACTCCTCGCTGCAGAACGGCGTCTGCCAGATCTGCATCGGGTGGATGCGAGTCGGCTCCTCGCCCTCGGCGGCGAAGATCACCGTGCGGCCGTCCTCCAGGCGCGCGTAGCCGTGGCCGAAGATCGGGTTCTGCAGCTGGCGGTTGATCAGGTTGTAGGTGAGCAGCACCGAACGGCCCTGCTCCGGGTGGTAGAAGATGTACTGCACGTCCTCGCCGTTGGGCGAGCGCACGGCGCGCTTGAAGCGCATGCCGTCCATGGACTGCTCGAAGGTCTTGTGCTCGCCGCTCTGCAGGTAGTAGCCGCCGGGGAAGATGATGCCGTGGTCTTCCGGCAGCTGCACGCAGGCCAGGCCGATGGCGTCGATGCGTTCGACCTTGCCGGTGAGGCCGTTGTACACCAGGTAGCGCCACTGCTCCTCGCGGTATGGCAGGATCTTCAGCAGCAGCAGGCTGCCGACGCGGGCGAACTCGATCTGGCCATCGTCGAGGGACTGGGTCTTGTCCAGCACTTCCTCGCGGTAGATGCCCAGGCCCGTCTCGGTGTTGTTCTCGACCTTGATGGTCAGGTCGCCGCCGATGGTTTCGACGAACAGGGTGTCGAGGATATTCAGGTGCGGGTGGCGGCCCTCGACCACCATCTCGCGGGTGGCCTTGGTCCACTCGAAGTCGAAGGGCGCCGGCAGGGCGATGTCGCGCTCGCCGCGGTTGTCGATATAGCGCACTTCCTTGCCGTCGACCGAGACCGACCAGCGGAACACGCGGATGTCGCTGATGCGCTCGCCGATCTGGAAGCTGGCCAGCAGCTTGCCGTCGCGCACCATCAGCTGCAGCAGGCGGGTGTTCTTGTAGTAGCTGTACAGTTCGTTGAAGTCGGCGACGAAGCTGGCCTGGGCCAGGAAGCTGCCCTCCAGCGCCACAGGCTCGGCCTCGTAGCCCTCGTCCTGCTCGATGAGGCGATAGAGGGAGAACACGTCCTCGACGCGGGTCTCCTTCTTCAGGCCGAGGAACACGTTGTAGCCGAACAGCAGGCAGTCGCCGACCTGCACGATGTCGCGGGCGATGCAATTGTTCTCGGTGCGGATGCGTACCCGCCCGACCACCTCCATCTGGCTGCTGCCGAACTCGGTCAGGCGCTGCTGGTTGAGATTCTCGGTGGTCTGCCGCAGGCGCTGGCCCTGCTCGTGCAGGCGCTTGTGCAGCACCTCGTAGGCGCCGCCCTGGGCGACGGCCTGGTCCAATACGTCCTGCGGCTGGGGTGCTTGAGCGTCCGACATCGTGGTCATCCTGGATCTGCGGCGTCAGGCTCCCGCCCCTCCGGGCGAGAGCTATGAAGAATGAGGGGACGGGCCGAACGGCCCGTCCGGCCGGGTCAGGCCCCGGCGGCCGGTGCCTCGCCGTCGAGCTTGCGCTCGGCGACCACCGAGGCGGCGGGCGCCTTGCCGGCCAGCAGGCGCGACAGCACGTCCTGCACCACCGGGCTCTTGCCGACCACGCCCTCGATGGCCTTGCCCACCGACAGCGACTTGGCGAAGGAGTTGAAGAAGTCGCCTTCGCCGCCGACGATCTCGATCTTCGCCTTGCCCAGCGCGGTGGCGAGCACCTCGGCCTGGTCCTTGGCGATGTCCTTGTTAGCGGCGATGGCGGCCATGGCCTCCTCGAAGCTCTTCTCCAGCTGCATGCGGAACTCCTCGTGCTGGCGAGCGCTGTCGCTGAGGGCGTCGAGGGCACCGAACTTCTTGCCCAGACCTTCCGCTTCGGCGTTCAGGCGCTGCAGCAAGATGTCCGCCTCGGCAGTACCCTGATCCTTGGTCGCCTGGGCCTTGGCGGTGCCGAGCTGCTGCTCGCCACGCGCCTGGGCACCGAGCTTCTCTTCCAGCACCTTGGCTTCGGCCAGGCCGTCCTTCTCCTTGGCTGCGGCCTGCGCTTCCAGCACGCGGGCCTCGGCCAGACCTTTCTCCTGCTCGCCCTTGGCTTCGGCGATCAGCTGCTCGGCCTTGACCCGGGCAGCGGCCAGACCATCCTTCTCTTTCGCCGCGGCAGTGACTTCCAGCACCCGGGCGTCGGCCAGGCCAGGCGCGGCGCGCTCGGCTTCGATACCTTCGGCCATGCGCTTCTTGGCCTCGGCCTGCTTGGCCGCGGCTTCCAGCTCGGCCTGGGCCAGGGTGTTGATTTCCACCGCCTTGTGTTTGGAGCGGGTCTCGTCGGCTTCGGCCTGCTTGACCTGGCGTACCAGCTCCTGCTCGGCCTCGGCCTGCGCCTGCAGGACGATGACCTGCTTGGCGCGCTCGGCTTCGGACACTTCGCGCACTTCCTTGATGCGCTCTTCTTCCTGGGCCACGGTCTTCTCCACGGCCACGCGCTCGCGGATCACGTTGGCGATGTTCTTGCGCTGCTCTTCCAGGGCCTTCTCGGCCTCGATGCGCTGCAGCTCCACCTCACGCTCGCGGGCGACCACTTCCAGGTCCTTGGCGCGGGTGACTTTCTCCACCTCGATGACCACGGCGCGCTGGCGGTTCTGCTGGGCCACTTCCACCTCGCGCTGGTGGTTCTCGGCGCGTACGTCGATTTCCTGCTGCGACTGGATGCGCGCCTGTTCGGCCTTGAGGCGTTCCTCTTCCTTGACCTTGATGGTCTCGGCTTCCTCGCGGGCGCGGATGGTCTCGATCTCGCGCTTCTGCCGTGCCTCGGCATCGGCCTGCTGGCGCTCCAGGGCCAGGGTGGCCTCGCGGGTCTCGACGTTCTTCTTCTTGATCGCCAGCTCTTCGTTGCGCTCCAGCTCGTTGGTGATGACGTTCTGCGCGGCGGTCAGCTGGGTGATCTTGCGAATGCCCTCGGCATCGAGAATGTTGCTCGGGTCCAGGGAGTTCTTCGCGGTCTGTTCCAGGTAGTCGATGGCGACGTCTTCCAGCACGTAGCCGTTGAGGTCGTTGCCGATGGTCTCGACGATGCGGTCGCGAAAGTCCTGGCGGTTCTCGAACAGCTGGACGAAGTCGAACTGCTTGCCGACGGTCTTCAGCGCCTCGGAGAACTTGGCGTTGAACAGGTCGTTGACCGCGCCACGGTCGGAGGCACGGTCGACGCCGATGGCCTTGGCCACCTTGAGCACGTCTTCCTGGGTCTCGTTGACGCGCAGGTAGAAGGCCACGGTGATGTCGGCACGCATGTTGTCCTTGCAGATCAGGCCGTCCTTGCCGCGCCTATCCACTTCCAGGGTGATCAGGGAGATCTTCATGAACTCCTTGAGGTAGATCACCGGGTACACCAAGGCGCCGGTGAAGTGCACCTTGGGCGTCGAGGACATGTCGTTGACGATCAGCGCCGTGCCCTGCGGGACCTTGATATAGAAGGCCTTGAACAGCACGAAGAAGCCGAAGATCAGCAGGAAGAACAAACCGACGCCAATCAGGAACGGCATCACCATTTCGAGGCTCATTGCAATCAATCTCCTTTGATTCTTGAAGCGGTCGAGGGCTCAGAGACCCTTGAACTCGTCCTCGGTTATGACCCGGTAGGCATGCTCGCCCTCCAGATACTCCAGCAACACGACACGGTCGCCGCGCTTGAAACCACGCGCCTCGTCGGCACGCACACGCAGGATCAGGCCCGCGCCACCGTCTTCCAGCACCGCCTCGCCATGGCTGAGGGTCACCCGGCCGCTGCGCACCACGGCGGTCTGCCCCAGCACCGACTTGCTGCTGGTGGCCTCCAGCTTGCGAAACAGCGGGCGCAGCGGCCGGCACAGCGCGGCGCTGAACGGCACCGCCGCCACCAGCGCGCCCAAGGCAATAGCCAGGCCCAGCGGGTAACGCAGGATGCCCAGCGGCAGATGGCGCAGCAGCAGCAACTCGACGAAATAGCTCGCCGTCCAGGCGAAGAAGAACAGCAGGGTCAACACCAGGGTCACCGGCACGCCGTTGAGCCCCAGCTTGAGCAGCAGGCCGGCGAGCCCCTCGGGCTGTACCGACTCCAGGGTGGAATCGGCCTCGATGTCGAGCACGTCGACATCGAGGATGCCCAGCGCGGCCACGCACCAGTAAAGCACCGCCAGACACAGCAGGAAGCTGAAGATGACGGTGGGAAACGCAAAAGCGCTGTGCAGGAAGTTTTCCATCGAATCCCCATCCCTGAATCAGGCGGCGCAGCCGGAGCTGCGCCGCGACACGCGACTATCAGGACTTGGCCTTGTCCTTCAGGCGCGCCAGCACGCTGTCCGCGCCGGCACTGTCGGCCTTGATGCCGGCGGCACGCAGCTTGGCCTCCAGCGACTCGTCGATATTGGCGGCCTCGGCCAGTTCGGCCGCCGCCTCCATCTTCGCCGCACGCTCGGCCTGCTGTTGTTTGATCCGCTCCAGCGACTCCACGGCGGTGTGCAGCTTGGCCTGCGAACCACCGTAGCGCTGGGCCACGGCCATCTGCGCCTTCTGCACGCTCTCGGTGGCCTTGACCGTATCCACCTGTTGTTTCAGGCGCTTGATATTGGCCTCGGCCTGGCTCACCGCCTTGCGCAGCTGGGCCACGCTGGCGGCATAGCTCTCGGCCTGCTCGCGCTCGCCGGCCTGCTCGACCTCCAGGTTGGCGATCTTCACCGCCACTTCCTTGGCCAGTTCCTCGTTGCCGGCCTCCAGGGCCTTGAGCGCGTACTGTTCGTACTCGGCGACCTTGACCGCGCTCTTGCCGGCACGCTCGGCGGCCAGCTTCTGCTTGGCCATGATCTCGGCCAGCGCTTCCTTGGACTTACGCAGCTCCAGGTCGGCGTCGCGGATCTCCTGATCGAGGATGCGCAGGGCCTGGCTATCGACGATCGCCTCACCCATCTCGTTGGCGCCGCCGCGCAGGGCGGTCAGCAGCTTGCTCCACACATTCATGGCAACTCCTCCTTAGGCACCGGCCTTGAGAAAGCCCTCGTAGGCTTCGGTGGCCTTGATCACGTTATCCGCCAACAGCTCAATCTCCAGCACCACGTCGGACAGGCTCGAAGACGCGCTGAGCGCGCCGAACATGGTGTAGCAGGACTGACCATCGGGCAGGGTCTCCAGGCCGATGCAGGACAGCGGGAACAGCTTGTGGCTACGCAGTACCTCCTCGTTGAAGGCCGCGGCATCGCGCACCTCGTCGGCCGGCCAGAGCAGCGCCTCGACGATGATCTGTTCGCCGACCACCGCCATGAACAGCGGCAGATCGCCATATTCGCGCATGGTGACATGCAGACTGGAATCGGCACCCTGGATCAGCTCGATAGCTGCCCGTCCTTCCTTGAACAGCTCCGTCGCGACCAGCGCATCGAACAGCGCCTGCGCGGTCCACACCTGAGGCATGCTCATAGCTCCCTCCTTCTCCATAGAGTCCAGCCCCGGTCGAGGCTGACGCAGTTTGCGCTCGAACGCGGCCAGCAGCGGCGCGTGCTCGGGCAGTATCCAGACCTCCTTCTTGACCAGCCCCTGCTCACGCAGGCGCTGACGGAAGAGTCGCTGGTAATGGGCGGATGATTTGTTTTCCATGAATGCGAGACTAGAACATCACATGTAATAGATCAACATGCTTACATGTGAAAAATGAAACAGCCGTATGACACCCGGCCACATGCCTTGGCGGCTGAGGCCCGGAGCGATTTTCAGCAAGCAAGCAAGCATAGGAGAACGAACACGGCGACGGAGCCGTCCTGGTCCGAGGGGAGTGAGCGCATCCTTTCGCCCGACGATTTAACCGCAGATACTCCCCCGACGAAACCCGAGGAGCGCCGACCAGGTCGCACTGTCAACAGGAGCCCAGATGATTCCCAGCAAACCCCTCGCCGGCCTGAAAGTGGTCGAACTCGGCAGCCTGATCGCCGGCCCCTTCGCCTCGCGCATCTGCGCCGAGTTCGGCGCCGAGGTGGTCAAGGTGGAGTCGCCGGACGGCGGCGACCCGCTGCGCAAATGGCGCAAGCTGTACGAGGGCACCTCGCTGTGGTGGTTCGTGCAGGCGCGCAACAAGCGCTGCATCACCCTCAACCTCAAGCACGAAGCCGGCCGCGAGGTACTGAAGAAGCTGCTGGCGCAGGCGGATATCCTGATCGAGAACTTCCGCCCCGGCGTGCTGGAGAAGCTTGGCTTCGACTGGGAAACCCTGCATGCCCTGAACCCCAGGCTGGTAATGGTGCGCCTGTCCGGCTTCGGCCAGAGCGGCCCGCTGAAGGACCAGCCGGGCTTCGGCGCGGTGGGCGAGTCGATGGGCGGGCTGCGCTACATCACCGGCTTCGAGGACCGGCCACCGGTGCGTACCGGCATCAGCATCGGCGACTCCATCGCCGCGCTGTGGGGCGTGATCGGCGCGCTGATGGCGCTGCGCCAGCGCGAGGTCAACGGCGGCAGCGGCCAGGTGGTGGACGTGGCGCTGTACGAGGCGGTGTTCGCCATGATGGAGTCGATGGTGCCGGAGTTCGACGTGTTCGGCTTCGTCCGGGAGAGGACCGGCAACATCATGCCCGGCATCACCCCCTCCTCCATCCACACCTGCGCCGACGGCAAGCATATCCAGATCGGCGCCAACGGCGACGCCATCTTCCAGCGCTTCATGCGCGCCATCGACCGCGCGGATCTGGCCAGCGATCCGAGCCTGGCCGACAACGCCGGCCGCGACGCCCGCCGCGACGAGCTCTACGGGGTGATCGACCGCTGGGCGGCGAGCCTGCCGCTGGCCGAGGTGGAGGCCGTGCTGAAGCGCGCCGAGGTGCCGGCCAGCCGCATCTACTCGGCCGAGGACATGCTCGGCGACCCGCAGTTCCTCGCCCGCGAGATGTTCCTCGCCGCCAGGCTGCCTGACGGCAAGCCGTTCAAGATGCCTGGCATAGTACCCAAGCTGAGCGAGACCCCCGGCGGCGTGGAATGGACCGGCCCGGCACTGGGCGAACATAACCAGCAGGTGCTCGGCGAACTGGGCTACGGCGCCGAACAGATCGCCGAGCTGAAGGCCGGCGGCGCGATCTGAGATGCGTCGCCTCGTCATGGCGCTGCCGGCGAGCCTGGCCATCGCGCCCTGCACGGCGCTGTTCATCGCCCTGCTGACCGGTAGCCTGCGCCAGGGGCGGCTGGCGCTGGAGTGGCCCACGCTGATCGACGGCGTCGGCTACGCCATGCCCGAGATCCTCCTGGCCGCCGCACCCGGCATGCTGATCTTCCTGGCAGCGAGCCGCCACCTGCGCAGCCGAGTGGCCCGGCTCGCCCTCTTCGCCGGCTGTGCGCTGCTGGCCTGCGCCATCGCCGCCATCCTGTTCGCCCAGGCGTTCGGCAACACCTGGAGCACAATGGAAATCCTACTGGAGCTGGTGGCGGCCCAGCTGGACCTGATCGCGCTGGCAGCCCTCCCCGGAGCGCTTCTGGTCGCCGCGCTCCACCCCGGACGGCCAGCCTGAGGCGACGGCGACCTCCGGCCAGACACCATTCGGCGGACGGCCGCTTGCCGGAGAATACTTAAAAGTCCAACATGGACAATTATGTATAAATGGAGTCTCAGCATGCCCCGCGTGATCGACCATACCGAAGCCGAACGCCTGCTCGCCCGCCTCGACGTGCCCCAGGCCATGCGTACCATGTTCGCCAGCCTGGCCGAGGGCCGCGCCGTGCAACCGGCGCAGCAGCTGGTGGAACTGCCCGGCGGCGGCGACTTCATCAACTACCTGGGCGTGCTGGCCGACGAAGGCGTCTACGGGGTCAAGACTTCGCCCTATATCCCCGGCCCGCAGGGCGCCACCGTCACCGCCTGGACCCTGCTGATGTCGCTGCGCAGCGGCCAGCCGCTGCTGCTGTGCGACGCCAAGAGCCTGACCACCGCGCGCACCGCCGCCACCACCGCGCTGGCCGTGGAGGAACTGGCGCCGGCCGGCGCGCGCCACCTGGCCATCGTCGGCAGCGGCCCGGTGGCCCGGGCCCACCTGCACTACGCCAAGGGCCTGCGCGACTGGCAGAGCATCCGCTTGTACTCGCCGAGCCTGGCCGGCAAGGACGCGGCCGAACGCGCCGCACTGCTGGCCGAGGATGTGCGTCTGCAACTGTGCGCCAGCCTGGACGAGGCCGTGCACGAAGCCGAGGTGATATTGCTGTGCACCTCCTCCGCCGGCCCGGTGCTGGACCCGCTGAGCCTCGGCCGCAACGCGCTGGTCACCTCGATCAGCACCAACGCGCCGCGCGCCCACGAGGTGCCGCCGGCGAGTCTGGCGGACATGGATGTCTATTGCGACTACCGCGCCACCACCCCCGGCTCGGCCGGCGAGATGCTTCTGGCCGCCGAGCGGGGCTGGGACCCGACGCGCCTTCGCGGCGACCTGGCCGAGCTGGTCAGCGGCCGCGCGCCCAGGCCGGACTACGGCCGCCCGGTGTTCTTCCGCTCCATCGGTCTGGGCCTGGAAGACATGGCCCTGGCCAATGCCCTGCATCTACTGCTGGAACGAGGCCAATGAACTGCGACTACCTGATCATCGGTGCCGGCATCGCCGGCACCAGCACCGGCTACTTCCTCGCCCCGCACGGCAAGACCCTGCTGCTGGAGCGCGAGGCGCAGCCCGGCTACCACAGCACCGGGCGCTCGGCGGCGCTCTACACCCTGGCCTACGGCACGCCGCAGGTGCGCGCGCTGACCGCCGCCAGCCGCGCCTTCTTCGACAACCCGCCCGCCGGCTTCAACGCGCACAGCCTGCTCGGCCCGCGCGGCGAGCTGGTGGTGGACTTCTCCGGCAATCCCAGCGAACTGCTGCGCCAGTACGAGAGCGGCCGCGCCAGCGTGCCCGAGATGCGCCTGCTCAGCGCCGACGAGGCCTGCGCCCTGGTGCCGGTGCTGCGCCGCGACAGGGTGCACGGCGCCATGTTCGACCCGAGCGCCGTCGACATCGACACCGATGCCCTGCACCAGGGCTTCCTGCGCGGCATCCGCCAGCACGGCGGGGAGATCCACTGCGGCCAGGAGGCGACCGCGATCCGCCGGGTCGCCGGGCTCTGGCAGGTCGAGTGCGGCGCGCAGCGCTACCAGGCGCCGGTGCTGATCGACGCCGCCGGCGCCTGGTGCGACGAGATCGCCGCCCTGGCCGGGGTCGCGCCCATCGGCCTCACGCCCAGGCGCCGCGCCGCCTTCACCTTCCTCCCGCCGGAGGGCGTGGACAGCCACGCCTGGCCCTGCGTGGTCGACCTCGACGAGGCCTTCTACTTCAAGCCGGACGCCGGCCAGCTGCTCGGCTCGCCGGCCAACGCCGACCCGGTGGCGCCGCACGACGTGCAGCCGGAGGAGCTGGACATCGCCATGGGCATCTACCAGATCGAGGAACACACCACGCTAAGCATCCGCCGCCCGCAACATACCTGGGCCGGGCTGCGCAGCTTCGTCGCCGACGGCGGCCTGGTCGGCGGCTATGCGCGCGATGCCGAGGGCTTCTTCTGGGTCGCCGCCCAGGGTGGCTACGGCATCCAGACCAGCGCGGCGATGGGCGAGGCCTGCGCCGCACTGATCCGCGGCTTGCCGCTGCCCGCCCCCATCGCCGCCTTCGGCCTGAGCGAGGCCATGCTCTCGCCTTCCCGCCTGGGCTAGGTTTGCGGCACACTCGCAGCGCCCCGCACGGGGCGCCCAACCGGAGTTCCCGCATGCCCGCCGCCGACCTCGACAACTACCGCGCCATCGCCGACGCCGTCGCCGCCCTGTTCTTCCCCCATGTCGAGGTGGTGCTGCACGACCTGCGCACGCAGAAGATCGACCATATCGCCAACAACATCTCCAAGCGCGCGGTCGGCGACGATGCCGCGCTGGAGGATCTGCTGGAGAACACCCCGGACGAGCGCACCATCGGCCCCTACGAGAAACTCAACTGGGACGGGCAGAAGATCCGCTCGCTCAGCACGGTGCTGCGCGACGCGCGCGGCACGCCGGTGGCCGTGCTGTGCCTGAACTTCAACATCACCCTGCTGGAAAGCGCCCGACAGGCGCTGGAGCTGCTGCTCAGCTCGAGCAAGCTGATCCCGCAGCCGGACTCGCTGTTCCGCGACGACTGGCAGGAGCGCATCAACACCTTCCTCCACGCCTGGCTGCAGCAGCGCCAGCTCGGCCTCAACCTGCTCACCCGCGAGCACAAGCGCGAGCTGGTCGAGGCCCTGCACGCCGAGGGCGCGTTCAAGGGCAAGAGCGCCGCCAACTACATCGCCAACGTGCTGAACATGGGCCGCGCCACGGTGTACAAGCACCTTAAGGAGATCAAGGGCGAGGCCTGACGCGGACGGCCGAGCGCGCCCGCTCAGCCGTGCACGGCACGCGAATCGTCCGGCGCCTGCTCGCGCTGCTGCATGCCGTAGTCGCGCAGCACCTCGGCCACCCGCAGCCGATAGTCGGCGAACACCCCGCCGCGCCCGGCGCTCTGCGCCTGGCGATGCTCCTCGGTAGTGCGCCACTGGCGCACCGCCGCCTCGTCGCGCCAGAACGACAGCGACAGCAACTTGCCCGGCTGGCTGAGGCTCTCGAAACGCTCGATGGAGAGAAAGCCGTCGATGCCCTGCAACTGCTCGCGCAGATCGGCGGCGATGCCCAGGTAGGCGTCGCGCCGCCCCTCGGCCGGCAGCACCTCGAAGATCACCGCGATCATGACCGCGGCTCCACGCCCAGGGTGCCTTCCACCCCTTCGAGGAAGCTGCGCTCCTCGCGCAGGATGAAGCGCTTCTCCTGGGCCATGGCGAAGTTGGCGCGCCCCTCGGGGTCACTCTTCAGTCGTGCCCGGTAGGTCTCGTAGGCGGCCAGACTGGGGAAGGCGATCAGCCCCCAGGCGATGTCGTTGCTGCCCTCGTGCGGCAGGAAGTAGCCGAGCAGGTGGCCGCCGCAGCGGGGGATGATGCGCCCCCAGTTCTCCGCATACTCGCGGAAGGCCTCGCGCTGAAACGGATCGATCTGGTAGCGGATGAAGCAGGTAATGGTCATGTCGCGTCCTCCTTGGAAGCTGAGTTCACGTTAGCGCTTTATCGCCGACCGATGGTTCGACTAGGATCGAACCATGAAAGACGGCCCCAACATCGCCCGCATCGCCGCGCTGATCGGCGACCACGCCCGTGCCGAAGTGCTCACCGCGCTGATGGCCGACCGCGCGCTGACCGCCACCGAGCTGGCGCAGATCGCCGGCGTGAGCAAGCCGACCATGAGCGCACATCTGGCCAAGCTGCTCGACGCCGGCCTGATCGCCGCCGTGTCCCAGGGCCGCCACCGCTACTTCCGCCTGGCCGACGCCGACGTCGCCCGCCTGCTCGAGACGCTGATGGGCGTGGCCTTCCGCGCTGGCGCCGTGCGCGTGCGCTCCAGCCCGCGCGAGCCGGCCCTGCGCAAGGCACGGGTGTGCTACGACCACCTGGCCGGGGAGCTCGGGGTGAGGGCCTACGAGACGCTGCTGCAACGCGGCTGCATCGAGGAACAGGACGATGAGCTGCGCCTGACCGAGGCCGGCCAGCGCTGGTTCGCCGCCCTGGAGATAGACGTGGAGGCCGCCGCCGGCCGGCGCCGGCACCTGTGCCGGCCCTGCCTGGACTGGAGCGAGCGGCGCCACCACCTGGGCGGTGCGCTCGGCGCGCAATTGCTGCAGCGCCTGCTGGAGCTGGGCTGGGCCAAGCGCGACCCGGCCTCGCGAGTGATCGCCTTCAGCCCTCGCGGCGAGCGCGAGCTGGAGCGCCTGCTGGCTCAGTCGCCGTAGATATCGAAGCCGAAGTACTTGCCCTGGATCTTCTGGTATTCGCCGCTGGCGCGGATGCCTGCGATGGCGGCGTTGAGCCTGTCCAGCAGCTCCCGGTCGCCCTTGCGCACGGCGATGCCGGCGCCCTCGCCGAAGTAGGCCGGGTCGGTGAAGGCCGGGCCGACGAAGGCGAAGCCCTTGCCCTGCTCGGTCTTGAGGAAGCCCTCGTCCACCGGGATGGCATCGGCCAGGGTGCCGTCTACGCGGCCGGAGACCAGGTCCAGGTAGATCTCGTTCTGCGAGCTGTAGCGCACCACTTCCACGCCCTTGGGCGCCAGCACCTCGCTGGCGAAACGGTCGGTGGTGGTGGCGCGCTGCACGGCGATGCGCTTGCCCTTGAGGCTGGAGAAATCGGCGCTGACCTCGGTGCCTGCCTTCATCGTCAGGCGCGCCGGGCTGTAGTAGTACTTGCCGGTGAAGTCCACCGACTTGCGCCGCTCGTCGGTGATGGTCATGGACGACAGCACGGCATCGACCTTCCTCACCTTGAGCGAGGGGATCAGGCCGTCGAACTCCTGCTCGACCCACTGGCACTCGACCTTCATCTCGGCGCACAGGGCCACGCCTATGTCCACGTCGAAGCCGGCGATTGAGCCGTCCGCCTGCTTGAAGGCGAAGGGCGGATAGGCCGCCTCTATGCCCAGGCGCAGGGGCTTGTCGGCGGCGAACGGGCTGGAGGCGAGCAGGCTCAGGGCGAGGCCGCCCAGCAGTGCGAGTTTCTTCATGGTGTGACTCCCGGAAGCGCCCGCCGCACGGCGGGCAGGTTGGCGAGCAAGGGCTGGGCAGAAGAAAGCGCCGGCGGCCTGGGCCGCAGCGGAGACTGGAAGCGATAGGGCGGGTGCTGACACATGATGCGCGGCCGCTGACTTGTACTCGTGAGTCCACAATGGACTTTTACGTACAAATCGTCAACAGCCTGTCACGACCGCCAGTCACACCAGTGGCGGTCGCAGGAATCCCTCTGTCAGCTCTTGGACCAGCGCTCGGCGGCGTTCTGGTCGCTGGCGCGGCCTTCGACCCAGCGCGCGCCGTCCGCGGTGTCTTCCTTCTTCCAGAAGGGCGCGCGGGTCTTCAGGTAGTCCATGACGAAGTTGCAGGCATCGAACGCCGCCTGGCGGTGGGCGCTGGCGGTGCCGACGAAGACGATGGGCTCGCCCGGCTCCAGGCGGCCGACCCGATGCAGGATCTCCACCCGCAGCAGCGGCCAGCGCTCGGCGGCCTCGGCGGCGATCTGCTCCAGGGCCTTCTCGGTCATGCCCGGATAGTGTTCGAGGAACATGCCGCGCACGTCCTGGCCGTCGTTGAAATCACGCACGTAGCCGACGAAGCCGGCCACCGCGCCTATGCCCAGGTTGGCGGCATGCAGGGCGTCCAGCTCGGCGCCGGGGGAGAAAGCCTCGGCCTGTACCCGCACGCCCATGTCAGCCTCCGGTGACCGTGGGGAAGAACGCCACTTCGTCGCCGTCGACCAGCTCGGTCTCCAGGCCGCAGAGCTCCTGGTTGCGCGCGCACATCAGGTTCTGCTCGGCCAGCACCTGCCACACGCCGCCCCTGTTCAACAGATGCCGGCGCAGGTCGTCCAAACTGGTCATGGCGGCGCGTTGCAGCTGCTCGCCGTCGACGCCCAGCACCTCGCGGTAGCGGGCAAAATACTGGACGCGGATCATTCGCCCTCCTCGCGGCGGTATTCGCCGCTCTTGCCGCCGGCTTTGTGCAGCAGGCGCACGGTTTCGATGCTCATGCCGCGATCCACCGCCTTGCACATGTCGTAAATGGTCAGCGCGGCGACGCTGGCGGCGGTCAGCGCCTCCATCTCCACGCCGGTCTGCCCGGCCAGCTTGCAGCGCGCGACGATGCGCACGCAGTCGGCGCCCTCGGCGGCCAGCTCGACCTTGACCCCGGTCAGCAGCAGCGGATGGCACAGGGGGATCAGTTCGTGGGTCTTCTTCGCCGCCTGGATGCCGGCGATGCGCGCCACGGCGAACACGTCGCCCTTGGGATGCTCGCCGTCGACGATCATTTGCAAGGTGGCGGGCAGCATGCGCACGCGCGCCTCGGCGCTGGCCTCGCGCGAAGTCACCGCCTTGTCGGTGACGTCGACCATGTTGGCGCGGCCCTGGGAATCGAGATGGGTCAGCACTGCGAAATCTCCTCCTCGGCGCCGCGAACCGGGCGCCTATCGAGGGGATTGTATACAACTTATCCGGTGCCGGGTCAGCGGGCGGCCACGGCCGCCCGCCGAGCGGTGCTACATGTGCGCCTCGGCATACTCGGCCAACAGCGAGCGCGGCACCCCCTGCAGGGTGATGTGCACGCCGTGCTCGAAGTCCTTGAAGCGCTCGGTGAGGTAGGTCAGGCCCGAACTGGTGGCGGACAGGTAGGGAGTGTCGATCTGCGCCAGGTTGCCCAGGCAGACCACCTTGGAGCCGTTGCCGGCGCGGGTGATGATGGTCTTCATCTGGTGCGGGGTGAGGTTCTGGCACTCGTCGATCAGGATCAGGCTCTGCTGGAAGCTGCGCCCGCGGATGTAGTTGAGCGACTTAAACTGCAGCGGCACCTTCTGCAGTATGTAGTCGACGCTGCCGTGGGTGCTCTCGTCGTCCATGTGCAGCGCTTCCAGGTTGTCGGTGATGGCGCCCAGCCAGGGCTCCATCTTCTCCGCCTCGGTGCCGGGCAGGAAGCCGATGTCCTCGTCCAGGCCCTGCACGCTGCGGGTGGCGATGATGCGCCGGTAGCGCTTGCTGACCATGGTCTGCTCGATGGCAGCGGCCAGCGCCAGGATGGTCTTGCCCGAGCCGGCGGCACCGGACAGGTTGACCAGGTGGATGTCCGGATCGAGCAGGGCATAGAGCGCCAGCGCCTGGTACAGGTCGCGCGGGCGCAGGCCCCAGGCCTCCTGGTGCAGCAACGGTTCCTGGTGCAGGTCGAGGATGGTCAGGCTGCGCCCCTCGATGCCCTTGACCCAGCCGACGAAACCCTGCTCGTCGACGATGAACTCGTTGACATGCACGGCCGGCAGGTTGTCGGTGAGCTGTACCTGGTGCCAGGTGCGACCGTGGCCCTGACGGGTCTCGACCTTGCTCACGCGGTCCCAGAAGGAGCCGCTGACGTTGTGGTAGCCGCGCGACAGCAGGGCCACGTCGTCGACCAGCTGGTCGGTGTGGTAGTCCTCGGCGGCGATGCCGCAGGCACGCGCCTTCAGGCGCATGTTGATGTCCTTGGTCACCAGCACCACCGGCGAGCCGCTGCGCCGGCTCTGCAGCTCCACCAGCTGGTTGATGATCTTGTTGTCGTTGAGGTGCTCGGGCAGCCAGGTGAGGGGCTCCGCGCGCTTGCTCATGAGGATCGACAGGGTGCCCTTGGGCTCGTTCTTGCCGCGGCGGATCGGCACGCCCTGCTCCACCTCGGCGGGGTCGGCCTCACCGAGCACCTGGTCGATCAGGCGGATGGCCTGGCGACATTCGGCGGCGACCGTGTGCTTGCCGGTCTTGAGCTTGTCCAGCTCCTCCAGCACGGTCATGGGGATGGCGACGTGGTGTTCCTGGAAATTGAGTAACGCGTTGGGATCGTGGATCAGGACATTGGTGTCGAGGACGTACAGGGTGGGCTGGGTGGAGCGGCTGCGTCCGTGATCATCCATACTCGGTCACCTTCTCGAAGGCCAGGCGACGGAGAACGCTCCGTCGCGGGAGGGCCGCCGACCCTCTCGGCCGGAGCCGATCGGGTGCCTGCAAGGTGAGGGCCAAGGGCCGCCACCTGTGATGCAGGGTTCGGCGGTCTTCTTCGTTAATACCCCAATCCGGATGACAGAAAAAAGAACTTTTTCATCGCGTAAAGGCTTTTTTGTCAGTGCGACGAATAACCCTTGGCGAGGTGAAAAAGCACCGTTACAGTCGGAATTCACCCCTGCGGCGAAAGCCCTCTTCCTCCGGCCCCAACGCCCGTTTTCAGCCCACCCGCCGCCCCATCGACGGGCGTACCTATGGTCGCCATAGGTAGAGCCATGGCAGTCATCCGTCCTAGAATCGCGCCACGCCTTCTGGAGACCATTCGATGCTGTTGGTGATTTCCCCCGCCAAGACCCTGGACTACGACACCCCGCCGGCCACCGTGCGCTTCACCCAGCCGCAGTACCTGGACCACGCCCAGGAACTGATCGGTCAGCTGCGCGAGATGAGCCCGCAACAGGTCGGCGAGCTGATGCACCTGTCGGACAAGCTGGCGGCGCTCAACGTGGCGCGCTACGGCAGCTGGCAGCCGGACTTCACCCCGAGCAACGCCAAGCAGGCACTGCTGGCGTTCAAGGGCGACGTGTACACCGGCCTGAATGCCGAGGACTTCGGCGAGGCCGACTTCGACTTCGCCCAGAGCCACCTGCGCATGCTCTCCGGCCTGTACGGCGTGCTGCGGCCGCTGGACCTGATGCAGCCCTATCGCCTGGAGATGGGCACCAAGCTGGCCAACGCTCGCGGCAAGGACCTCTACGCCTTCTGGGGCGAGCGCATCAGCGAGTGGCTGAACGAGGCGCTGGCCGCCCAGGGCGACGACATCCTGCTCAATCTGGCGTCCAACGAGTACTTCGGCGCGGTCAAGCGCAAGGCGCTCAAGGCGCGGGTCATCGACACCGAGTTCAAGGACCTGAAGAACGGCCAGTACAAGATCATCAGCTTCTACGCCAAGAAGGCCCGTGGCCTGATGGCCCGCTACGTGATCAAGGAGCGCATCCGCGATCCGGAGCGGCTCAAGGCCTTCGACTACCAGGGCTACCGCTACAGCCCCGAGCAGTCCAAGGCGGACAGCCTGGTGTTCCTGCGCGATCATCCGCAGGACTGATCTGGCCGGCCGGGCCAGTACGCCGGCGCCACGAGTGGTTATGATCGAGGCTCCCTTCAACGCTAGACGAGAAGTGCCCATGACCCAGCCCGTCGCCCTGATCAGCGGCTGCTCCAGCGGTATCGGCCGCGCCCTGGCCGATGCCTTCAAGGGCGCCGGCTATCGGGTGTTCGCCGCCGCGCGCAAGGGCGCGGACCTGGAGGCCCTGAGCGCCGCCGGCTTCACCGCCATCAAGCTGGACGTCAATGACGCCGCCGATATCGCCCGCGCCAGCGAACGCCTGAGTGCCGAGGCCGGCCGCCTCGATGTGCTGGTCAACAACGCCGGCTACGGCGCCATGGGGCCGCTGCTGGACGGCGGCGCCGAGGCCCTGCGCCGGCAATTCGAGACCAACGTGTTCAGCGTTATCGAGCTGACCCGCGCCTGCTTCCCGCTGCTGCGCGCCAGCCGCGGCCTGGTGGTGAACATCGGCAGCGTCTCGGGTCTGCTGGTCACTCCCTTCGCCGGCGCCTACTGCGCCTCCAAGGCGGCGGTGCATGCGCTGTCCGATGCCCTGCGCCTGGAGCTGGCGCCCTTTTCCATCGACGTCATGGAGGTGCAGCCGGGCGCCATCGCCTCCAGCTTCGGAGCCAATGCCAGCGCCCAGGCCGAGCAGCTGATTCGCGAGGACTCGCCCTGGTGGCCGCTGCGCGAAGGCATCCGTGCCCGCGCCAGGGCCTCGCAGGACCGCCCCACCCCGGCCGACAGCTTCGCCGCCGCGCTGCTGGCCCAGGTGCGCAAGACCAAGCGTCCGCGTCTGCTGCGCATCGGCAACGGCAGCCGTGCCCTGCCGCTGCTGGCGCGCTGGCTGCCGGCCGCCCTGCGCGAGCGGGTGCTGCTCAAGCGCTTCGGCCTCGACCTGCGTCTGGACTGAGGCCATGTCCCGGCGCCTGCGGCTGTACCACTACGCGCTGGGCGCGGTGGCCGCCGCCTTCCTGTTCAACCTGCTGCTGCGCGTGCCGCTTAAGGTCGGCGGACTGCCGGCCACCCTGGCGGCCGCCGTGCTGGTGGCCCTGGGCCTGCGCGGCGCCTTCGCGGCCATCGAGCGGCGCCCGCCCGAGCACGGCGAGCGCTGGGTCCTGCTGGGGCTCTACAGCCTGGCGCTCGGCCTGCTTTACCTGCTGATCTGGCTGCTGATGTGGCTGAAGGACGAGCCCGGGACCATGGGCCAGCTGCTGTTCGTCCTGCACTACCTGTGCTACCCCGCCGCCCTGGCGCTGGCCCTGCATCTGCCACGCGGGCGGCGCTGAGGCTGCGCTACCATAGCCGCCTCGCACCCAGGGACGACCGCTCATGCTGCACAGCCTCGCCGTCGGCAACTACCGCTCCATCAACAACCTGGTGATGCCGCTCGGCCGCCTGAACCTGATCACCGGCGCCAACGGCAGCGGCAAGTCCAATCTGTACAAGGCCCTGCGCCTGCTGGCGGAGACGGCCCACGGCGGCGTGGTCAACGCCCTGGCCCGCGAGGGCGGGCTGGAGTCGACCCTGTGGGCCGGGCCGGAAAAGATCAGCCGGCGCATGAAGAACGGCGAAGTGCCGATCCAGGGCGGCCCCCGCCAGGACGTGGTGCGCCTGCGCCTGGGCTTCGTCGGCGAGGACTTCGGCTACGCCATCTCGCTCGGCCTGCCCACGCCGTCGCGCTCGGCCTTCGCCCTCGACCCGGAGATCAAGCGCGAGTGCATCTGGGCCGGCCCCTGCTACCGCCCGGCCGCGTTGCTGCTGGATCGCGAGGGCCCCATGCTGCGCCGACGCGAAGGCCGCGCCTGGCAGGTGCTGGCCCAGCATCTGCCGAGCTACGACAGCCTGTTCGACCAGATCGGCAACGACCCCGGCTGTCCCGAGGTGTTCCAGCTGCGCGAGGGTATCCGCCGCTGGCGCTTCTACGATCACCTGCGCACCGACGCCGAGGCACCGGCACGCCAGCCCCAGCTGGGCACCCGTACCCCGGTGCTGCACCACGACGGCCGCGACCTGGCCGCCGCCCTGCAGACCATTCGCGAGATCGGCGATCGCCAGGCGCTGGAGCGGGCCATCGCCGACGCCTTCCCCGGCGCCGAGCTGGACATCGACTTCCAGCCCGGCGGCCGCTTCGCCGTGGCCCTGCGCCAGGAAGGCCTGCTGCGCCCGCTGTCGGCCGCCGAGTTGTCCGACGGCACCCTGCGCTACCTGCTGCTGGTCGCCGCCCTGCTCACCCCGCGGCCGCCGTCGCTGATGGTGCTCAACGAACCGGAGACCAGCCTGCACCCGGACCTGCTGCCGGCCCTGGCACGCCTGATAGTCGAGGCCTCGAAGCACACCCAGGTGTGGGTGGTGTCCCACGCCAGCCGGCTGATCGCCGCGCTGGAGCAGCACCCGCAGTGCAACTCCATCGTCCTCGACAAGCACCTGGGGCAGACCGCGATCCGGGGCCAGGGCATGCTCGACGAGCCGCCCTGGCACTGGCCGGACTAGGCGCGGCCCGGCTCGGCCAGCACCACTGCCCGGGGCTGGCGGAATACCAGCAGGTTGCCGAGCATCACCAGGCCCAGCCCCAGCAGCGCCGGGGTCGTCCACTGATAGCCCTCGACGAACACCGAGATGTTCAGCGCCACCACCGGGAACAGCACGGTGCAGTAGGCTGCCCGCTCCGGGCCCAGGCGCCCGACCAGGGTCAGGTAGGCGGTGAAGCCGATCACCGAGCCGGGAATCGCCAGGTACAGCAGCGAGCCGATGTAGCGCGCATTGGCCTCGAAGGTGAAGGGCACGCCCGCCAGCAGGCAGTAGCCCAGCAACAGCAGCGCGCCGTACAACATGCCCCAGGCGTTGGTGGTCAGCGGCCGTAGCCCGGCCTGCTGCTGCAGGCTGGAGAGCAGGTTGCCGGCGGAGAAGCACAGGGTGCCGAGCAGCGCCAGGCCGATGCCGATCAGGCTTTCCTGGCTGGCCTGGTGGCCGGCCAGCTGCGGCCAGAACAGCAGGCCCAGGCCGAGCAGCCCCAGGGCGCCGCCGGCCAGCACGTTGGCGGCGATCCGCCGGCCCAGAAAGAGCCGCGCGTTGAGCGCGTTCCACAGGGTGGCGGTGGAGAAGATCACCGCCACCAGGCCACTGGGTATCCACTGGCTGGCGCTGTAAAAGCAGATGAAGTTGAGGCAGAACAGGCACAGTCCCTGGGCCAGGCAGATCAGCTGGCCACGCCGGTCCAGCGACTGCAGGCGGCGACTGAGCAGCAGCACGGCGAACAGGACGATGGCGGCCAGGCTGAAGCGATAGGCGATCGACAGGGCAATGGCCACCTCGCCCAGTTGCAGCTTGAGGGCGATCCAGGTGGTGCCCCAGATCAACACGGTGAGCAGGTACAGCGACAGGTTCATGGCAGGCTCCTTGACCCGGCCAGTCTCCTCCCGCCCAAGCGCCCCACGCTTGCATAAACTTGCGCTTATCTGTCGCACGCCGCTGGCGCCGAGACTCCGCGGGAGTAGGATGGCAAGCGTCCCCATCCGGCACCCATCCCATGGCCGCACTCGAACAGAACCAGGTCTTCCAGTCGCTCAGCAGCTCGCCAAACGCGCGCCTGCTGCGCGGCGCCGAGCTGGGCGACGAACTGGCCGCGGCGCTGTGGAGCAACCATCACGACGCCCGTGACTATCAGGGGCCCGAGCATCACACGCTGTCCTGCTACCTGGCCGGCGGCACCGGCACCTTCCGCCGCGAGCGGCCGGGGGCCAAGGGCGCGCCGGACAAGCTGTGCGTATTGCCGGCCGGCCACGAGTCGTCCTGGGTGATCAATGGCGACATCCGCCTGGCGCACCTGTATGTCAGCCCGCAGCGCTTCGCCGCCAACGCCGTCGCCCTGCTCGACCGCGAGCCACGCGAGCCACGCGAGCTGCAGCTGCGCGAGAGCACCTTCCTCGAGGACCCGCGCCTAGCCGCACAGTTTCGCCAACTGGTGCGCCTGGACTGGGACGAACCGGGCGAACGCCTGCTGACCAGCAGCCTGGCCCAGGAGATGATCGACCATGTTCTGCTGAGCCAGGTCGGCCTGCGTCAGGGCCTGAGGCTCAAGGGCGGGCTGGCGCCGCACCTGCGCCGGCGCCTGGTCGACTACATCGAGCAGCATCTGGGCGAGCCGCTGAGCCTGGACGAGCTGGCCCGCCAGGCGGCGCTCTCCGAGTACCACTTCGCCCGCATGTTCCGCGAGAGCTTCGGCCTGCCGCCGCACCGCTACGTGCTGCAGCGCCGCCTGTTGCGCGCGCGTGAGCTGCTGCTGCGCGGTCGCCTGGCGTTGGGCGAGATCGCCCTGGCCTGCGGCTTTTCCAGCGCCAGCCACTTCAGCAACCGCTTCCGCGCGACCTTCGGCGCCGCGCCCGGCCTGCTGCGCGGCGTTGCCCGAAGCGCGCCCGGCCGATAGCGCCCCCGCCGCCACGGCGGCTGCGATTCGCCCGGAACCTGCGGCTCGCCTACCCGAGCCGGGCACTATCCATGCTGGACCACCGGCTCGGCAGCCGCTATGTAGGATGAGGCCCGCCGCGGTGGGACTTGCACGCAGCACGGCTAATCGAATACTGTATATACATACATATAACCATCTAGCTACGGGAATGAGGTGATGAATGGCCGTCGAAGTGGTGTATCGCAGCAGCCGGGATCCGGAGCGCCTGTTCATGGATAAGGCCGAAGCCGATCGTTACGACAAGATGCTGGAGCTGGCCGAGGCCCTGTCCGACGCCCTGCACAAGGCGGTGCCCTCGCTCAGCGAGGAACAGGTGGAGGAGCTGGGCATCTTCATGGCCAAGAACCGCGACACCTTCGCCAAGGCCTTCAAGAATCAGCCCGACGCCCTCGCCGAGCTGGACGCGGGCTCGGCCGACGCCTGACGCGCCGTTTGTTCAAGCCGCCCGCCGGGCGGCCGGCGATGCTGGCGCTTCCCCACCCTTCGGAGAGCGCCATGCTTCGCATCCTCTATGCCCCGCTGTTCTGCTTCGGCCTGATCGGCCTGGCCACCTGGCTGGTCGGTTACCGCCAGCTGTCACCGCTCTGGCTGCTGGCCCTGCTGCCGGTCGCCATCCTGCTGTCCCTGCTGGCCGAGCGCCTGGCCCCCTATCAGCCCAGCTGGAACAGGCCACATGGCGATGGCCCCAGCGACCTGCTGCACGCGCTGGTCAACGAGGCGCTGAACCTGGCCAGCCTCGCCGCCATCCCCCTGCTCGCCGGCCTGTTGCCCACGCCGGCGCTGTGGCCGTTGCACTGGCCGCTGTGGCTGCAACTGCTGCTGGCCATCGCCGCCGCCGACCTCGGCATCACCCTGATGCACTGGCTCAGCCACCGCAGCGCCCTGCTCTGGCGCCTGCACGCGGTGCACCACAGCGCGCCGCGCCTGTACGGCTTCAATGGCCTGATGAAGCACCCGCTGCACCAGTTGCTGGAGGCGAGCGCCGGCGTGCTGCCGCTGGTCCTGCTCGGCCTGCCGCAGGACATAGCGGCCCTGCTGGCCTTCGCCATCGCCGTGCAATTGCTGCTGCAGCACGGCAATGTCGACATGCGCATCGGCGCGCTGCGTCACCTGTTCGCCTGGGCGCCGCTGCACCGTTTCCACCACCTGCGCTACGGGCGCGCCGGCGACGTCAACTTCGCCCTGTTCTTCAGCTTCTGGGATCGCCTGCTGGGCACCGCTTTCTACCGCGCGGACTACCGTCTGGGCGACCAGGATGTCGGCATAGGCGACCGCCCGAATTACCCGCGCGACTACCTGGCCCAGCTGCTCGAACCCTTCCGCGCGAGCGCGCCGAGCGCCGTCACTCCGCAGACGCCGGCGGCGCTGCGCTCAATCCAGCAGCCGTAGCCGCAGGTGGCGCAGGCTGCGGTCGGCGCGGATGCCGAACAGCTCGCGCACGGTACGCGAGAGGTGCGCCGAGTCGGCGAAGCCGGCGGCGTGCGCCGCCTCGGTCAGCGAGGCGCCGTCCAGCGCCAGGACCAGGGCCAGGCGCAACCGCCGCCAACGCACCAGGCGGCGCACCGACAGGCCGACCTGCTCGGCGAACAGCCGCTCCAACTGGCTGAGCGACAGGCTCACGCGCCGCGCCAGCTCGCGCGCGCTGATGCGCTCGACCAACTGCTCGTCCAGCGCGTCCAGCGCCTGGCGCACCCGCGCGTCCAGCGGCAGGCGTGGCAACTGGCGCAGGCGCTCGGCCAGGGCCTCCGGCTCGGCGGGCACGCTGGCGGCCAGCTGCTCCAGCTGTTCGAGGGAGAAGGCCAGCGGCTCGGCATAGAGCGCCAGCAGCGGCTGGCCGGCCAGCTCGAAAGCATGCGCCCGCTGCGAGGGCACCAGCAGGGCGCGGCCGCTTTGGGCACGGCCCTCGACCGACAGGCGCAACGGCTCGCCGGTCGCCAGCAGCAACTGGTGCGCATAGTGAGCATGGGGCCGGGCGCTGCCGCTGACACCGGCCAGCAGACAGTGGTCGCGGCCGAGCCAGAGGGCGCCCTGCCAGTGTTCTTCCTGCATGGTCGCCTCGTCCCTGGGGCGACCAGAAATAGCCGAAACCGAGGCCCGCCGCCAGCACGCGTCAGTCGGCGGCTTCCAGCGCCTGCACCAGCGCCTTGAGAAAGCGTGCCGCCTCGCCGCCGGTGGCGGCGCGGTGGTCGAAGGTCAGCGACAGCGGCAGGATCGGGTGTACCGCCGGCTTGCCCTGCCAGGCCACCACCTCGTCGCGGATGCCGCCGGCGCCGATGATCGCCACCTGCGGCGGCACCACCACCGGGTTGGCATAGCGGCCGAACAGGGTGCCGAAGTTGGACAGGGTGAGGGTCGCGCCCATCATCTCCTGCGGCGGAATGGAGCGCGCCTTCACGTCGGCGCGCAGGCGCGCCATGCCCTCCTTGAGGTCCTCGGCGCTGCGCCCGCCGACATCGCGCAGCACCGGCACGAACAGGCCGTCCGGGGTGTCCACGGCGATCCCCAGGTCGAGCCGCTGGTGCTGGCGGATGGACGGGCCGCGGCCGTCGAACCAGCTGTTGAGCACCGGCTCCACCGTGCAGGCGTGGGCGATGGCCTTGGCCAGGCGGATCAGCGGATCGCGCGCCTGGCCCCAGCGATGCAGGTCGGCATCGCCATAGATGGTCACCGGCACCACCTCGGCGTGCGACCTGGCCATATTGATCGCCATGCTGCGGCGCACTCCGCGCAGGCGCTCGCCGCCGAAGCGCTCGCGTTCGCCCTGGGCGGCCGCCTCCACATCGGCGGCGGTGATCAGGCCATCGGCGCCGCTGCCGACCAGACCTGCCAGGTCGACGCCCAGCTTGCGCGCCAGCTGGCGCACCGCAGGCGTCGCCCGCGGCGCCAGGTGCTCACGGGTCGACGGCGCGGCGCCGACGAAGAAGCTGTCCTCCTGCTCGCCCCCCTGGCCGCCCTCCAGCCGGCCGACCACGGTGCCGGCGTCTTCCTCGCCCTCGTAGGCCAGCAGCGGCTCGCCGACATGCAGGATGTCGCCCTCGCCGCCGAAGGTCTTGACCACCACGCCGTCGTAGGGCGCCGGGATATCCACGATGGCCTTGGCCGTCTCCACCGAGACCAGCAGCTGGTCGGTCTTGACCTGGTCGCCGGCCTTGACGTGCCACTCGACTATCTCGGCCTCCTGCAGGCCCTCGCCCAGGTCGGGCAGCTTGAAGTATTTCATCGTTCCTCCTGTTTACTCCCCTCTCCCCCTGGGAGAGGGGCGGCCAGCGTAGGGGTGGGGGGTTGCAGGCTGCTCCGGGTCGCCTGTGGCACCCTCACCCCAGCCCTCTCCCGGAGGGAGAGGGAGTCATCATGCGTAATTGAGGGTGGCGTCGCAGGCGGCGAGGATGTCCTCGACGCCGGGCATGTACAGCTGCTCCAGGCGGTACAGCGGCGGCGGAATATCCGGCGCGGTGACCCGCTGGATCGGCGCCTGCAAGTCGAGCAGCGCGCGTTCGTAGAGGCTGGCGGCGATCTCCGCACCGACCGCGCAGGACTTCGGCGCCTCGTGGACTATCACGCAGCGCCCGGTCTTGCGCACCGAGGCCTCCAGGGTGTCGAGGTCCAGCGGCTTGAGGCAGGCCACGTCGATCACCTCGGCGCTCACGCCCTGCCCGGCCAGGCGGTCCGCGGCCTGCAGCGTCTCATGCACGCTGGCGCCCCAGCTGACCAGGGTGATGTCGCCGCCCTCGCGCAGGGTGAAGCAGCTGTCCAGCGGCAGGCGCTTGCCGTCGTCGACCAGCGGTTGCGGATTCATCCGGTACAGCCGGGTCGGTTCGAGGAACACCACCGGGTCGGGATCGTCGATGGCCGCCAGCAGCAGGCCGTAGGCCCGCGCCGGCGACGAGGGGATGACCACGCGCAGCCCGGGGATATGGGCGAACAGCGCCTCGGTGGCCTCGCTGTGGTGCTCCGGCGCACGGATGCCGGCGCCCATCGGGCTGCGCAGCACCAGCGGGCAGGACAGCCGCCCGCGGGTGCGGTTGCGCATGCGCGCGGCGTGGGCCAGCAGCTGCTCGAGGGCGGCGAAGACGAAGCCGAGGAACTGGATCTCCATCACCGGTTTCAGGCCCTGGGCGGAAATGCCCACGGACAGGCCGGCGATCATGGTCTCGGCCAGCGGCGTGTCGATCACCCGCTTGAAACCGAAGGCCTCGCGCAGGCCGAGGGTGGCGCGGAACACCCCGCCGTTGACGCCGACGTCCTCGCCCAGCACCACCACATTGTCGTCCTCGCGCATGGCGCGGTGCAGGGCCAGGTTGACCGCCTCCAGCAGGGCATATTTCTTCGCTTCACTCATGGCCCTGCCCTCCTGTAGAAGCGGCCGTAGGCCTGGCCTGTCTCCCCTCTCCCGCATGCGGGAGGCGGCTTCCGCTCCCGGCGGAAGTCCCGCATTCGCCACGTCCCTGTGGCTCAGGGTGGCGCGAAGCGCCGGGAGAGGGGGAAGCGCTAGCCGCTTCCCGACGCGCCGCGCGCTCCAGCAGCATCTCGCGCTGCTCGGCCAGCACCTGCGGCCAGCGCGCGTAGACATGGTCGATGGCCGCCTCGGGCGGCTCCTGACCGGCGCTCTCGAAATTCTCCACGGCCTGCTGCACCCGGGCCTGGCACTCGCCGACCAGGGCCTGCTCGCGGGCCTCGTCCCACACCCCCTGGCCGGCCAGGAAGCGCTGCATGCGCTTGATCGGCTCCTCCTCCCAGGCCTGCTTCACTTCCTCGGCCGAGCGGTAGCGCGTGGCATCGTCGGCCGTGGTGTGGTCGCCCAGGCGGTAGCTCAGGCACTCCAACAGCGCCGGGCCCTTGCCCTGGCGGGCGCGCTCCAGGGCCAGCCTCACTCGTTCATACACCGCCAGCACATCGTTGCCGTCCACCTGCTCGCCGGCGAAGCCGGCGCCCACCGCCTTCTGCGCCAGGCTCGGCGCGCCGCTCTGGATGCGCCGCGGAGTGGAGATGGCCCACTGGTTGTTGTTGACCACGAACACCACCGGCAGCTGCCAGGCGCCGGCCACGTTGAGCGCCTCGAGGAAGTCGCCCTTGCTGGTGGCGCCGTCGCCGCAGGTGGTCACCGCGACCCGGTGCTCGCCGCGGATCTTGAACGCGGTGGCCACCCCGCAGGCATGCAGGGCCTGGGTGGCGATCGGCACGCACAGCGGGAAGTCCTGGGCCACCGCCGGGTCGCGGTAGTCGCTACCGCGCTCGTCGCCGCCCCAGTACAGCAGGATCTCCTCCATGCGCACGCCGCGCATCAGCTGCACGGCGGTGTCGCGGTAGTAGGGCACCAGCACGTCCTCGGCCTGCATCAGGCTGCCGATGGCCACGCCTATGGCCTCCTGGCCGAGGGTCGGCGCGTAGGTGCCGATGCGCCCGGTGCGCTGCAGGGCCACGGCCTTCTGGTCGAACAGGCGGGTCAGGTGCATCTGCCGGTACAGGCGCACGAGCAGGTCGAAGTCGTCGGCCCAGGCCGGCAGCGCGGCGCAGGGGCTGCCATCGAGCGCCAGGTAACGGGTGAAGGGAATGTCGAGCTTGCTCATCGCATGCCTCCTCGTGGGTGTGCAAGCGTGCCCGCCGCTTGTGGCGGCGGACGTGGCGGACGGGCCGGGTCGGGCTCAGCCGCCGTACAACAGGCGCTCGGCCAGGGCGTCGGCGACCCGCGCCGGCGAGCGCTTGTCGGCCTGGGCATGGGCGTAGATCTCGGTCAGGCGCCGGCCGATCTGCGCCATGTGGGCGGTGATGGCCGGCAACCCCTCGCCGCGATGCTGCAGCGCCACATAGATCAGGCCGCCGGAGTTGATCACGTAGTCCGGCGCGTAGAGGATGCCGCGCGCCTCCAGTTCGTCGGCGGCCTCGATGCTGGCCAGCTGGTTGTTGGCCGCGCCGGCCACCGCCGCGCAGTGCAGCTCACCCACCGTCTGCGCGTTGAGCACGCCGCCCAGGCCGCAGGGGGCGAGGATGTCGCAGGGGGTGGCGAGCAGCTCCTCGCTGCTCACCGCGTGGGCGCCGAGCTGTTCCACCGCCAGCTGCACGCGGCCGGGGTCGAGGTCGCTGACGAACAGCTCGACGCCGGCGGCGGCCAGCTGCTCGGCCAGGGCGAAGCCGACATGGCCGAGACCCTGCACGGCCACCCGCAGGCCGTCCAGATCGTCGCTGCCGAGGCGCGCCAGGGCGGTGGCGCGGATGCCGGCATAGACGCCCATGGCGGTGTGCGGCGAGGGATCGCCGGCGGCCGTGGTGCTGGTGACCCAGCGGGTGTGCTGGGCGATGCAGTCCATGTCGGCGCTGGAGGTGCCGCTGTCCACCGCGGTGATGTAGCGCCCGCCCAGCGACTCGACCATGCGCCCGAAGGCCTCGAACAGCGCACCGCGGTTGTCCAGGTGTGGCGGGCGGATGAGCACCGCCTTGCCGCCGCCCAGGGGCAGGCCGGCCAGGGCGGCCTTGTAGCTCATGCCCTGGGCCAGGCGCACGGCGTCGCGGATGGCGCTGGCGTCGTCCGGGTAGGCCAGATAGCGACAGCCGCCCAGGGCCGGGCCGAGCCGGGTGCTGTGGATGGCGATGATGGCCTTCAGGCCGCTGGCAGGATCATGGGCAAGATGCAGCGCTTCGAGCCTGGCGCTTTCCATCATGGCGAACATGGCGGACTTCCTCGCTGGCTTTACAGGCCAGTATAGGTCGGCCGCCGCGCACAGCTGGGTCGGCCGGTTATAAGTCGGCGCGGCTAGATAACCTGGCGACCGGGGCGCTCGCGGGCGGGCCTCAGCGCCCCTGCACCTTCCACCAGCTGCAGAACTCCTCCAGCGCCGTCCACACCGGCACCCGCGGCTCGTAGTCCAGGTACTGGCGGGCGCGCGAGATGTCGAGGGAGAAGTCGCGCGCCATCACCGCCACGCCGAGGCGCAGCAGCCCCGGCTCGGGGCGCCCCGGCAGCAGCTTGCACACCGTCTCGTTGAGGGTCGCCGCGGCGTAGGCCAGGGGGAACGGCATATGCTTCTCGACCCGCGGCAGGCCGAACTGGCGCAGCACGAAGTTGACCACGTCCCACAGCGGCAGCGGCTCGCCGTTGCTGATGTTGTACACCTTGCCCAGCGCCGGCCCGGCGGCCAGCAGGCTGCTGAACAGGGCGTCGTTGAGGTTGTGCACGCTGGTGAAGTCGACCCTGTTGAGGCCGTCGCCGATGACGAACAGGCGGCCCTTGCGCTGCATCTCGATCAGCCGCGGAAAGATGCTGGTATCGCCGGCACCGGTGACGAAGCGCGGACGCAGGGCGACCACCTCCAGGCCGAATTCCTGGGCCTCCATGACCTTCTGCTCAGCCAGGTACTTGGTGGCGCCGTAGTGGTCGACGAACCTCGATGGTACCTGCTCCTCGCGCAACCCGACATGCGACTTGCCGTCGAAGTACACCGAAGGCGAGGACAGGTGCACCAGGCGCCGCACCTTCTGCCCCAGGCAGGCCTCGATCACGTTCTGGGTGACCCCGACATTGGCCCGGTGGAAGTGCTGGTAGGTGCCCCAGGTGCCGACGGCGCCGGCGCAGTGCACCACGGTCTCCACGTCGCGGCACAGCTTGTGCGCCAGGTCGGCGTCGTTCAGGTCGCCCTGGACGAACTCCGCACCACGCTTGATCAGATGCTGCACCGCCTCCGGGCGGCGCCCGTTGACCCGCACCGTCAGGCCCTGCTCCAGGGCGAAGCGGGCGAAGCGCCCGCCGATGAAGCCGCTCGCCCCCGTTACCAGAATCTTCATCGCATCGCCCCTCGCCGTTCTTGTTCTGCCTGCGACTCTAGCAGCCGCTGGCACTCGCGCCGCTTGCCGATGCGGCCAATTACGCGTCCTTGCGGGCCTCGGCGGTCGATTTTCTTGACGCGCGTAAAGCAATTTGCACGCTTCTTGCAGAATTTTTTACGCACCCAGTCACCTGTCACCCTTCTACACGCGGAGCCCCAGGACATGACATTGCGCCTGAAGCTTGCCATCAGCTTTCTGCTGATAGGCCTAATTCCGGTCTTGGCGATGGCCATCACGGTCTACCGCCAGGCCAGCCAGGCCCTGCAGGAGCAGACGCTGAACGCCTTGGAGGCCGTTGCGAATATCAAACAGCAACAGTTGCAGGACAGCTGGCAGGCCCGCCACAACCAGCTCGCCACCCTGGCCAGCAACCTCGGCACCAGCTACGCCGGCCTGGATGGAGTGTCACTGGTCAGCACCGCCAACTACGACCGGCCGATCTTCGAGAACTTCGCCAAGACCTACGGCTACCGCGAGCTCAAGCTGATCGACCGCGAGGGCCGGGTGCTGTTCAGCCTGCTGCGCGGCGCCGACTACCAGCAGAACCTGAACGACGCCGCCTGGCGCGACACGCCGCTCGGCCAGGTGGTGCTCCAGGGGCTGAACAGCGGCCAGGCGCAGATCGGCGACCTGCAACCGAGCGAGCCGGGCGCCGAGCCCAGCCAGTTCCTCGCCGCCCCGGTGCTCGACGAGGGCGAGCTGCAGCTGCTGCTGGTGCTGGAACTGCCGCTGGCCGAACTGAACCGGGTGATGCAGGCCCGCCAGGGCCTGGGCGAGGCCGGCGAGACCTACCTGGTCGGCGCCGACGGCCTGCTGCGCTCGGACTCGGTGCGTTTCGCCGAGCATCGCGTGGCGCGCGCAGGCACCCGCGCCGAGCGCCTGCCCGGGGCGGCCATCGAGCGGGCGCTGGGCGGCGAGCAGGGCCGCCTGGCCGAGGCGGGCCTGGCCGGGCAGCCGGCGCTCAAGGCCTTCGTGCCCCTGCAGCTGGACGACAAGCGCTGGGCGCTGGTCGCCGAGATGGACCAGGCCCAGGCCTTCGCCCCGGTGCGCGCGTTGATGTGGCAGGTGCTGCTGCTGGTGACCCTGACCATAGTCGGCGTGGCGGTCGCCACCTGGCTGGTCAGCCGCAGCGTGATGCGCCCGCTCGGCGGCGAGCCGCGGCACATGGCCGAACTGGCCCGGCGCCTGGCCGCTGGCGAACTGCGCCTGAGCGGCGAGGACGACGCCCGCGACGGCCTGATGCAGGCCCTGCACGAGATGGCCCGGGCCTGGCGCGACGTGGTCCAGCGCCTGCGTCAGGCCAGCCAGGCGGTGGGCGATGCCAGCGGCGAGATCCTCGGCGCGGCCGGGCAGACCAGCAGCCGCCTGGACGAGCAGCAGGCGGCCCTGGAGCTGGTGGTCAGCGCCGTCGACCAGATGGCCGCCACCGTGCAGGAGATCGCCAGCAGCGCCAGCCAGAGCGCCGACGGCAGCGCCGCCGCGCGCGAGGCCTTCGCCACCGTGCAGGGCAGCCTGCAGCGCATGATCGGCCAGCAGGACCAGCTGCTGGCCGGCCTGCGCGACGCCGACAAGGTGGTGCAGACCCTGGCCGCCGATAGCCAGCAGATCGGCTCGGTGCTGGCGGTGATCCGCGCCATCGCCGAGCAGACCAACCTGCTGGCGCTCAACGCCGCCATCGAGGCGGCCCGCGCCGGCGAACAGGGCCGCGGCTTCGCCGTGGTCGCCGACGAGGTGCGCAACCTGGCGCAGAAGACCCGCCAGGCCACCGAGGAAATCGTCGGCATAGTCGAGGCCCTCGGCCAGTCCTCGGTCGAGGCGCAGACCCGCATGCAGGGCTCCAGCGAGCAGGCCCACGCCCTGGAGCTGGAGACCCAGGCCGTGCTC
Source organism: Pseudomonas sp. CAU 1711 (assembly GCF_039888625.1). NCBI lineage: Bacteria > Pseudomonadati > Pseudomonadota > Gammaproteobacteria > Pseudomonadales > Pseudomonadaceae > Pseudomonas > Pseudomonas sp. CAU 1711. Next base: position 70,369 of record NZ_JBDQQT010000018.1, read on the forward strand.
GGCAACCTGGGCCGGCTCGACGACTCGCTGCAGGGCGTGCACGCCCTGGCCTTCCAGATCGCCGCGGCGGCCGAGCAGCAGGCGGCCACCACCCAGGAGGTCAACCAGCACATGCACCGCGTCAACGACATGACCGGAGAGAACCGCCGCACCGCGGCCCATACCCGCGACTGCGGCGAACACCTGCGCAAGGTGGCCAGCAGCCAGGAACAACTGGTGGCGCAGTTCCAGCTCTGAACGGTCGCACCAGACCGTAGGCTGGGTTAGCCGCGTAGCGGCGTAACCCGGCGAGCAGAGTCGCGGTCCGCCCCCGTGCTGGGTTACGGCCTGCGGCCTAACCCAGCCTACGATCTCCGTCCGGCGGGTTACGTCACCATGCGACTGACCCGCCCTACACCAGCCACTGCCCCACACCGCGTTGCAGCCCCGTAGGCTGGGTTAGCCGCGTAGCGGCGTAACCAGGCGAATCCGGCAGCACGCTAGACCAGCCAGGCTCTCACGCCCTTCTCCAGGTGGAGGGTGAGACTCCCCAGCAACTCCCCGCCGTTGCGCCAGTGGTGCCAGTACAGCGGCACATCCAGCGCCCGCCCAGGCAACAACTCGACCAGCTCGCCGCCGGCCAGCTGCTGACTCACCTGCAGCTCGGGCACCATGCCCCAGCCCAGCCCCGAACAGGTCAGGCGCACGAAACCCTCCGACGAGGGGCACAGGTGATAGGCGAAGCCGCCGACCACGCCGAGCTCGGCGAGGAAACGGTGCTGCAGGCGGTCGTCGGCACCGAACACTATCGAGGGTACCCGCGCCAGCACCTCGCCCGTCACCCCGTCGGCGAAGTGCCGGGAGAGGAACTGCGGGCTGGCCACCGCCCGGTAGCGCATCGAGCCCAGCGGCAGGGCGCGGGCGCCGGCCACCGGGCGCTCGGCGGCGCACACGCAGGCGGCCACCTCGCCGTCGCGCATGCGCTTGAGGCCGACGTCCTGGTCCTCCACCACCAGATCCAGCAGCAGTTTGTGCTCGGCGCAGAACTCGCCCACCAGCGGCGCCCACCAGGTGGCCAGGCTGTCGGCGTTGAGGGCGATACGCAGGCGCTCGGCCGGCTGGTCCTCGGCCAGGGCCGGTACCTGGCCCTGCAGGTCGCGCTCCAGCAGGCGCACCTGCTGCACATGGTTGAGCAGACGGCGGCCGATCTCGGTCGGCGTCGGCGGTGTGGCGCGCAGCAGCACCGGCTGGCCGACCCGCGCCTCGAGCAGCTTGATCCGTTGCGACACCGCCGACTGCGACAGGCCCAGCAGCTGCGCCGCGCGCTCGAAGCCGCCCTGCTCCACCACGGCGGCCAGGGCCGCCAGCAGTTTGTAATCGAACATAAGAATCCCTAATGAGAGATCAGCATGATTTGTTTTTCTTATACAGCGCCGACGCCCAGACTGGCCAGCATCCACTCACCGTCACAGAGGACAACGCCATGGCTGGAGAAACCGATCTGAACAGGCTGCTGGCCGGCCTCTCGCCGCGCCTGAATCCCGGTGAGTTCGTGTTCTGCTGCGTCGCCACGCCCAGCGCCGAGCAAGCCGCGGCGGCCCTCGGCAGCTTCCGCGAAGCCGAAGGCAGCACCCTGATCCTCGCCCGTGACGACGCCGAGCGCCTGGGCCTGGCCTACGACTACGTCGCCGCCTGGATCACCCTGGAGGTGCACTCGGCGCTGGCCGCGGTCGGCCTCACCGCCGCCTTCGCCACGGCCCTGACCCGCGAAGGCATCAGCTGCAACGTGATCGCCGGCTATCACCACGACCATCTGTTCGTCGCCAGCGGCGACGCGCAGAGAGCACTGGCCGCCCTGCGCCGGCTGGCCACGGAGGCACACTAAGATGTGGCAGAGCTACCTCAACGGCCTGCTGGTGGCGGCCGGCCTGATCATCGCCATCGGCGCGCAGAACGCCTTCGTCCTGGCGCAGAGCCTGCGCCGCGAGCACCATCTGCCCACCGCCGCGCTGTGCGTGCTGTGCGATGCGCTACTGGTGTCCGCCGGGGTGTTCGGCCTGGCCGCCGTGCTGGCGCAGAGCCCCACCCTGCTGGCCGTGGCGCGCTGGGGCGGTGCCGCCTTCCTGCTCTGGCTGGGCGTGCAGGCGCTGCGCCGGGCGTTCAACCCGCAGGCCCTGCAGCAGCAGGACAGCGGCCCACGCTCGCGCCGCGCCGTGCTGCTCGCCGCGCTGGCGGTGACCCTGCTCAACCCGCACGTGTACCTCGACACCGTGCTGCTGATCGGCTCGCTCGGCGCCCAGCAGCCGGTGCCCGGCGCCTATGCCCTGGGCGCGGCCAGCGCGTCGCTGATCTGGTTCTTCAGCCTGGCCCTGGGCGCCGCCTGGCTCGCTCCCTGGCTGGCGCGCCCGGCCACCTGGCGCCTGCTCGACCTGGGCGTGGCGGCGATGATGCTGGCGGTGGCGTGGCAGTTGGCGGTCAACGCACCGGGGGCATGACCCGGGCGGCGTCGCGGCGTTATGCTACGACGCTCGACTCTGGCTAGGGAGCGGCGCTTGGATACCAGCGTATTTGCCGTGGTGCTGGCCGCCGCGGCGCTGCATGCGGGCTGGAACGCCCTGCTCAAGATCGGCCTGGACCGTTACCTCAGCGCCTCGCTGATCCAGATCGGCGCCGCCTGCGTGGCCCTGCCGGCGCTGTTCTTCTTCGCCCCGCCGATCGCCGCCGCCTGGCCCTGCATCGCCGTCTCCGCCCTGCTGCATATCGGCTACAACATCTTCCTCGCCCGCGCCTACCAGCACGGCGACCTGTCCCAGGCCTACCCCATCGCCCGCGGCAGCTCGCCGCTAATGGTGGCCCTGCTCGCCCTGCTGGCCGGCGAAAACCTGTATGCCGGGCAGTGGCTGGCGCTGCTGGTGCTGGTCGGCGGCATCTGGCTGATGGCCTGGCGCGGCGGCCAAGCAGGAGCGGCACGCAACGCTGCGCTGCTGTTCAACGCCCTCGCCACCGCGGCCTGCATCGCCGGCTACACCCTGGCCGACGCCCTCGGCGCGCGCAGCAACGGCGACGCCATCGGCTACGCGCTGTGGCTGTTCCTGGTCAATGGCGTGGTGGCCGGTTGCATCCTCGCCCTAAGCCGCGGGCCGCGTGTGTTCCTCCGGCTCGGCCCGCACTGGCGCGGCGGCCTGGGCGGCGGCGCCATGTCGATGCTGGCCTACAGCCTGGTGATCTGGGCCACCACCCAGGCGCCGGTGGCCATGGTGTCGGCGCTGCGCGAGAGCAGCGTGCTGTTCGCCCTGCTGATCGGCTGGCTGTTTCTCAAGGAGTCGATGCCGGCGCTGCGCCTGCTCGCCTGCGCGCTGATCCTCGCCGGCGTGGTGCTGCTGAAGCTGGTCTGAGGCCCGCCGCGAAGCCCCTGGCACCGGCTTTTCCACACAGTTGCTGCGTGGATAAGGCCGGGGTCGGGTGCTATGATCCCGGCCTCGCGGCACATTAAAGAGTACAAACTCGTCGCCGCCCGATTCTTCGGCCGCCCGTGAACGGCCCCGCGCTAGTCGCACATATCCCGACCTGATGAAGGAGATAGACCATGGCTTTCGAATTGCCGCCGCTGCCGTACGAGAAGAACGCCCTCGAGCCGCACCTGTCCGCCGAGACCCTGGAATTCCACCACGGCAAACACCACAACGCCTACGTGGTGAACCTGAACAACCTGGTGCCGGGCACCGAGTTCGAAGGCAAGAGCCTGGAAGAGATCATCAAGACTTCCTCCGGTGGCGTGTTCAACAACGCCGCGCAGATCTGGAACCACACCTTCTACTGGAACTGCCTGTCGCCGAACGGCGGTGGCCAGCCGACCGGCGCCCTGGCCGATGCCATCAACGCCACCTTCGGTTCCTTCGACAAGTTCAAGGAAGAGTTCAGCAAGGTCTCCATCGGCACCTTCGGCTCCGGCTGGGGCTGGCTGGTGAAGAAGGCCGACGGCTCCCTGGCCCTGGCCAGCACCATCGGCGCCGGCTGCCCGCTGACCAGCGGCGACACCCCGCTGCTGACCTGCGACGTGTGGGAGCACGCCTACTACATCGACTACCGCAACCTGCGTCCGAAGTACGTCGAGGCGTTCTGGAACCTGGTCAACTGGGACTTCGTGGCGAAGAACTTCGCCGCCTGAGTCGCCCCAGCGTCCACGAAAAACCCGGCCTAGGCCGGGTTTCTTGCTTTCCGGGCTCGGTACCTTTGAGCCTGCGGCAGGGGGGGAGGTACAGGAGAAGCAGACGGGCGAGCCCGCAACCCCGCGTCCCGAGCCGACTTCGGAGCAGCCTGGCCAACGATCAACATATCCGTGAGCGGTTCTGAAGCAGGCAGCTCCGCCCCCGGATTGCACCCGGGCTACTCGGTAACTGTGCTCCAACCCTACCTCTCGAATAATTCCAGTTGCTCCTGCCGCCCGCGCAGATCCAGCAGGCGTACGCCCACGCCGAGCAGGCGCACCGGCTTGTTGCCACGGGCGAAGGCGCCGCTCAGCAGCTGTTCGTAGCTGTGCAGATCGCGCCGCGCGCCGGCCTGCTCCAGGGTGGTCTGACTGAAGTCGTGGAACTTGACCTTGACGAAGGGCTTGTCCGGTCGATAGCTGGCGTCCAGCCGCGCCATGCGCGTCTCCAGTTGGGCCAGCAGCGCCGGCAGCTCCTGCAGGCAGGCGGGCAGATCCGGCAGGTCGTGGTCGAAGGTGTTCTCCACGCTGACCGACTGGCGCCGGCTATCCACCCGCACCGGACGCTCGTCGATGCCGCGCGCTAGGTTCCACAGGCGCTCGCCGAAGCTGCCGAACTCGCGGGCCAGCGCCAGCTTGCTCCAGTCCCGCAGGTCCAGACAGCTATCGATGCCGAGCCGCCCCAGCTTGTCGGCGGTGACCTTGCCGACGCCGTGCAGCTTGCCCACCGGCAGCGCGGCGACGAATTCCTCGACGCGCTCCGGGGTGATCACGAACAGGCCATTGGGCTTGCGCCAGTCGCTGGCGATCTTGGCCAGGAACTTGTTCGGCGCCACCCCGGCGGACACCGTGATGTGCAGCTCCTGCGACACCCGCCGACGGATCTCCTGGGCGATGCGCGTGGCGCTGGGGCTGTCGGACACGTCCAGATAGGCCTCGTCCAGCGACAGCGGTTCGATGATCTCGGTGTAGTCGCGGAAGATCGCGTGGATCTCGCGCGAAGCGGCCTTGTAGGCGTCCATCCGCGGCCGGACCACCAGCAGGTCCGGACACAGCTTGAGCGCCTGCCCGGTGGGCATGGCCGAACGCACGCCCCAGGCGCGCGCCTCATAGTTGCAGGTGGCGATCACCCCGCGGCGGTCCGCCGCCCCGCCGACGGCCAGCGGTCGCCCGGCCAGACGCGGATCGTCGCGCATCTCGATGGCGGCGTAGAAGCAGTCGCAGTCGATATGGATGATCTTGCGCACGGAAAGTCCCGAAAGCCCCGCCGGGCCTGACCTGAGAGCCTGCAGTCTACACCCGCCAGACGCTAAGCATCTGACGATAAAACAGTTTTTTCTAAATTCCTGGTTGACAGGGTTGGTTTCGGCAGTAGAATGGCCGCCGCGGGATGGAGCAGTCTGGTAGCTCGTCGGGCTCATAACCCGAAGGTCGTCGGTTCAAATCCGGCTCCCGCAACCAGATTCGAAACAAGGCCACTCAAACGAGTGGCCTTTTTCGTTTGCCTGCGATTTATGTTTTCGATCAATTTCAATAAATCGATTGACAGAGTTCGATTCCCGAGTAGAATGGCCGCCGCGGGATGGAGCAGTCTGGTAGCTCGTCGGGCTCATAACCCGAAGGTCGTCGGTTCAAATCCGGCTCCCGCAACCAATTAAGGAACCCCGTAGCGCCCCGGCGCTACGGGGTTTTTGCGTTTAAGCCCCCTCGCCTCCTCCGCATCTCTCCTATGCTCATGGCTGCACCCTGCGCCGCCGAGCCGAGGTGCAACTCGTCGAAAACACCGCAGAGCAAAGGTTGCACCTAGTTGCACCCTGATTGCGATAACGCTTAATCTTCGGCCACTCGTCATCCCTCGCACCTTGCTGACAGGATTACCCCATGGCTACCACCACCCTCGGCGTCAAACTCGACGATGCCACCCGCGAACGCCTGAAGCAGGCCGCCCAGCAGCTGGACCGCACCCCGCACTGGCTGATCAAGCAGGCGATCTTCACCTACCTGGAACAGGTCGAGGGTGGCCTGACCCCGGCCGAGCACGCCGGCCTGGCCGCCGCGGCCGGCGAGGAAGCCGTGGACAACTTGAGCGACCAGGGCCTGCAGGTATTCCTCGACTTCGCCGAGAGCATCCTGCCGCAGTCGGTGCTGCGCGCCGCCATCACCGCCGCCTACCGCCGCCCGGAAAACGACGCCGTGCCGATGCTGCTGGAGATGGCGCGCCTGCCCAAGGAGCAGGCCGAGGCCGCCAACAAGATGGCCCTGGGCATCGCCGAGAAGCTGCGCAAGCAGAAGAGCGCCGGCGGCCGCCAGGGCCTGGTGCAGGGCCTGCTGCAGGAGTTCTCGCTGTCGTCCCAGGAGGGCGTGGCGCTGATGTGCCTGGCCGAGGCGCTGCTGCGCATACCGGACAAGGCCACCCGCGACGCCCTGATCCGCGACAAGATCGCCAACGGCAACTGGAGCCAGCACCTCGGCCAGAGCCCGTCGATGTTCGTCAACGCGGCCAGCTGGGGCCTGCTGATCACTGGCAAGCTGGTGTCCACCCATAACGAGGCCGGCCTGTCCTCCTCGCTCAACCGCCTGATCGGCAAGAGCGGCGAGCCGGTGATCCGCAAGGGCGTGGACATGGCCATGCGCCTGATGGGCGAGCAGTTCGTCACCGGCGAGACCATCGGCGAGGCCCTGGCCAACGCCGCCAACATGGAAAGCAAGGGCTTCCGCTACTCCTACGACATGCTCGGCGAGGCCGCCCTCACCGAGGAAGACGCCAAGCGCTACCTGGCCTCCTACGAGCAGGCCATCCATGCCATCGGCAAGGCCTCGCACGGCCGCGGCATCTACGAAGGCCCGGGCATCTCGATCAAGCTGTCCGCCCTGCACCCGCGCTACAGCCGCGCCCAGTACGACCGGGTGATGGACGAGCTGTACCCGACCCTGCTCGGCCTGACCAAGCTGGCCAAGCAGTACGACATCGGCATCAACATCGACGCCGAGGAAGCCGACCGCCTGGAAATCTCCCTCGACCTGCTCGAGCGCCTGTGCTTCGAGCCGGCGCTGGCCGGCTGGAACGGCATCGGCTTCGTCATCCAGGCCTACCAGAAGCGCTGCCCCTACGTGATCGACTACGTCATCGACCTGGCCAAGCGCAGCCGCCACCGCCTGATGATCCGCCTGGTCAAGGGCGCCTACTGGGACAGCGAGATCAAGCGCGCCCAGATCGACGGCCTGGAAGGCTACCCGGTGTACACCCGCAAGCCCTACACCGACCTCTCCTACATCGCCTGCGCACGCAAGCTGCTGGCCGTGCCGGAAGCCATCTACCCGCAGTTCGCCACCCACAACGCCCACTCGCTGGCGGCCATCTACCAGATCGCCGGGCAGAACTACTACCCGGGCCAGTACGAGTTCCAGTGCCTGCACGGCATGGGCGAGCCGCTCTACGAGCAGGTGGTCGGCTCGCTCAAGGACGGCAAGTTCAACCGTCCGTGCCGCATCTACGCCCCGGTCGGCAGCCACGAGACGCTGCTGGCCTACCTGGTGCGCCGCCTGCTGGAAAACGGCGCCAACACCAGCTTCGTCAACCGCATCGCCGACCACAGCATCTCGCTCAAGGACCTGGTCGAAGACCCGGTCGAGCAGGTCGAGCGCATGGCCGCCCAGGAAGGCGCCGTCGGCCTGGCGCACCCGCGCATCGCGCTGCCGCGTGACCTGTACGGCGCGGCCCGGGTCAACTCCAGCGGCATCGATCTGGCCAACGAACACCGCCTGGGTTCGCTCTCCTCGGCGCTGCTGAGCAGCACCAACATCGCCTACGTCGCCGCCCCGATGCTCGGCTGCGACACGCCGAACCCGGGCCCGGCCGAGCCGCTGCGCAACCCGGCCGATCATCGCGACCTGGTCGGCCACGTGCACGAGGCCAGCGAGAGCGATGTGAAGAGCGCCATCCTCTGCGCCCAGGCCAGCGGGCCGATCTGGCAGTCCACCCTGCCGAGCGAGCGCGCCGCCGTGCTGGAGCGCGCCGCCGACCGGATGGAGGGCGAGATCCAGCAACTGATGGGCCTGCTGGTGCGCGAGTCCGGCAAGACCTTCGCCAACGCCATCGCCGAAGTGCGCGAGGCGGTCGACTTCCTGCGTTACTACGCCGCCCAGGCGCGCGGCTTCGGCAACGACAGCCACCGCCCGCTGGGCCCGGTGGTGTGCATCAGCCCGTGGAACTTCCCGCTGGCGATCTTCACCGGCCAGGTGGCCGCCGCCCTGGCCGCCGGCAACACCGTGCTGGCCAAGCCGGCCGAGCAGACCCCGCTGATCGCCGCCCAGGCCGTGCGCATCCTGCTCGAAGCCGGCGTGCCCGCCGGCGCCGTGCAGCTGCTGCCGGGCCGCGGCGAGACCGTCGGCGCCCGCCTGGTAGGCGACGAGCGCGTGCGCGGGGTGATGTTCACCGGCTCCACCGAAGTGGCCGGCATCCTCCAGCGCAGCATCGCCGGCCGCCTGGACGCCCAGGGCCGCGCCGTGCCGCTGATCGCCGAGACCGGCGGGCTGAACGCGATGATCGTCGACTCCTCGGCCCTGGCCGAGCAGGTGGTGGTCGACGTGGTCAGCTCCGCCTTCGACAGCGCCGGCCAGCGCTGCTCGGCGCTGCGCGTACTGTGCGTGCAGGCCGACGTGGCCGACCGCGTGGTGGAAATGCTCAAGGGCGCCATGGCCGAGTACCGCATCGGCTCGCCGGAGCGCCTGCACACCGACATCGGCCCGGTGATCGACGCCGAGGCCAAGGCTGGCATCGAGGCCCATATCAAGGCCATGCGCGACAAGGGCCGCAAGGTGTTCCAGGCCGCCCGCCTGGAGGCCGAGGAACTCAAGCGCGGCACCTTCGTCCTGCCGACCCTGATCGAGCTGGACAGCTTCGACGAGCTCAAGCGCGAGATCTTCGGCCCGGTGCTGCACCTGGTGCGCTACCCGCGCGCGGAGCTGGGCAACCTGCTGCAGCAGATCAACGACAGCGGCTACGGCCTGACCCTCGGCGTGCACACGCGCATCGACGAAACCATCGCCCAGGTGGTGGACTCGGCCAAGGTCGGCAACCTCTATGTCAACCGCAACATCGTCGGCGCCGTGGTCGGCGTGCAGCCGTTCGGCGGCGAGGGCCTGTCCGGCACCGGGCCGAAGGCCGGCGGCCCACTGTACCTGTACCGCCTGCTGTCGACCCGCCCGCAGGAAGCGGTGGCCCAGCAGCTGCAGCAGGGCGAGGTGCAGGCCCTGCCCACCCCCGCCGCGCTGGACAAGGCGCGCGCCGCCTTCGCCGAGTGGGCCGGCAAGCAGGAGCCGGCCGTCGCCGCGCTGTTCGAGCAGTACCGCGCGCTGTCGCAGAGCTACAGCAGCCACCTGCTGACCGGCCCCACCGGCGAGCGCAACAGCTATACCCTGCTGCCGCGCGAGCGCGTGCTGTGCCTGGCCGAGGACCGCGCCGACCTGCTGGCCCAGCTGGCCGCCACCCTGGCGGTCGGTGGCAACGCGCTGTGGCTGGATAACCAGCGCGCGCTGCATACCGAGCTGCCCAAGGAGGTGCGCGAGCGCATCGCCCTGGTCGCCGACTGGAGCGCCAGCGAGGTCGAGGTGGATGCCATCCTCCACCACGGCGATTCCGATCAGCTGCGCGCGGTGAGCCAGCAGGCCGCCCAGCGCAAGGGCGCGATCGTCGGCGTACACGGGCTGAACAAGGGCGAGACCGACATCCCGCTGGAGCGACTGCTGGTCGAGCACGCGCTGTCGGTCAACACCGCCGCCGCCGGCGGCAACGCCAGCCTGATGACCATCGGCTGATCCGCGCCATCCGCCGGGCACCCCGCCCGGCGGATGCAAAGGCGCCGAAGCAAGCCTGGTGAAAGCCAGCTCCGGCATCCTCCGCCCGCATCCGGGCCAAGGACTTCCATGAACACACTCTTTATCGGCTACGGCCGCATGGGTAGCGCCATCGGTGCAGCCTGGCGCAAGAGCCATCTGGTCGGCAGCGTCAGCGCCGTCGACCCGCATCTGCCATTTTCCGACAGCGCCCAGCTGTATGCCGACCTGGACGAACTGCCGCAGCGCGCTTTCGAGCTGATCCTGCTGGCCACCAAGCCGGGCCAGGCCTGCCAGACGCTGGCCGCGCTACCCGACCCTCTGTGCCGGGGCGCCGTGGTGATCTCGGTCGCCGCCGGCGTCACCTGCGCCAGCCTGAGCGCGGCACTGCGCGGGCGCTGCCCGGTGGTCCGCGCGATGCCGAACACGCCGGTGCTGGTCGGCGCCGGCTGCAGCGGCCTGTTCAGCGCCGACGTGCTGGACGCGGAACGTCGCGAGCAGATCACCCAGCTGTTCGACGCCGTGGGCAAGGCCTACTGGGTCGAGCAGGAGGGCCAGCTGGACGCGGTCACCGCCCTGTCCGGCAGCGGCCCGGCCTATTACCACCTGTTCAGCGAGGCGCTGGCGGGCGCCGGCGAGGCCCTCGGCCTGCCGGCCGACCTGGCTAAGGCCCTGGCCGCCCAGACCGCGCTTGGCGCCGCCTCGCTGCAGGCGCAGCCGGGCGCGGACTTCATCGAACTGCGCAACGCCGTGACCTCGCCCAATGGCACCACGGCGGCCGCGATTGCCCGCCTCGAACAGGACCAGGCCCTGCGCCATCTGGTCGAGGCGGCAGCCCGGGCGGCCTTCGTCCGCTCCCAGGAGCTCTCCCAGGGCACCTGACCCGGCCGACGGCATGGCCAGGCCACGCCGGACGCCACGCGCCGCACACCTGACAAAGGGGTTACCCACCCGGTGCGACGCGCTTCCTACCTCCCGGCACCCAGGTGCCACGCGCCAGCCTACCCGGCCGGCGCAACCACGGGGCCTGCGGGCCCCGTGCTATTTCTGGCCCGGCGCACGGCACCGCGCGCCTCGCCGCCAATGCCCCGTGAGCGCATCACGCGCCGCCGAAAAGACAAGCAGCCGAAGCGTCGAACAGTGCTGGAAAAGCCCTGCCAGCGCCGCTAGAATTGCGCACTTTTTGATCAGAGGCGTCTCGTGAGCGCCCTTCGAGGTTAGTCGCATGTCCACCGCCACACCGAAAGTCGGATTCGTTTCCCTGGGTTGCCCGAAAGCGACCGTCGACTCCGAACGCATCCTCACCCAGCTGCGTATGGAGGGCTACGAGATCGTGCCCACCTACGAGGATGCCGACGTGGTGGTGGTCAACACCTGCGGCTTTATCGACAGCGCCAAGGCCGAATCGCTGGACACCATAGGCGAAGCCATCGCCGAGAACGGCAAGGTGATCGTCACCGGCTGCATGGGCGTGTCCGAGAACGCCATCCGCGACGTGCACCCCAGCGTGCTGGCCGTCACCGGCCCGCAGCAGTACGAGCAGGTGGTCAACGCCGTGCACGAGGTGATCCCCCCCAAGGCCGACCACAACCCCTACGTCGACCTGGTGCCGCCGCAGGGCATCAAGCTCACCCCGCGCCACTATGCCTACCTGAAGATTTCCGAAGGCTGCAATCACAGCTGCAGCTTCTGCATCATCCCCTCGATGCGCGGCAAGCTGGTCAGCCGCCCGGTCGGCGACGTGCTCTCCGAGGCCCAGCGCCTGGTCAAGGCCGGGGTCAAGGAAATCCTGGTGATCAGCCAGGACACCAGCGCCTACGGCGTGGACCTCAAGTACAAGACCGACTTCTGGGAAGGCCAGCCGGTCAAGACGCGCATGAAGGAGCTGTGCGAGGCGCTCTCCAGCATGGGCGTGTGGGTGCGCCTGCACTACGTCTACCCCTACCCCAATGTCGACGACGTGATCCCGCTGATGGCCGCAGGCAAGCTGCTGCCCTACCTGGACATCCCCTTCCAGCACGCCAGCCCGAAAGTGCTCAAGGCCATGAAGCGCCCGGCCTTCGAGGACAAGACCCTGGCCCGCATCAAGGCCTGGCGCGAGATCTGCCCGGAACTGACCATCCGCTCCACCTTCATCGTCGGCTTCCCCGGCGAGACCGAGGAAGACTTCCAGTACCTGCTGGACTGGCTGACCGAAGCCCAGCTCGACCGCGTCGGCTGCTTCCAGTACAGCCCGGTCGACGGCGCCCCGGCCAATGACATGAACCTCGAGCCGGTGCCGGACGAGGTGAAGCAGGAGCGCTGGGAGCGCTTCATGGCCCACCAGCAGGCCATCTCTGCCGCGCGCCTGCAGCGCAAGGTCGGCAGCGAGATCGAAGTGCTGATCGATGAAGTCGACCACGAAGGCGCCGTCGCCCGCTCCTGGGCCGACGCCCCGGAAATCGACGGCAGCGTGTTCATTGACAGCACCACGGTAAAGCCGGGCGACAAGGTCCGCGTGCGCGTGGTGGATGCCGACGAGTACGACCTCTGGGCCGAACTGGTCTGAACGCCTCGACAAAGAACAGGCCCCGCACATGCGGGGCCTGTTCTTTATGGGAGCGGCTTGAACCGGGAATGGCTTTGCACCTACCAAGCCGTAGCTGAAATGGCCACTCGGCAACTCAACCTCGGTCCAGTGGACTCAGCACCCCCATGCCCCCTCTATTGAGCACATGGGTATAGATCTGCGTCGTCTTCACGTCGGCATGGCCGAGCAGCTCCTGCACGGTGCGAATGTCCTGCCCGGTTTCCAGCAGATGCGTGGCGAATGAGTGGCGCAAGGTGTGCGGCGTCGCCGGCTTGTGCAGCCCCACCCGCCGCACCGCGTTGCGAATAGCCCGCTGAATGGTCTTCTCATGCAGATGATGACGGAAGATACCCCCCGAGCGCGGGTCCTTGGAGCGATTGATCGACGGAAAGACAAACTGCCAACCCCACTCCGCCGCCGCATTCGGATACTTGCGCGCCAGGGCATGCGGCAGATTGGCCCGCCCATAACCCTCCTTCAGGTCCTGATCGTGCAGCGCCCGCACCCGCTCCAGGTGCAACTGCAGGGGCGCCGCCAGCTTTTGAGGCAGCATGGTCACCCTGTCCTTCTGCCCCTTACCGTCACGAATCAGAATCTCCAGACGGGAAAACTCGACATCCTTGACCCGCAACCGCAGCACCTCCATCAGCCGCATACCCGAGCCATACAACAGGCTGGCCACCAGCCACAGCGTGCCATCCAGCTGCGCCAACACACTCGCCACCTCCTCGCGCGTCAGCACCACCGGCAGCCGTCGAGGTCGGCGCGCCCTAATCACACCGTCCATCCACGGCAGTTCGATCTGCAGCACCTGCTTATAAAGGAAGAGAATCGCCGACAACGCCTGGTTCTGCGTGGACGCAGAAACATCCCGGCGTACCGCCAGATGACTCAGGAAAGCCTCGACCTCGGCGGCCCCCATCTCCTGCGGATGGCGGTACTTGTGGAAACGGATAAAGCGCCGCACCCACTCCAGATAGACATCTTCAGTACGAATCGAATAGTGTCGAAGGCGAATCTGCTCGCGCACCTGGTCGAGCAGCCTAGGCTTGTCATCCATGTCGTTTTTGCTCCCTGGTCCATGTCGCATCTCCTGATGCGCCTTGCAGGCTAGACAAGGACTTGCCGGACGACAAGGAACGTTATGCGACACAAGTGGCGGAATTAATTACCCCACTTGTGTCGTCTACTTATAGTTAGGCGTAAGAGCGAAATGGGTTGTTCAGCACCGAGCCAGGAAACACAATCACCGCATCGTCGCGGTGTTCCTGAATCGAATGGTCGCCTGACAGTAAAGGCCGTTATTTGTGGCTCGCAAAGGAGTTGCTTGCAGAGTATGTGCACATCACAAATAACTTTCCGGGCCAAGTCCGACAAGCCGTGCGCTCCGCCGGTCATGCTCGGCGTTGGCATCATTTCCTGCGTACGACTCGGCACCGTGCCTAACAATTGGTTCAAGTCGTTCGCTTCGCTCACTTGGACGTCCAAAAGCTGCGCTTTTGGCCGCCCCTTAACCAAACGTTAGGCGCAAGGGCAAAATTGGTTGTTCAGCACCGTGTCAGGGAACACAATCAACGCATCTTCGCGATGTTCCTGAATCGAATGGTCGCCGGACAGTAGAGGCCGTTATTTGTGGCCCGCA